>NZ_JAMOIE010000115.1 GCF_024448935.1 Stutzerimonas stutzeri
ATTCTCGACCATAGCGAGACCCGTCGTGCCGCTTCCTGGCGGTTGCAGGCAGATTCCTTCATCTATGTCGCCCAGGCCCATTTCGTTCCGCCGGGAGACGCCTATCCACGGCCTAACGTGGTCGCCGAGGAGGCCTTCAAAGGCTTCGTCGAATACTTTCCCATGGTGCGTCGTTCGGCTCAGCCGCTCGGCTTTGAGGAGGCGATGGCTCAAGCGTCATCCGTCGGCGCCCACTACCTGCTGTATACACGCTTCGCCGCCGCGGACGACCGCATCGGCAGTTTCGACGAGCTGAATGATCAGCGTGCGCTGGATCGTCTTGGGGTGGACAGCAGCGTGGTGCAACTGATGCTGGTGGAAACCGGGACGCGCTACCTGGTGGATACGGCGCGCATCCGTAGCCGAGGTGGGTTGTTGTGGCTGTACGACAATCAGCCCGAAGAACTGCTGGGGCCGCCGTTGCGTGACTATGCACGGCGCTTGTTGGGTACCGCTCGCTGAGGCATGCCAATGACTGATTCAGACCAGGCCGCAAATCTGCTGGGGCAGATTCCACGAAGCGAGAAAAAGGGACCGGCCCCCGTGCATCTGTGGAATCCGCCATTCTGCGGTGACCTGGACATGCGCATTGCCCGTGACGGTCGCTGGTACTACATGGGCACGCCAATCGGTCGCCCGGCCATGGTGCGATTGTTTTCCACGGTGATTCGCCGCGACGGTGATGATTATTTCCTGGTGACGCCTGTCGAGAAGGTCGGAATCCAGGTCGAGGATGTGCCCTTCGTGGCGGTTCGACTCGAGGTTGAGGGGCAGGGTGAGGTGCAGTTACTGCGCTTTTTCACCAATGTTGAGGATGAGGTCGAAGCGGGAGCTGAGCATCCCTTGCGTTTCGAGATTGATCCGGCTACCCGGGAGCCGGCTCCCTACATACATGTGCGCGCCAATCTCGAAGCGCTGATCCATCGCAATGTCTTCTATCAGTTGGTGGACCTGGCGGTGCCTTGCGAGATCGACGGCCAGAGCTGGCTCGGCGTCTGGAGCGGCGGTGTGTTTTTCCCCATCGGGTCGTTGTAGCGCACCCCACGCGTTGTTTGCTGCCTGCCATGCAGATAGCCACCCGAGCATCAATGTCATCGGCTCGCCTGGGCTCAACAGACGCTAGTCATGGGCGACTCTCTTCTTTGCTTTCTGTAGTGCGCTCCTTCCTCTGCTGCAGTTCTGCATTGTGCGCTCATCCATTTGAGCGTCTGCCGGGTTGGTAGATGTTCCGGATATAACCATGCGGATAGCGCGTGATCTTCAATCTGTAGTGGTCTAATTTCCCCGGACACCTCGATAGGTGGAAAATGCATCTATCGAGGAGTTTTTCATGACCACCAAACGCAGGACATTCGACGACAGCTTCAAGCTGCAAGTCGTGAAGATGATCAAGGACCAGGGGCTGACCGCTCCGCAGGTCTGTCGCGATCTGAATATTGGTGAGACAGCCGTCCGGCGCTGGGTTCAGCAGTACGAGGCTGAGCAATTGGGTCAGCCCGGGATCGGTAAACCACTAACATCCGAACAGCAGCGAATCCGGCAGCTGGAGCAGGAAAACCGCCAGCTCAAGATGGATAACGATGTATTAAAAAAAGCCACCGCCTTCTTTGCCCGCGAGCTGAAGTAACGTATCGCCTGGTTCGGCAGCTGCAACAGAAGGCTTATTCGGTGGCGTATGTCTGTCGGCTGCTGGGGGTCAGCCGATCGGGGTTCTACGAGGCAAACAGGCGTGCCGACACGCCAGCATCGGTTTGCCCCGTGACCGTGCAGCTCAAAGCGTCGTTTGATGCGAGTGGCGGCTGCTATGGGAGCCGTCCGTTACGTAAAGCGTTGCGCGCCAAGGGTATGGAAATCGGCGTTTATAAAATTCGTCGCTTGATGCGTGCCAACGGCCTGCGTTCGGCTTGGAAGCGTAAGTTTGTGCACACGACCGATAGCAAGCACGACCTGCCAGTTGCCGACAATGTACTGAATCGTCAATTCGAGCCTGAGGCGGTAAACAAGGCCTGGGTAGCGGACATTACCTACATCCGGACCCGCAGCGGCTGGCTGTACCTGGCTGTGGTATTGGATTTGTTCTCACGCAAGATCGTGGGTTGGTCCATGGCCCCGAACATGCCTGCCGAGCTGGTGTGTAGTGCAATGCAGCTGGCAATTGCTCAGCGTCAACCGCCACCTGGCCTGATCGCCCACTCGGATCGCGGTAGCCAGTACGCCAGCGCAAGCTACAGAGCGTTGCTGGCGCGAAATGACATGCAGCAAAGCATGAGCCGTAAAGGTAACTGCTGGGACAACTCAGTGATGGAACGCTTTTTTCTGAGTTTGAAAATGGAGCGGGTATGGCGCCGCGACTACGCCAATCACGCAGAAGCGATACGTGACATCGTGGAATACATCGTTGGGTTTTACAACAACGAGCGGCTGCACTCGAAACTGGGATATCTGCCACCGACCGTTTACGAGCGGGCGATGGCGTCGAAACCACCTATCGAGGTGTCCGGAATTAGTTGACCACTACAATCTATCTGTGCTAGCTTAAGGCCAACCCACACGCCTAACCGCCTAAAAAATAAATACTTTTTGGCCTGGCGATGGGAAGTTGTGGATAGAGTCGAAGGAGACGATATGCCGGTCAGCAGAAGAAAGTTTCTCAAAACTACAGTGGCTTCGGCCGTGGCTGTACAGGGGTTCAGTTGGTTTGGCAGCGATGAGGTTTTTGCCGACGATACCGTCATCATTCCCAGTGCTGACCACTGGGGGCCTTTCCGGGCGGTGGTCAAGGACGGTGTTCTGGTAGGTATTCAGCCGGTGCCTGAATTGGACGCCATGCCGAACAAGATGCTGACCGAAGGTTATCTGGAACGTGTCTACCACAAGACGCGGGTTATGTACCCGATGGTGCGCAAGTCGTACCTGGCTGATCCTACTGGCGATACCAAGCCGCATTTGCGTGGCAAGGAACCCTTCGTGCGGGTTACCTGGGAGCAAGCCCTGGCGCTGACGGCCAATGCCATCCTGAATACCGCTGAGAAACATGGCAACGAGGCGTTGTTCAGTGCTTCTTACAGCGGCTGGTCCCATGGCGGGCTGTTACGCCCGCAAGTGCTGCAGGGGCGCCTGTTCAACCTGATCGGCGGGCACTCCGTAACCACCGGCGACTATTCGGGTGGCGCCTCGCAAATCAGCCTGCCTCACATCATCGGCGATATGGAGGTCTATTCGCCGCAGACGTCCTGGACCATGGTGGCTGAAAATACCGAGGTCATGGTTATGGTCGGTTGCGATCCCTGGAAGAACAACCGGGTCGAATTCACCACCGCCGATCATCAGATGTACCCGCGCTGGCAGAAGATCAAGGAAAAGGGCGTCAAGTTCATTTCCATCAATCCGCAGTACACGATTACCGATGTGGAGCTGGGCTCGGACTGGGTGAAAATCATCCCCAACACCGATACGGCGCTGTTCCTGGCCATGTCCTACCATGTCTATAAGACCGGTAAGTACGATCAGGCCTATCTGGATAAGTACACAGTGGGCTTCGATAAATTCCTGCCCTATCTGCTGGGTGAGGATGCCGACGGAACTCCTGCCAAGACGCCCGAGTGGGCGGCGGCCATCACCGGTATTGCTGCAGAAAAAATCATCGAGATGGCCGAGTTGTTCGCCAGCAAGCGTACCCAGTTCGCCATGGCCTGGTCGTTGCAGCGTGCGCACCATGGTGAAATGCCGCACTGGGCCGCAGTCAACTTTGCCGCCATGGTCGGCAAGATTGGCAAGCCGGGCGAGGGTATCGGGTTCAGCTGGCATTACGGCGGTGGCGGTATGCCGCAATCCACCAAGACCATGCCTATCGGTCTTCCGCAGGGGCGCAACCCGGTCAAGACACGTTGTCCAGCTTCGCGAATCAGCGAAATGCTGCTCAACCCCGGTAAGAAGTTCACTCGCGATGGCAGCGAGGAGGCTTACCCAGACGTCAAGCTGGTGTATGTGGCGGGTAACAACGTGTTTTCCCATCAGCAGAACACCAATGAACTGCTGCGGGCGATGAACCAGCAGGTGGAAACTTATATCTGCCAGGACCCTTGGTGGTGTGCGTCTTCACGCTTCGCCGATATTGTCTTGCCCGCGACCACGGTGCTGGAACGCGACGACATGAGTTCGGGCGGCACTTACAGTAACGACAAGATCTATGCGATGCGCCAGGTTATCGAGCCGTATGGCGAAAGCCTTGATGACTTCGAGATATTCAAGCGCCTGGCTGATCTGATGGGGGTGGGCTATCAGTTCACCGAGGGCCTGACGGTTCGTCAGGTGCTGGAAAATGCCTATGCCCATGCCAATCCGGGGATTCCCTTCGAGGAGTTCTGGGAAAAAGGCTACGTCAAGCTGGACGTGCCGGAAGAGATGTACCGCTGGGTGCGTCACGGCGATTTCTTCACGGACCCGGAAAAGAACCCGCTACATACAGCGTCTGGAAAAATCGAGCTGTATTGCGAAACCATTGCCAAGGCCAATGTGCCGGATTGCCCGCCGATACCGAAGTACCTCGAACCGGCAGAGTTTCTGGGTAACGCCAAGCCGGGACAGGTGCATGTGGTCAGTCCGCATCCGTTCAACCGCTTGCATTCGCAAATGGCCAACACGGAGCTGCGTCACGAGGAGCATGTGCAGGGACGCCAGCATGTGCTGATCAGCATTGAGGACGCCCAGGCCAACGGCATCGAAGAGGGTGACCTTGTCGAGTTGTTCAATGATCGCGGCATTACCATTGCCGGAGCGCGGGTGACCGATCAGATCATGCAGGGGGTTGCCAGTCTTGAAGAGGGTGGCTGGGTGCAGTTCGACTCGAAAGGACGTTGCAATAGCGGGTCGATCAACGTCATCACCACCAGTCTCGCAGCGAGTGGCCTCAGTCAGGCAACCAGCGCCAATACCTGCCTGGCCGGCCTGAGGAAGTGCATCGATCCCGAGTCGGAGAACCTGGCGTTCGAGCCGCCGGAAATCGAAGAGGCACCGCAGGATCTGCTCATCGATGCTGCTTCGATGAACCTGATGGCCCGCGCTCAGGCCGTTAAAGGCGCGACCATGGGGAGCATGGGGCCGGGTGAGAAGCTGTTCTACGGTCGTTGTACGCTGTGTCACGTTGCCAAGGAGCCAAGTGACTACACCATTACTCAGTGGCGTGGCATTACCCAGAGCATGTTCCCGCGTGCGGGCTTGACGCCCAGTGAGCAGGAGCTGGTGCTGCAATTTTTGGCGGAGAATGCCAAAGGCGGTTAGTTTGGTTGTGAGAGCGAAGGGCATGAGTCGACGGATGTGACTTCATGCTATTCGGGAGACGAAAAAGGCGGGCTGAATAGCCCGCCTTTCTTTTTACATGTTGGGATAGTTAGGTCCGCCAGCACCTTCCGGTGCCACCCAGGTGATGTTCTGGGCGGGGTCCTTGATATCGCAGGTTTTGCAGTGCACGCAGTTTTGCGCGTTGATCTGGAAGCGCTTGCTGCCGTCGTCGTTGGCCACCACTTCGTAGACACCCGCAGGGCAGTAGCGCTGTGCGGGCTCGTCGTACATCGGCAGGTTCTTGTCGATCGGGATGCTCGGGTCGGTCAACTTGAGGTGAACCGGTTGTTCTTCCTCATGGTTGGTATTGGAGAGGAACACTGAACTCAGCTTGTCGAAACTGAGCTTGCCGTCGGGTTTCGGGTAGTCGATCTTCTTCGCTTCGTCGGCCAGTTTCAGGCAGGCATGATCCGGCTTGGTGTCATGCAACGTGAAGGGAATCTTGCCGCCGAAAATGTTCTGATCGATGAAGTTGAATGCGCCACCCTTGATCGCGCCCCACTTGTGGATCGCGGGCCCGAAGTTGCGGCTCTTGTACAGCTCATCGTACAGCCAGCTGTTCTTGAAGCCCTCTTCGTAGGTGGTCAGTTCATCGCCACCTTCGTTCCCTGCCAACAGCGCATCGGCGACAGCCTCCGCCGCCAGCATGCCGGACTTCATCGCCGTGTGGCTGCCTTTGATCTTGGCGAAGTTCAGCGTGCCCGCATCGCAGCCGATCAATGCGCCGCCCTTGAAGACCATCTTCGGCAGGGAGTTCAGGCCGCCTTTGGCGATGGCGCGGGCACCGTAGGACACACGCTTGCCGCCTTCCAGGTACTGCTTGATTACCGGGTGGTGCTTGTAGCGCTGGAATTCATCGAACGGAGACAGGTGCGGGTTGCTGTAGGACAGGTCGACAATCAGCCCGACCACCACCTGGTTGTTCTCCAGGTGATAGAGGAAGGAGCCGCCAGTATTCTCGTCATTCAGCGGCCAGCCGGCGGTATGCACGACCAGGCCCTGTTCATGCTTGGCCGGGTCGATGTCCCAGAGTTCCTTGATGCCGATACCGTAGTGCTGCGGATCGACGTTGGCGTTGAGCTGGAAGCGGCTGATCAGTTGTTTGCCGATATGACCACGGCAGCCTTCGGCAAACAGCGTGTACTTGGCGCGCAGTTCCATGCCGGGTGTGTACATGCCTTCCTTGGGATTGCCTTCGCGATCAACGCCGAGATCGCCAGTGAGGATGCCCTTGACTACACCCTGTTCATCAATGAGCGCTTCCTGGGCAGAGAAGCCGGGGTAGATTTCAACGCCCAGGTTCTCGGCCTGCTGCGCCAGCCAGCGGCACAGATTACCCAGGGAAATGATGTAGTTGCCCTCGTTGTGCATGGTCTTGGGCACGAAGGCATTGGGCAGCTTGCTGGCCGATTCGGCGTTCTTGAGCAGGTAGATGTCGTCGCGCTTGACCGCTGTATTAAGCGGCGCTTCGAGCTCCTTCCAGTTGGGAAAGAGTTCATTGAGCGCACGTGGTTCGAATACCGCACCGGAGAGAATATGTGCGCCGACTTCAGAGCCTTTCTCGACGACACAGACACTGATTTCCTGGCCTGCGTCGGCAGCTTTCTGTTTCAGCCTGCAGGCAGCGGACAGGCCCGCGGGGCCGGCGCCGACGATGACTACGTCGAATTCCATGTATTCGCGTTCCATTGGCTATCTCCTACTCAAGGCTTGATTGTTTTATAGATAGGGGAGGGCTGGATCGTATCCCTGACCAAGCCGAGCTGCCGCATTATATATAGACGCCTGAAAGGGTCCAATACAAACGTTCGTTTGAATTTCTCTCAAGCCTGATAGAATCCGGAAACAGCGGTTTATGACGGGTTATTTGCGTTATTGACCCCAGCTGTTGCCTGCAGTCAAGATACGGGCAGTTTTGTGCTCGCCGAACAGGTCCGAAGGCTCATGGTGGCCCGGTCCTTGAGCATGGCTCGGTTCGCCTCGGCGAAATTCTATTCACCGGAGAGTAACGAGGAATCCATGAAGATTCTTGTAGCTGTCAAACGAGTGGTCGATTACAACGTCAAGGTCCGCGTCAAGGCGGACAACTCTGGCGTCGACCTCGCCAACGTCAAGATGTCGATGAACCCCTTCTGCGAAATCGCTGTTGAAGAAGCCGTACGCCTGAAAGAGAAGGGCGTGGCGAGCGAAATCATCGTGGTGTCCATCGGTCCGACCGCTGCCCAGGAGCAACTGCGTACCGCGCTGGCCCTGGGTGCCGATCGCGCCGTGCTGGTCGAGTCCAGCGAAGAGCTCAATTCCTTGGCCGTTGCCAAGCTTCTGAAGGCTGTTGTCGACAAAGAGCAGCCGCAGTTGGTGATCCTTGGCAAACAGGCCATCGACAGTGACAACAACCAGACTGGCCAGATGCTCGGTGCGCTGACTGGGTTCGCTCAGGGCACTTTCGCCTCGAAAGTCGAAGTGTCGGGCGACAAGGTGAACGTTGAGCGTGAAATCGACGGCGGCGCGCAAACCGTTGCGTTGAATCTGCCGGCAATCGTGACCACCGATCTGCGCCTGAACGAGCCGCGCTACGCGTCGCTGCCTAACATCATGAAGGCCAAGAAGAAGCCGCTGGAAGTGCTGACGCCGGACGCGCTCGGCGTAACCACCATTTCCACCGTGAAGACCCTGAAAGTCGAAGCGCCGGCCGCACGCAGCGCAGGCATAAAGGTCAAGTCCGTGGCTGAACTGGTCGAGAAACTGAAGAACGAGGCGAAGGTAATCTAAATGACTATCCTGGTTATCGCTGAACACAACAACGCCGTTCTGGCTGCTGCCACCTTGAACACCGTGGCCGCGGCCAAGGCGATCGGCGGCGACATCCATGTGCTGGTTGCCGGTGCCGGTTGCGCTGCGATCGGTGAGGCGGCAGCCAAGATCGAAGGCGTTTCCAAGGTGCTTGTCGCCGACGATGCTGCCTATGCCCATCAGCTGCCGGAAAACGTTGCGCCGCTGATTGCCGATCTGGCGAAGGATTACAGCCACGTACTGGCTGCTGCCACTACCAACGGCAAGAACTTTCTGCCGCGCGTCGCCGCCGAGCTGGACGTCGATCAGATCTCTGAAATCATTGCTGTTGAAAGCCCGGACACCTTCAAGCGTCCGATCTATGCCGGTAACGCCATTGCCACCGTGCAATCCAGCGCAGCGATCAAGGTTATTACCGTGCGTGCCACTGGATTTGATCCGGTCAATGCCGAAGGGGGTTCGGCAGCTGTCGAGCAGGTTTCCGGTACGGGCGATGCGGGCGTTTCCTCGTTCGTAGGTGAGGAGCTGGCCAAGTCTGATCGTCCTGAGCTGACGGCTGCGAAGATCGTTGTCTCCGGTGGTCGCGGCATGCAGAACGGTGACAACTTCAAGCACCTCTACTCGCTGGCCGACAAGCTCGGCGCCGCCGTTGGCGCCTCGCGTGCCGCGGTCGATGCCGGTTTCGTGCCGAACGACATGCAGGTCGGTCAGACGGGCAAGATCGTTGCGCCGCAGCTGTACATCGCAGTCGGTATCTCTGGAGCGATCCAGCACCTCGCGGGCATGAAAGACTCCAAGGTAATCGTCGCGATCAACAAGGACGAGGAGGCGCCTATCTTCCAGGTTGCCGACTATGGCCTGGTTGGCGATCTGTTCGAGATCCTGCCAGAGCTTGAAGAGCTGGTGTGACCGACCAGGTTGAACAACCCGCTCTCGCAGCGGGTTGATGAGAAGGTCACCCCACACCCTGCGAGGGCTACGCTTTCGCAGGGTGTTTTTATTTTCCATCACAAGGTTAAAACCACCGGCTTCCAGCCGGTCAGCTTTAGCGCCACCATACGCAGCTGGAAGGCCAGCGCATGGATTACAGATATGGAAGCCACACGGTCTACCCGATCGAGTATCACTTTGTCTGGGTGACCCAGTACCGATACAAGGTGCTTATCGGGGAGGTGGCTGAGCGAGTATGTGAACTGGTAAGACAGGCATGTGAGGCGTTTGAGATTCGGATCGTGAAAGGTGTGGTGAGCAAGGATCACGCCCCCACATACTGGTGAGCAGTCCGCCGGGTTTGGCGCCGCGCCGAGTCCGAACGATAATTTCAAGGTGGAGCCGGACTGATGCGACGCGTCGTTCAGCTGTACCACGAAACACCCTTTCAGGTTCTTGCGATGCTGAACAGCCGATGACGTGAACGGCCCACCGGCCTGGTGAAGGACCTGACACAAGAATCGGCTTTCGAAGCCGCCGGTTTTTCAGGATCACCAGGCGCGACTCTCATCGTGGCGCGGGCATCGTGGCGCGGGGTATGCCCCAACGAGACGCCGGATGGATTTAGCCAAGCCATACAATCATCGCGGGTCGGTATTGCAGAAACCGGGGGTGACCATAGATAGATTTTCGTTAGAATCGCGGCCCTTTCCCGCAACGGAGGCGGATGGCCTGTTTAGCCGTTACGCCCGTGGCTGATATGCACCATACTTTGCGAATTACCGAGATTTTCCATTCGCTGCAGGGCGAGACGCGCAGCACTGGCCTGCCCACTGTGTTCGTCCGCCTGACCGGCTGCCCGCTGCGCTGTCAGTACTGCGATACCGCCTATGCCTTCGCTGGCGGCGAGGTCATGTCGCTCGATACTGTTTTGGTACGCGTCGCCGCGTATCGGCCGCGGTACGTTTGCGTCACCGGCGGTGAGCCACTGGCCCAGCCGAACTGCATACCGTTGCTGGAGCGCTTATGCGACGCCGGCTACGAAGTTTCTCTGGAAACCAGTGGCGCCTTGGATATCTCGGCGACTGACGTGCGGGTAAGTCGGGTGGTAGACCTGAAGACACCAGGCTCGGCAGAAGTGGCACGCAACCGCTACGAGAACATCGGTCTCCTGACGCGCAATGACCAGGTCAAGTTCGTGATCTGCTCGCGCGAAGACTACGATTGGGCGGTGACCAAGCTGATCGAGTACAGGCTCGACGCGCGGGCAGGTGAAGTGCTTTTTTCACCCAGCCATGGGCAGGTAGGCGCGCGGGCGCTGGCCGACTGGATCGTCGCCGACAACCTTCCGGTGCGTCTGCAGTTGCAGTTGCACAAAATTCTCTGGAACGATGCGCCTGGGCACTGACTGGTCGCAGCGGTTTTCGACGGGCTTAACCATGACTTCCAAGAAAGCTGTAATCCTTTTGTCCGGCGGGCTCGATTCGGCGACCGTGGTCGCGATGGCCAAAGCTGACGGTTATGCCTGCTACAGCATGAGCTTCGATTATGGCCAGCGTCATCGCGCAGAGCTGCAGGCTGCGGAGCGGGTGGCTCGACAATTGGACGTAGTCGAGCACAAGGTGATCGGCATGAGCCTCAACGGGATTGGCGGATCGGCGCTAACCGATAGCCGCATTGCCGTACCTGAAGAGATGGGTGAGGGGATACCTGTCACCTACGTACCCGCACGCAATACCTTGTTCCTTTCCCTGGCGTTGGGGTGGGCTGAGGTGCTAGGTGCGCGGGATATTTTCATCGGTGTGAATGCTGTCGACTACTCAGGCTATCCGGACTGTCGTCCGGCCTTCATCGAGGCCTTCGAGCGGCTGGCCAATCTCGCCACCAAGGCTGGGGTGGAAGGCAGCGGGTTTACCATTCGTGCCCCGCTGCAAAATCTGAGCAAGGGCCAGATCGTTCAGGCTGGCGTGGGTTTGGGTGTGGATTACAGCACGACTGTTTCTTGCTATCAGGCTGACGATGATGGACGCGCATGTGGCAAATGCGACAGTTGCCGTCTACGGGCGGCCGGTTTCGATGAGGCTGGTATTGTCGATCCCACTCGCTACATACGAGCCAAAAAAACTTGATTTAACCAATCAAATCATTATCATGCGCTCCGCATCGGGTCGTTAGCTCAGTTGGTAGAGCAGTTGGCTTTTAACCAATTGGTCGTAGGTTCGAATCCTACACGACCCACCAGATTCCTTTAGGGGAACGAAAACGCCGGAGGCCTCAAAGGTCATCCGGCTTTTTTATATCCATAGTTTATAAGGCTATTTTTTTTATATCCGCAGTTTATAAAGCTACAAAAGAACGAGCGTGCGACACGGTTATTAAGGTTGATTGCTCTACGACCTTAGTATGTGACCCGAGCGTCTTTAAACATACTAGACTGCCACCTTCCGATTTCTCAGTGGTTCGAGGCTCAAATGTATTCTGATCGCATCCGCTTGTCCTCCCTGCATAGCAAGGTCATGAGCGCCGACGAGGCCGCTACTCATGTGCTCGACGGTATGACTGTCGGCATGAGCGGTTTTACCCGTGCCGGTGAAGCGAAAGCCGTTCCCATGGCGCTGATCAAGCGCGCCAAGGAAAACCCGCTGAAAATCAGCCTGATCACCGGTGCCAGCCTCGGCAACGACCTGGACGGGCTGATGGCTGAGGCCGGTCTGCTGGCCCGTCGTATGCCCTTCCAAGCTGACGCAGCGCTGCGCAAGGCGATCAACGCGGGCGAGGTCATGTTCATCGACCAGCACCTGTCGCATACCGTCGAGCAGATGCGTAACCACCAGATCAAGAAGCCCGACCTCGCAATCATCGAGGCCGTTGCGATCACAGAAGAGGGTCACATCGTGCCGACCACGTCGGTGGGTAACTCCGCCAACCTGGCTCTGTTTGCCGACAAGGTGATCATCGAGCTGAACATGGCGCACAACCCCAACCTGGAAGGTCTGCACGACATCTACATCCCGGGTGAGCGCCCGAATCGCCAGCCGATCCCACTGCTGAAGGTCGATGATCGTATCGGCACAGGCGCCATCCCGATCGATCCGGCCAAAATCGCTGCGATCGTTGTCACGGATCAGCCCGATTCCTATTCCACAGTCACGCCGCCGGACGATGAGACTCAGGCTATCGCCAACCACCTGATTCACTTCTTCAAGAAGGAAGTCGATGCAGGTCGTCTGAGCAACAGTCTCGGCCCGCTGCAGGCCGGTATCGGCAACATCGCCAATGCCGTGATGTGCGGCCTGATCGATTCGCCGTTCGAAAATCTGGTGATGTACTCCGAGGTGCTGCAGGACTCCACCTTCGATCTGATCGACGCGGGCAAGATGGTCTTTGCTTCCGGTTGTTCCATCACCCTGTCCGAGCGCTGCAACAACCGCGTGTTCGGCAATCTGGAAAAATACAAGGACAAGCTGGTTCTGCGTCCCCAGGAGATTTCCAACCATCCGGAACTGGTGCGTCGCATTGGCATCATCGGCATCAACACCGCGCTCGAATTCGATATCTACGGCAACGTCAACTCAACCCACGTTGGCGGTACCAAGATGATGAACGGCATCGGCGGTTCGGGTGACTTCGCCCGTAATGCCCATATGGCCATCTTCGTCACCAAATCGATCGCCAAGGGCGGCAATATCTCCAGCGTGGTTCCGATGGTCGCGCACGTCGACCACACCGAGCACGATGTCAGCATCCTGGTAACCGAGCAGGGCCTGGCTGACTTGCGTGGCTTGGCGCCTCGTGAGCGTGCGCGTGTGATCATCGACAACTGCGTGCATCCATCCTACCGCGATGCGTTGAATGCTTACTTCGATGCGGCGTGCAAGAAGGGTGGGCAGACGCCGCACCTGCTGCACGAAGCGATGGATTGGCATACCAACCTCGAAGAGCGTGGGCACATGCTCGAGGGCAAGTGATGCAGAGCCCGCCGACGGAAGTCGGCGGGCTTTTCAGTTGTGCGCCAGGCATGGCGCGTTGCGCGCAAGCGCAACTGGCTTGGCTGTGGTGGCCAAGCGGGTGACTTGGAGGTGAAAGTCCTCTACACATCCGGCAAGGGGAAATGTTAGCTGAACGGCAAGGGTGTCGCGGTTGACTGCGAATCTGAAGGAAGCCGAAGGCAAAATGCTGGCTCGACGGGGGCGCCTAGCCGAACAGGAAGCGGATAGAGGCGGCGTAGCGGGGTAAAGTGGCGATGATCGCTAAAGCCCGATACTTGCACGGAACGCTAC
>NZ_JAMOIE010000116.1 GCF_024448935.1 Stutzerimonas stutzeri
GGCTCCTACATGGGACTGGTGCTTCTGCTCTGCGTAGGAGCGAGCGTGCTGGCGAACCAGGAGCCGCACGCAGCGTCCATGGCCAAGAGCTTCGCCAGCAAGGACCCGGCGTCCGCTGGCCCACGGAGCCTGGCACGCTCAGTCTCGACCTGCTTTAGCCGCCTAGCAATTGGCGCAGCGCTCGGCAATCACGCGCATGCAAATCGGTCAGCTCCGGCCAGGGGTTTTCCGGCAGATTGACCAGCACGCCAGGTGCGCCGGCCGCGTTCGCGCATTCAAGGTCGAAGCGGTAGTCGCCGACCATCACCAGTTCATCCGGTGTAACGCCCCACTTCTCCGCCAGATGCAGCAGGCCGCCCGGATCAGGCTTGGGCGGTGCCTCGTCACGGCCGAGGATGTCATCACTGGCAAAGCAGTCGCCCATGCCTACCGCCTGCAGGGTCACCAGCGCCAGTTCGTGCGCATTGCGCGTCAGTACCCCAAGCCTGCAGCCGCGGTCACGCAGCGCATACAGCAGTTCACGGGCGCCCGGCGCGGGTGTGGCGGCATAGGCCAGCTCGCGTTCGTGCTCCAGCAACCAGACACGCTTGCCCGCAGCCTCGTCGGCGGGCAGCGCGGCGAGGTGATGGAGGATGTCGTCGTCTTCAGGAATGTCCAGGGCTCGTTTGATCGCCGGAAAATCATGCACGGCAAGCGTCAGGGTGCCATCCATGTCGAACACCCAGTGCCGTGCAGCAGCCAGTTTCACCTCCAGTCCTCGCGCACCCGGACCAGCCCTTCCTGAGCCACCGAGGCGACCAACTGACCGGCGCGGTTGAAAATGCTGCCACGCGCGAAACCACGCGCGTTACCGGCCCAGGGGCTGTCCATGGAATACAGCAACCACTCGTCGGCGCGCACTTCGCGATGGAACCAGATGGCATGGTCCAGGCTTGCCAGCTGAATGAACTTGCTCCAGGAGCTGACGCCGTGTGGCTGCAGGGCGGTACCGATGAAGCTGAAGTCCGAGGCGTAGGCAACCAGATACTTGTGCAGCGCCGGGCTGTCCGGCAGCGCGCCATCGGCACGGAACCAGATATGCCGGAGCGGCTCGATCGGCTGCGGGTTGACCGGGTCCTGCAACGTGACCGGGCGGATCTCGATGGGTTTCGGACGGCGCAGCTTTTCTGCCACACGCGCCGGAACCAGCGGCGTCAGTTTGTGCAACAGCTCCCATTCGCTGAGCAGGTTCTCGGGGCCGACCACGTCGGGCATCGGCAACTGATGCTCGAACCCGGTCTCGTCGGCCTGGAACGACGCGCTGCAGGTGAAGATGGTCTGCCCTTTCTGGATCGCGCTGACCCGGCGCGTGCTGAAACTGCCACCGTCGCGCACCCGGTCAACGTCATAGACCACCGGCTGGTGGGAATCACCAGGCCGTAGGAAGTAGCCGTGCATCGAATGCACGTGACGCTCCGGCGCCACCGTCTGGCTGGCCGCGGACAGCGCCTGACCGATCACCTGGCCTCCGAACAGCTGCGGAAAGCCCAGGTCCTGGCTGGCACCGCGGAACAGGTTTGCTTCAATTCGCTCCAGCGACAGCAGGTTGACCAGCGTGTCTAGGGTGTCGCTCATGGTGTAGTTCCTTTATGTATGCGAGGCACGAGGCAGGCGCGCCATGTTACGGATTCCGCCGAAGCGGCTCCACTGGTTGCGCTTGTCGGCGAAGCGCTGCCCAATCATCCCGCGTGATTCGATACAGCCAATGAGGGCGCAACGGATGCCCCTCGGGAATCATCGGATGGTCAAAGTCATCCGCTGGTTCATGCCGCATGCCCAACGCCTGCATCAACCCCAGCGAAGGCTCGTTGATCGCCGCGGTGCAGGCCACCACCTCCGCAAGCTGCAGCCGCTCGAAGCCGCACGCCAGCGATGCCTCTGCCGCTTCGCGCGCGAAGCCTTGCCCCCAATGCTCCTGGGCGAGCCGCCAGCCGATTTCCACCGCTGGGCAGAACGGCAGCTGCAAACGGCTCCAGGCCAGCCCGGCCATACCGATGAATCGTCCATCGCTTTTGAGCTCCAGCGCCCAGAACCCGAAGCCGAACCGCGCGAAATGGATCCGGTTGCGCGCCATCGCCGCCGCGCATTCGTCGCGCGAGCGCAACTCGGGGAAATAGCGCATCACCAGCGGGTCGCTGCACAGCTCGGTCAGTGCATCGAGATCGCCATCGCGCCAGGCACGCAGACGCAAGCGCGGCGTTTCCAGTTCAATACGTTCCATCGGTCCGTCCGTGCTGTTTCCTTGAAGAGTTCGGTAACGGCTCTGCATACTCGCGGTTGACCTCAATGGGCCCGATTCGATGTCCCTGCCGTTGGTATTTCACGACGATTACAGCCCCGCTCTGCCGCCGGGACACCGCTTTCCCATGGAAAAGTTCCGCCTGCTGCGCGACCATCTCGTCGATTGCGGTTTGACCACGGATGCGGCGTTGTTGCGTCCCGAGCCCTGTCCGCCCGACATGCTGACGCTCGCACATGACCGTCACTACGTCGAACGCTACTGCAGCGGCGACATGAGCCGCGACGAACTGCGCCGCCTGGGCCTGCCCTGGAGTCCGCAACTGGCGAAGCGCACCGTGCGCGCAGTAGGCGGCTCGCTGCTGGCCGCAGACCTTGCATTGCAGCACGGGCTGGCCTGTCACCTGGCGGGTGGCACCCACCATGCCCATCACGCTCATGCCTCCGGTTTCTGCATATTCAACGACCTGGCCATTATCGCCCTGGCGCTGCTGGAGAGTGGCCGTGTCGGTCGTGTGCTGATCTTCGATTGCGATGTGCATCAGGGCGACGGCACAGCACGCATTCTCGAGCAGGTACCGGACGCCGTCACCGTGTCACTGCACTGCGAAAAGAATTTCCCGGCGCGCAAGGCCCGCAGCGACTGGGACATCGGTTTGGCGCCTGGCCTTGGCGATGCGGATTACCTGAAGGTCGTCGATGATACGCTCAGCTACCTGCTGCCGCTGTATCAGCCGGATCTGGTCATCTATGACGCCGGCGTCGATGTGCACCGCGATGACGCGCTGGGGCTGCTTGAGCTCAGCGACGAAGGCCTGGCCATGCGCGACAGCGCGGTGATCGAACACTGTCTGGGGCGAGACATTCCGCTGGTCGGCGTGATCGGTGGCGGCTACGACAAGGACCGCGCACTGCTCGCACGGCGCCATGCGCAACTGCACATCAGCGCCGCGAAGGCCTGGCAGCGACACGGCCTGGGCTGACCCCCCTCACAACGACGGCCGCAGTGCGCAGAGGGCTGAAGAGATGCTGAACGCCGCCGACCGCGAAGCACTGGTCAAGCTGATGCAAGAGCGCGGCAACATGCGCGAGCAGGAAGCCGAGCAGGCTCAGGCTGCTGACTAACTCCGCCTTCGGAGGGGTTGATAGCCCCCACACTCTGCGTGTGCGTGGGAACGCTGCGGGCCGTTGCGCCGAGGAAAGCCGCCGAGCGATTACTCCCCGATTTCCTTAAGAACGATCTTGCCTCCCTCTACCACCGCCATGGTGATCGGGGTAATGAAACCACCTTTATCGGTGATTCCCTGGATCGAATAGAGGTTGTACTTGGGGTCCAGCGCGCTGATCGCCCCGGCCATCTTCGCCCGTACCTGTTGCGGCTCGGTACTGCCAGCCAGCTCCATGGCCTTGGCCAAGGTATGGAAGGCCAGGTAGTTGAAGGCCGCTTCGGAGCCTGGCACCTTGCCGTGGGCCTGCTTGTAGCGCTCGACAAACGCCTTGGCCGCCTCAGCCTCGTATTCGGACAGCGGCACCACGCCTATCGCGCCTTCCAGCAGATCCAGCCCGCCCGTGACAGCGGCGATTTCATCCAGCTTGGCCTGATCCATCACGATGAAAGCGCCCTGGAAACCTAGCTGCCGTGCCTGCTGCATGACCAGCCCGGTGGGTTCCGAAGCGCCGCCGACGAACATCACGTCCGGGTTCGAGGCGATCACCCGGCTCACGCCGGTATAGAAATCGGCCGATTTGTTGTAGTCCATGGGATTGCTGGCAACGATCTCGCCGCCCTTCTGCTCCCAGGCCCTGGTCATCATGTCGGTCCAGATCTTGGCGTACTCGTGAGTCGCGCCGGCGATGCCGAGCTTCTTGCCGTAGTGCTTGAGCGCGTAGTCGGAGAAGGAATCGACGTAGCCGGTGAATTCCGGCGGGATGCGTATGGTCAGCGGATTGCCCTGCTCGGTCACCGTGGGCACGCTGGTGTAGGCCATTATCAGGAAGTCGTCGCCGACGTTGAAGTCCTGCAGGGCAAACACGCCGCCGGAATGCGGGACGAACACGGCAGTGACATTCGACTCCTTTACCAGCCGCTTGGCATTGGTGGCCGCCTGGCTCGGTGAATACTTGTCGTCGAGGCTGATGAGATTGACCTTGTAGGTCTCGTCGCCGATTTTCAAACCGCCCGCCTTGTTGGCGTCCTCGACCGCCATGCGCAGGCCCGACAGGGTGTTCTCGCCATAGAGCGCGGCGCCGCCGCTGAGGGGCCCGGTGAAGCCGATATTGAGCGTCTGCTCGGCATATGCGCTGCCGGCATGGGCTGCAGACAGGGTGGCAATCGCCATTCCAAGCGCTTTGATCGTTTTCATTGTTGTCTCCTTGGTTATGACTGTTCAGGCGCCAATGTAGGCCTTGCGCACGGCTTCGTTACCCAGCATGGCCTGCTGGTCACCCTCCATCACCAGGCTGCCGCCTTCGATGACATAGGCGCGATGGGCGATCTTCAGCGCCGCGAAGGCATTCTGTTCGGCCAGCAACACGCTGGTGCCGGATTTGTTGATGCGCGAGATCACCTGGAACATCTGGTTGACCACCAGCGGCGCCAGCCCCAGCGAAGGCTCATCGAGCATCAGCAGACGCGGGCGGCTCATCAATGCTCGGCCGATCGCCACCATCTGCTGCTGGCCACCGCTCAGCGAGCCGGCCGGCTGATTGCGTTTGTCGTGCAGGATGGGAAACAGGTCGAGCACTTCCTTCAGGTTGCGCCTGTTGCCTTCGCCGTCGCGGCGATGCAGATAGGCACCGAGGGCGAGGTTCTGCGAGACCGACATCTGCGGGAACAGCTTGCGCCCTTCCGGGCAGTGCACAACGCCGGCGGCAACCAGGCCGGACGGCCTGAGGCCGTCGATGCGTTTGCCCTCCAGCGTAATGCTGCCGGCGGTTGGCTTGAGCAACCCGCTGATGGTGTTGAACAAGGTGGTCTTGCCGGCACCGTTGGCGCCGAGCAGCACCACCAGTTCGCCGGCGCCGACGCTCATGGACACCTGCGTGAGCGCCTTGAAGCTGCCGTAGCAGACATCGACCCGATCAAGCTGCAGCATCGTAGTCACTCCCCAGGTAGGCTTCGATGACGGCCGGGTTAGCCTTGATCTCGGCGGGCGTGCCTTCGGCGATCTTCTCGCCGTAGTTGAGCACCATGATCTTGTCCGCCAGGCCCATGATCATGTCCATCTTGTGTTCGATCAGGCACACGGTCAGACCATGCTCGGGCATCTTGCGGATCAGTCCGGCAAGGCCTTCGGTCTCCTCGGGATTGACGCCTGCCGCCGGCTCGTCGAGCAGCACCAGCTTCGGCTCGGTGGCCAAGGCCAGAGCGAAGGCGACGCGCTTGCGCTCCTCCTGAGAGATATCCAGCACCACACGATTTTCCAGATGCGCCAGGCCGACGAAATCCAGCGCAGCACGCGCCTTCTCCCGGCATTTGCGCTCTTCCTGCTGCAGACGCCTGGAATTGATCAGCACATCCCAGAGGCCGGAACGGGTACGCAGCCGATGGCCAACGATCAGGTTGTCCAGAACGGTGGCCTGCTCAAACAGGTGCGTGGTCTGAAAGGTCCGGCCGACGCCGAGCCGGGCCACACGATCGCAGCGCATCCGCGAAACGTCGTGGCCGCCGATCAGGATGCGACCGGAGGTCGGCTTGTGCACGCCGGAAATCAGGTTGAAGAAGGTGCTCTTGCCGGCGCCGTTCGGGCCGATGATGGCGTTTATCTTGCGCGCTTCGAACTCGACGCTGACGTCGTGCACCGCCGCCAGCCCGCCGAACATCTTGGTCAGGTTTTCCACCTTAAGCATTGTTGTTCACCTCGTTGTTGCCTGGGGTGACCTTGGTGGCGGCACGCGGGTCATTCGCCCGGGCAGCTGCGGTGTCCTTGCGCAGCTTCCAGCCGAGGAAGGTGCCAATCACGCCACGCGGCATGAAGATCACCAGCACCACGATCAGCGGGCCGAAGATGATCATCCGGTAGTTCTCGAGGAACTGCAGCGATTGGGTGATCCAGACCACGCCCACGGTACCGGCCAATGGCCCGAACAAGGTGCCGAAGCCGCCCACCAGCAGGTAGGTGATCATGTCGAAGGTGTGGTTGGGGTTGGCTTCCTCCGGGCCGATGAAGCGGATCATCGAGGCATACAGCCCACCGGCGATACCGGCGTAGGTGGTCGAGAGGACGAAGGCCAGGAGCTTGTTGCGCATCAGGTCGATGCCCAACGATTGGGCCAGCGCATCACCGTTGCGGATGGCCATGAAGGTACGGCCCAGCAGCGAGGACGCCAGGCGCCCGGCGAACCAGATCGCCAACACCAGAAACAGCAGCGCCAGATAGTAGAAGGGCACCGTCTGGCTGAAATCCACCAGGCCAAAGCCGTCCGGCGCCGCGATGCCGCGAATGCCGATGGCGCCGTGGGTCAGCTCCTCCCACTTGTCGATCAGCAGGTAAATGATAAAGCCGACGCAAAGCGTGAAGATGGCGAAGAAGTGCTCTTTCAGGCGCAGCGAGACGATACCCGCCAGCGCACCGATGGCAGCCGAAACCAGCGCCGCCGCCACGAAGGCCGGCCAGAAATTCCAGCCATGGTCGGCGGTGAGAATCGCCAGGGTGTAGGCGCCGATGGCGAAGAAGCCGCCGTGGGCAAGGTTCAGCTGGCCGCAGTAGCCGGTGATGATGTTCAGGCCGTAGACCGCAATGGCCCAGATGAAAGCGCTGGCCATCACGTAAACCTGATACTCGCTCTTGGCGAATAGTGGGAAGGCCAGGGCCAGGGCCAGCAACGCCAGTTTGGCGCCGCGGCCGGTCAGTAAGGACGCGAAACGATGCATCAGTGAGCCCCCTTGGCGAACAGCCCGGTCGGGCGGAAGGACAGGATCACCACCAGCAGCGAGAAGGCGATGATGTCCTTGTAATCCGAGGATAGGTAGAAGCCGCCGAAGCTCTCGGCGAAGCCAAGGATCATGGCGCCGATGATGGCGCCCGGAATGCTGCCCATGCCGCCGAGCACGATGATCACGAAGGCCTTCATGATCACCAGATGCCCCATCGCCGGATATACCAGGTTGATCGGTGCGTAGAGCGTCGCGGCGAAGGCGGCGAGCATGCCGGAGATGGCGAACGTCAGCATCGCCACGCGGTTGGCGTCGATACCGACGAGAAACGCGCCTTCGCGGCTCTGGGCCATGGCGATGATGGTCGAGCCGAGCATCGTCTTGCGCAGGAACAGGTGCAACCCCAGCATCAGGGTAAAGGCGCCGACGATGATCAAGAGCCGCTGCTCGGGGATGATCAGTCCATCGAAATTGAGGATGCCGGCGTACGGCGAGGCCATGCGGCGGAAGTCCGAGCCCCAGAGCATCTGCACCACCGCTTCGAGAAAAAGCAGGATGCCGATCGCCGCGATCTTGTCGTGGATCGGCGGCGCATTGCGCAGCGGGTGGAACACCAACCGCTCCGACAGCACCGCCAGCACGGCCACCACCACACCGGACGCCAGCATCGCGATCCAGTAATGCAGGCCGATGTCGGTCATGAAGTAGTAGGATGCGAAGGCGCCGACCATGTACAGCGCGCCGTGGGCGAAGTTGGGAATGTGCAGGATGCCGTAAACGAGCGTCAGGCCGAGAGCGACCAACCCGTAGATGCTGCCCAGGGTCAAGCCGTTGAGCACTTGCTGGAACAATAGATTCAATGCGGCGTCTCCGTGGATCTTGTTGTTATGGGTGCCACCGAGCGACTGCCGATTCTTCCCAGTCAAAGCCGGTCGAACATGCCACCGCCGCCGGGCAAATCGGACTCTTCGCCTGACTGACATTGGCACTCGCTCGCATCCTCGTCAAACGAGCAGCTCGGAAGAGATAAAGCCCCATAAAGCAGCGTGATGCTGGCAACAAGCTATTTCAGTGACTGCCCGGTCGCTCCGATCAGCTTCAACGGATCGCTCTGCTCGATCAAGCCGAGCACGTCGCAGCAAAGGCCGCATTGACGCGCACCAAAGTGGATCACTCACCACGCAAAACCTTTCTGGCGCACCATTGGAGGGCATCAAAAAGCCGGCAACCTGACCATCGACCGGCTCTCTTACTCGCCCACCAGGCTAGTAGCGCCGCAGCGCACCGCTCTGGCGCGAGAGGCACGACTATTGCTCGGCTGGTTCAACCACTTGCTGATCTCACGGCTCATGACTGCTCTGACTGCGCTGTTCACGCCCCACTGGAACGCCGAACTCGAACTGGGCTATGCCCGCTTCGACGGGGGAACACGCCCAGTATTGCGCCGTCACAGCGGCCCATTGAGGGTCCAGAAGCATCTCTATCCCGAGGGTCCGGAGGTTTGTCAGCAGATCATCGTGCACCCGCCGGGCGGGATTGCCGGCGGTGATCGGTTGGACATCAGTGTCGCGGTAGGCAGTGGCGCCTGGGCCCAGCTGACCAGTCCTGGCGCGGCGAAGTGGTATCGCGCTGGCGGCCCCGCCTTGCAGACACTGACGCTGCGTGTCGAGGCCGGCGCGACGCTGGAATGGCTGCCACAGGAAACCATCGTCTATTGCGCAGCGCAGGCCGAACTGAGCACATCCATCGAATTAGAAGGCGATGCCAGGCTGTTCCACTGGGACATCGTCGCGCTCGGCCGGCCGGCCAGCGGCGAGCGCTTCGACGCGGGCCATTTCCAGGCACAGTTGAACATCCGTCGCGACGGCGAACTGCTCTGGCACGAGCGCCAGCGTATAACGGGCAAGGATGGGCTACTGGACTCGCCAATCGGTCTCGACGGCCAACCCGTATTCGCCACTATGATTGTCACTGGCGAGATTGATGCCGAGCTGCTGGAGCGCTGCCGTGAACTTCCGAACCGGGTGCGGGGCGATCTGACACAGTTGCCTGGCATGCTGGTCGGGCGTTGCCTGGCTGGCGAGGCGTTGCATGCCCGCGCCTGGCTGATCGACCTGTGGCGGTTGTTGCGACCTGAACTGCTCGATCGCGAGGCGGTGCCCCCGAGGATCTGGAGTACATGAACTACGCTGGGTAAGGCTCCGCCGTTACCCACTCTACGCCGGCCACCAGGTGCGTGGCCGCCCCGTAATTCGCTGTGTGGTTGCGACCACCAGCCGGTGGATGCGACAAGCAATATCCACCCTTGACTGGAGCCGTTATGGATTTGTCGCCGAGAGAAAAGGACAAGATGTTGATTTTCACTGCCGGGCTGGTCGCCGAGCGTCGCCTCGCCCGCGGGGTAAAGCTCAACTACCCGGAAGCCATGGCCTACATATCCGCCGCGCTGCTCGAAGGCGCCCGGGACGGCCAGACGGTCGCCGAACTGATGCACTACGGCACCACACTGCTGGGCCGCGACCAGGTCATGGAAGGCGTGCCGGAAATGATCCCGGAGATTCAGGTCGAGGCCACCTTCCCGGACGGCACCAAGCTGGTCACCGTGCATCAACCAATCGCTTGAAACACGGGTCAATGTCTACTGCGGCCATGGCCGCAACGATGATGATCCCGAACCGCCTGGAGGGAACTGAACGTGCAGATACGTGACGCCCTGGACGCCGACCTCGGAGGCATCCTGGAGATCTACAACGACGCCGTGCAGCACAGCACGGCGATCTGGAACGACCAGCTGGTCGATCTCGACAACCGCCGCGCCTGGCTGGCCGAGCGCCACGAACAAGGCTATCCCGTGCTGGTCGCGATCGGCGAGGACGGACAGGTCGCCGGCTACGCCTCGTTCGGCCCCTGGCGCCCTCACGACGGCTTTCGTCATACCGTCGAAAACTCAGTGTATGTCAGCCCTGACCACCGCGGCAGCGGCATCGGCCGCAGCCTGATGCAAACCCTTATCGAGCGCGCCCGGCAGCTTGATAAGCACGTAATGGTCGCGGCAATCGAAAGCGAGAACCGCGCATCGGTGCATATGCACCAACAACTCGGATTCACCCATGCAGCCCAGATGCGCCAGGTGGGCTGCAAATTCGATCGCTGGCTGGATCTGACTTTGATGCAGCTGATACTGACACCGGAGAGGAAGCTGCCATGACTGCTCCGCACGGCCAGGTCTTCGGTCATCGAAACGATGTGATCAACATCGTCTTGGTGGATGCCGGTGCATTCGCCTCGTACCGCGACGGCCTGGTCGAGTTGCTACTTGATGCGGTCAGGCAGGGAGCTTCGGTCGGCTTCCTTGATGATCTGGAGGCAGGACAGGCGCACGCCTACTTTGACGGGGTCGAGCAGGCGCTCCGCGCCCGTCAGTCTCTCCTGTGGGTGGCAACCGAGGACCAAAGCGTCATCGGAAGCGTCCAGCTTGCACTTTGCCTCAAACCCAACGGGCTCAATCGCGCCGAGGTCAACAAACTTCTGGTTCACCAGACTGCTCGCCGGCGCAGCATCGGCGCGCGTTTGATGCAGGCGCTTGAGCATCAAGCGGTACGCACGCAACGCGGTTTGCTGTATCTCGATACAGAGGCGGGCAGTCCCGCTGAAGCCTTTTATCAACGGCTCGGGTATCAACGTGCCGGAGAAATCCCCGACTACGCCGCACGGCCTGACGGCACCTATCACCCCACCGTTCTCTATTACAAACGTCTCTCCATGAGGTCTTCATGATTCCCGGCGAATACCAGATCCAGGACGGCGACATCGAGCTCAACGCCGGCCGCCGCACCCTGACCCTCTGTGTGGCCAACAGCGGCGACCGGCCGATCCAGGTCGGCTCGCACTACCACTTCTTCGAAACCAACGATGCGCTGGCCTTCGACCGCGCCGCCGCGCGCGGCATGCGGCTGAACATTCCGGCCGGCACCGCCGTGCGCTTCGAGCCAGGCCAGAGCCGCGACGTGGAGCTGGTCGATTTGGCCGGGGACCGCCGGGTGTTCGGCTTTGCCGGACGGGTGATGGGCACGCTCTAAAAGCCGGAAAGGTCGCTGGAGGCTGAAGGCTGGACGAAAGAGCAGCGAGCAACCCGGCGGCTGCCTTTTCGTCCAGCCTCCAGCCTTCAAGCCTCCAGCCCCAATCTCCAGGGAACGGCGAACGCCATGGCATCACATCAAAAGGAAGGACAGAGATGAAGATTTCCCGCCAAGCCTATGCCGACATGTTCGGCCCCACCGTCGGCGACAAGGTGCGCCTGGCCGACACCGAGTTGTGGATCGAGGTCGAAAAGGACTTCACCACCTACGGCGAGGAAGTGAAATTCGGCGGCGGCAAGGTGATCCGCGACGGCATGGGCCAGGGCCAGCTGTGCGCCGCCGAAGTGGTCGACACCCTGATTACCAACGCGCTGATCCTCGATCACTGGGGCATCGTCAAGGCGGACGTGGGCCTGAAGGATGGCCGCATCGCCGCCATTGGCAAGGCCGGCAACCCGGATATCCAGCCCGACGTGACCATCGCCATCGGTGCCGCAACGGAAGTCATCGCCGGCGAAGGCATGATCCTCACCGCCGGCGGCATCGACTCGCACATCCACTTCATCTGCCCGCAGCAGATCGAAGAAGCCCTGATGAGCGGCGTCACCACCATGATCGGCGGCGGCACGGGACCGGCCACCGGCACCAACGCCACCACCGTGACGCCCGGCCCCTGGCACATGGCGATGATGCTCAAGGCCGCCGACGCCTTCCCGATGAACCTCGGCTTCAGCGGCAAGGGCAACGCCTCGCTGCCGGAGCCCTTGATCGAGCAGGTCAAGGCCGGGGCCATCGGCCTCAAGCTGCACGAGGACTGGGGCACCACCCCGGCCGCCATCGACAACTGCCTGAGCGTCGCCGACCAGTACGACGTGCAGGTGGCGATCCACACCGACACCCTGAACGAATCCGGCTTCGTCGAGACGACCCTGGGCGCGTTCAAGGGCCGCACCATCCACACCTATCACACCGAAGGCGCCGGCGGTGGCCATGCGCCGGACATCATCAAGGCCTGCAGCCTGCCCAATGTTCTGCCCAGCTCCACCAACCCGACCCGGCCGTTCACCCGCAACACCATCGACGAGCACCTGGACATGCTCATGGTCTGCCACCACCTCGACCCGAGCATCGCCGAGGACGTGGCCTTCGCCGAAAGCCGTATTCGCCGCGAGACCATCGCAGCCGAGGACATTCTCCACGACCTCGGTGCCTTCTCGATGATCAGCTCCGACAGCCAGGCCATGGGCCGCGTCGGCGAAGTCATCACCCGCACCTGGCAGACCGCCGACAAGATGAAGAAGCAGCGCGGCGCCCTGCCCGGCGATGGCGCCGGCAACGACAACTTCCGCGCCAAGCGCTACATCGCCAAGTACACCATCAACCCGGCGATCACCCATGGCGTCAGCCATGAGGTGGGCTCCATCGAAGTGGGCAAGTGGGCCGATCTGGTGCTCTGGCGCCCGGCGTTCTTTGGCGTGAAGCCGACACTGATCCTCAAGGGCGGCGCCATCGCCGCGAGCCTGATGGGCGATGCCAACGCGTCGATCCCGACGCCGCAGCCGGTGCACTACCGGCCGATGTTTGCCAGCTTTGGCGGCTCACTGCACGCATCGAGCTTCACCTTCATCAGCCAGGCGGCATTCGACGCTGGCGTGCCCGAACAGCTGGGGCTTAAGAAGAAGATCGGCGTGGTGCGGGGCTGCCGCTCGGTGCAGAAGAAGGACCTGATCCACAACGACTACACGCCGGACATCCAGGTCGACCCGCAGAACTACCAGGTGCGCGCGGACGGGCAACTGCTCTGGTGTGAGCCGGCGGACGTACTGCCCATGGCGCAGCGGTACTTCCTGTTCTGATCAGGTAGCCAGGCGGAAATCTTGAGTAGTGAGGGGCGGCAGCGAAGAGCAGCAATCCGGGCTGCCCCCCGCCACACTACCCCGTAGGAGCCAGGGGGACGCCCAGTCCTTGCTGGCGATCC
>NZ_JAMOIE010000117.1 GCF_024448935.1 Stutzerimonas stutzeri
ATAAAAAAGCCGAAGTCGTAGGACTTCGGCTTTTTACATCAAGGTAGATCAGGCCGGAAACAGTTCGCTCAGCTTCAGGGCTAGCATCATGTCGCCTTCGGCTCGCAGCTTGCCTGCCATGAAGGCCTGCATGCCGTCGGTTTCGCCGCTGATGACGCCCTGCATGGTTTCGCTGTCCATGATCAGCGTAACGTTGGCATCAGCTGATTCGCCCTTATGAAAGTCACAGGTACCGTCTTTTACGAGCAGATAGTAGTTTTCGGCATCGGTGATATTGAACTGAAAAATCAGATCCAAGCCGGCCGCAGCGCTGGGGTTGAATTTGGCCTTCATGCCCTGGATGGTTTCGTCGACAGTGCTCATCGGATATGACCCTTGTTGTCGTGGGAAAAACGTGCGGCCATGGGCCGCGGTCGGCTGGAGCTTATCGATAGGTGACGAGCTCCGGATTCTTCAGCAATTCTAGGTGTGCATGGCTATTGAAGGATGCCAAGGCTACGTCCTGGTCACGAAATTTCAGGCGGCTGATCGAGGTATTGACGATCTGCCAGTTCAGTTCGAACGCCTTGATAGGGGGTACGCCGATGATCAACTGGAGCAACGCTGTGATCGTGCCAGCAGACGTGAACACAGCGATGTGATCTTTTTTGCTCGCCTGTTCGAGCAACCGGCTCAAACCCGCCTGAACGCGACTTACGAAACTCTGCCAGCTTTCAAGCCCCTGCTTTTCGTGATCGCCAGAGACCCATCGCTGAATGACATATTTGAACAGTCGCTGAAACTCTGCACGATGATTGGCTGCATTGCCAAAGACCTGTACGGCTCCTGGCTCAACAGCCAAGAGATCGTCCATGTGTGCGCGAAGCACTTCGTCGGCGCGAAACTCATTGAAGGCAGCGTCAACCTCTATGGACGGCAATGGGCTTTCGAGATGAGGAGTCATTCGCCGGAGCGTTGCGCGAGCGGTGTCCTGTTGTCGATTCAACTCTCCACTTACGCAGCGGTCAAAGCGAATGTCCATTTGCTGCAGATAATCACCTAGGGCTGCCGATTGCAGAAAGCCGGCTGGAGACAGTACGTCATAGTTTTCTGCGCCAAACGACGCCTGGCCATGTCTGATCAGGTAGATACTGCCCACGCGTTGCTCCGCCACCCAGTTTTCGCGAGCGTAGGGGCATCATGGTGGAGTGTCAACGATAAGTCATACGTTCGTTTGAACCTGGTTCCGCTGGCTCAGGCGGCGATAATCGGTATGCTTGAGCAATTTTCGCCAACTCGGGTGCCTGCCGGCGACCGTGGTTAATTGAGGAGGGTCTGTGGAATTTCTTGCTGACTATGCAAGCTTTCTGGCGAAGACGGTAACGCTGGTCGCCGCTGTCTTGGTGGTGCTGGTGGCGCTTGCCTCGCTGCGTCGTGGGCGGTCCAGGCAAACGGGTGGCCATCTGGAAGTACACAAGCTCAACGATTTCTACAAGTCGATGCGCGAGCGCCTCGAGCAATCAATGATTGAAAAGAATCAGCTGAAACTCCTGCGCAAACAAGAAACGAAGGCTGCCAAGCTGGCCAAGAAAAACCCGGAAAGTCGTTCCCGAGTGTTTGTGCTCGATTTCGACGGTGATATCAAGGCATCGGCCGTCGAGAGCCTTCGTCACGAAATTACTGCTCTGCTGACCATGGCCACACCGAGGGATGAAGTCGTTCTACGGCTCGAAAGCGGTGGTGGTATGGTTCATGGCTATGGGCTTGCTGCTTCACAGCTGGTGCGCATCCGCGATGCCGGCGTGCCGCTAACGGTATGTGTTGACAAGGTTGCTGCGAGTGGCGGCTACATGATGGCCTGCATCGGTCAGAAGATCCTCAGCGCGCCATTTGCGATCCTCGGTTCCATCGGTGTGGTTGCGCAACTGCCTAATCTGCACCGTCTGCTCAAAAAGCATGACGTCGATGTCGAGGTGCTGACCGCCGGTGAGTACAAGCGCACCCTGACCATCTTCGGTGAAAACACTGAGAAGGGCCGGGAGAAATTTCAAGACGATCTGGAGACCACTCACGAACTGTTCAAGAACTTTGTCGCGCGGTATCGCCAGCAGCTGAGCATCGATGAGGTCGCTACGGGCGAGGTGTGGCTCGGGATCGCGGCGCTCGGCAAGCAGCTGGTTGATGAATTGCAAACCAGCGATGAATACCTGGCCTCGCGGGCCCGTGAGGCCGACCTGTTCCAGCTGCATTACACAGAGAAGAAAAGCCTGCCCGAGCGATTCGGCATGGCTGCAAGCACGGTCCTCGAGCACGGCGTGCTGAAGGGCTGGACGCGTCTTAATGAACAACGTTTCTGGCAATAAGGGGTTTACTGATGGCTCGCTTCAACGCACTGCAAACCAATGAAAACGGTGGTTGTTTCGAAACAAGCCTGATCGAACGGGACACTGACGAGTTGCCGGCAGGCGAGGTACTGATTCGAGTCAGCTACTCGTCGCTCAACTACAAGGATGCGTTATCGGCGAGTGGCAATCGCGGCGTCACTCGCAACTTTCCACACACGCCCGGTATCGATGCAGCAGGGACTGTTGCCGAGTCAAGTGTGGCCGACTTTTCCGTAGGTGACGAAGTGATCGTCACCGGTTATGACCTTGGAATGAATACCGCTGGTGGTTTCGGCCAGTACATTCGGGTTCCGGCAGCGTGGGTAATCAAGCGCCCGGTAGGGCTTTCGCTGCGTGAGGCCATGGCGCTCGGCACGGCTGGCCTGACTGCGGCACTGTGCATAGATAAACTTGAACAAGCAGGTCTCGAGCCAACTGACGCGCCGATTCTGGTAACGGGCGCGACCGGGGGGGTCGGCAGCATCGCGATAGCCCTGTTGTCCCGCCTGGGGTACAAGGTGGCCGCAGTGACGGGCAAGGCCGAACAAGGCGACTTCCTTCGCAAGCTTGGCGCAACCCAAGTCGTTGAGCGTAGCGCGTTACAGGCTGGCACCGACAAGCCCCTGCTCAAAGAACAATGGGCGGGGGCGGTCGATACCGTCGGTGGCGATATTCTGTTCAACGTGGTGAAGTCGCTGCAGCGTGGTGCGAGCGTGGCATGTTGCGGCTTGACCGCGGGAACGAATTTTCAGGCTAACGTGCTGCCGTTCATCTTGCGTGGGGTAAATCTATTGGGCGTCGATTCGGTTGAGATCCCTCTAGTCGTCAAGGCTTCGATGTGGGACAAGCTTTCAGTGCAGTGGAAGCTGCCTAACCTAGACGACCTGGCGCATGAGATTTCGCTGGAACAGTTGCCTGAAGCGATCAAGCGTACCTTGGCTGGCCAGCAAATCGGAAGGATGTTGGTCCGACTCGACTGATAGCGTCTGGGCAGACGCGACGCATTAGCGTTTTGCTTGTTGGGCATAGTAAAAACCGATTTCTCCGCTGTTGTCGATTGAGAGAAGCTAACGCTACTTCAACGCAGCAGGTGCCATTCATGAAGACACTGGCAGAGAAAATCAAGGCAGCCTTCGGTAAGAATTCTACGACCGCAATGGAGCGGATAGAGCACCCGAACTTTTGGATGTACCAGTAATGCAAATCTATGGAGCCTCTGCGAAATTTCAACTGAAATTGTGCCGACAGGTCCCGCCAGCCTCGCGCTGGTCCATGCTTGGCCATTCCGGAGGCTGTCAAACGGCCATTCACGCGTTCGACCGTGCTTCGCCCCTTGAAGCGCTGGGCCTGGTGCGGAGCGAAGTCGAGCTTGCTGCCGCCACGCGGGCTGTGATCGATCAGCGGCACATGGCCCAGGCTCTGGCTGTGGGCGCGGATGATCGGGCTGCAATAGGCAGCGTCCATGAGGCCGTGGCAGTGGCTGACACATTGCGCGCTCATGGTGGCCAGCGGTATCGCGACCTGGGAGTCGTGCACGCTGGCCCAGGTCAGCATCGCCGAGAGCGGAATCATGCCATCCGCCACGTTCAGGTGCAGCTTGCAGCCAATCCAGCTGGACGTGAAACCCTGGCTGTTGCACTTGCTGCCGACATCGCAGCTGTGCGGCAGATCGGCCAGCATCGCCTAGGCTTCGCTCAGCGGTTCGCCGCGCAATTTCCTGGTTTCGATGCTGATCTACATGGACTGCAGCACGAGAAGCATCCTGGCGGGGTAGGGCAGAGGGGTAGCGCATGACTCGGCCCATCCAGCCGGCATCGCAGCTTGTCAAAGAAGATCATGTGCGAGGGCGTGGGCTGCTTCACATCGTCCCGCATCGACTTTCACTCGGCTGTTGTTATAGTTGTTCGGCTGAGAACAGTCCTTCTTCTGGGGCTGTCGAATCCATTCAGGCACTGAGTGCCTCGGCTATCAAGGATGATAGCGTGACCGACTACCAAGCCTTCCGTGTGGGGTTGAAGAACAACATCGCCCATGTAGCATCCCTTATGGCCGGGGTTTTCGCTCTGGCGGCCGATATCGCCGCGCAGTCACCAGTCGCCATTCGCGGGACCAAGGAGATGATTCGCTATATGCGCGACCACCGTGTCGATGACGGCCTCGAGTACATCGCCACCTGGAACGCAGCGATGCTTCAGTCGGCTGACCTGAAGGTGGCCATGGCTGCCCATATGAGCAAGCAGAAACCGGATTTCGCTGACTGATGCTTCATTCAAACGTTGCGCGGGAGGCGCGCTAGGCATGGTTACCGGAGCTACTTCACTCAGCCTGGTTCGCGATCAGTTGTTCGCTACCATGGAGGAAGCCGAGCAGAGCCTCGAGCATTTCATCATCGACAGAAACCATAGCGGTCTGTTGCAACAGGCCGTAGAGAATCTCAAGCAGGTTCGCGGCACGCTGTGGCTCATCGAATTGACCGGCGCCGAACTGCTCGCGCAGGAAATACTCCAGCTGGCGACAGACATCCCCGTAGGGGCAGGGGAAGATCGAGACAACCAGTTGGCAGCGCTGAGTAACGCGCTGTATGTGCTCGGACGTTATCTCGAAAGCGTCGACGCCAGCCGCCAGGAAATGCCCGAACTGCTGCTGCCGCCGATCAACGCGTTGCGGTTGGTTAGTGGGCAGCCGCCGTTACCCGAAAGTTTTTTCTTCAGCGTCCGCCTCGATCATGCGCGTCCGCCTATCGAGGCTGCGGTGCGCGGGTCCGCTGCGCTTGCGGCCGAGGCGCGCCGGTTGCGTCAAATGTACCAGGTGGGCTTGCTCGGCTTCATCCGTGAAGTCAGTGCCTCGGCCAGCCTTAAGCTTATGGCGCGCGCGCTGGGCCGGTTGGATCTGCTGTTCGCAAACTCGGCGGGCGGTCGCCTGTGTTGGCTGGGGAGCGCAGCTTTGGAGGCCCAGCTGGATGGCCAGTTGTTGCCGCGTCAATCACGCAAGCAATTGTTTTCCAGGCTTGACCGAGAACTTCGGCAGCTCAGCAGCCATGACGCCTATGAACCACCGCGGGTTCTGCTCAAGGAACTGCTGTATCTCGTTGCATTAGCCGAAAGCAATGGGCCGTTAGCAAGTCAGGTACGGGAAACGTTTTCGCTTGGTTCGTTACCCTTCACCGACCATCTTCTTGAGGAAGAGTCCCAGCGGTTGGCGGGTCCCGGACAGGCTGTGATGCGCTCTCTGTCTTCGGCGATCCGTGAAGAGCTGGCGAGTCTCAAAGACTTACTGGATCTCATCGAGCGCCAGACCGCACCGGCTGAGTCGTATCCAAACCTGCATAGTCTGCTAGGCAAACTGGCGAAGACGTTGGCGATGGTGGGCTTGTCCTCGGCATCGAGTACCTTGCATGCCCAGCTCTCGGTGGTGTCCGGCTGGAGCGTCGAACAACCGCCCGAGCCCCAGGCACTGTTGAAATTGGCCGATGCAGTGCTTTATGTTGATAGCATGGTGGCCAGCCTGGAGCGCGGCGAGCGGTATGATTCGCGGCCACAGCTTGCACAGCCGGGCCAAGAGGCTGAGGCATTCGCCAGCCATCAGCTCACCGAGGCTTGCATCGTGGTGATCGGCGAGGCGACCGCAGGTTTGGCTTTGGCCAAGCGCGCCATCACAGCCTATCTGGAATCAAACGGGGAAAAGTTGCATTTGGCCAACGTCCCTTTCAGTTTGATGGCTGTTCGTGGCGGGCTGCGTTTTCTAGAGCAGGATCGCGCCGCTGAGTTGATTGGTGCCTGTGCCGACTTCATTCAGAAGCAGATGCTCGACGGAGTGCAAATGCCACCAGAACAAACGCTTGAAACCCTGGCCGACGCGTTGACCAGCCTCGAATATTACCTCGACGGCGGAGCGATACTGCGGCGCGACGAATCACGGATCAGCGTGTTGGATCTCGCGACCGAAAGTGTGCGGGCATTGGGTCTACCGGTGGCAGCCTGATGAGTTTACGGTGGCAGCCAGCGTTGCTCGACCCGGCAATGGGCGGTGGATGGGCCGTCGTGCATTGCCAGCAGGGGTTTCTTTGCGATGCAAACGGCGTGCTGTTTCCCCGAGATTGGCTGAAACGCCTCGACCTACCGTTGCTCAGCGAGCAAGGCTTGGGTTATTTCGATGGCGACCAGGTGTTTCTAATGGAGTTGGCGCACCCGGTCGAAGTGCCCGGCGCTGGCTGGCAGGGGCTGCGTCATTTCATGATGCAGGATGACGATACCGAACGGTTTCGTATGCTCGGCTTTGCTGCGCAGATTGGCACCTGGGCGAGCCATCATCGCTTCTGCGGCAGCTGCGGCAACCCGATGCGCCAGCATGCCACGGAGCGAGCGATGCAGTGCGAGAGTTGTGGCATTCATCACTACCCGCGCATCTCGCCGAGCATGATCGTTTTGGTAACCCGAGGCGATGAGCTGCTACTGGCACGTTCACCGCGCTTTGCCCCCGGGGTATACAGCACGCTGGCAGGGTTCGTTGAGCCCGGCGAGTCAGTTGAACAGTGCGTCAGGCGGGAAGTCCACGAGGAGGTTGGGGTGTCTATCCACGAGCCCCGGTATATCTGCAGTCAGGGATGGCCGTTTCCACACTCTTTGATGCTTGGCTTTCACGCCGAGTATGCATCGGGAGAGATCGTGATGCAGCCTGAAGAGATCGAGGACGCGGGCTGGTTTTCTATCCACGATCTGCCTGCGCTGCCTCCTCACAAATCCATCGCCCGTTACCTGATTGATCTGTATCTGGCTCGGCGTCTAGGCCGCACCGAACCTGTGCTGCCAGGCTAGCCGCAGACTCAGTACCAGCACCACCGATGTAAAGACCAGTCGGATGAATTTCGATCCGCCCTGGATTGCCGTGCGCGCACCCAGGTGTCGCGCTCTGTGGCCGAAAGGATCAAGCGACGCGGCGTGGTTCAGCCGTCCGTGCAAAGGTAGTGGTAAAAGATTTCACGGCTGATGCCGAACTCGCGGGCGAGCTGCGCCTTCGGCTCGCCGGCAGTGGCCCGCTGCCGCAACGTGATGGCTTGCTCGTCGGAGAAGGCTTCCTTGCGGCCGATATTCAAGAACGCTGGAGGATTACGCCATGACTCACATTGGCTCAATACCATATTTAACATAATATACATTATGCGAAGCTACCAATCTCAAGATCACCACAGCGATTCAGAATCAAGCTGTCCTGGAAAATCGATCGGTTCAATCGCCGCTTCTCCACAGCGGCTCTCCGTCCGTTGCGCTCCGTGAGTCGTCCGTATCCCACTCGGCGCTTGTACACCTGATAATTTCAGGCTTCTCACACGCTCAACAGAAACGTGGCGTCCGCAGCTCGAATGCCGCTAATGCCGCTGACACAAGGCCGGACGATGGCGGTCAATACCGCGGGACAACTAGGCTTCGCAGCGTATCGCCCAAGGCAGCCTGGGTTGCAGAACACTGTGCTGGCCAAGCTCGTCAAGATGACCACGAAGCGCTCATTCCCGATGTGATCCTGGCTGAATAATGGCTACCGCTTGTTTCCAGGCGGCACGCTATACGGGTCATGCCGAGATGAAGGGAAAATTCACTCACTTCGCTCGTAACGTGTTGATGCCAAGAGAATTTACCAAATAGACCGCACAGCCTCTGATCGTGGACTATCTTTTCTGACTCCTCAGAAAAGGAGTTCCTATGGCTTCATTAGAGCGTACGGCGTATCCCACTCTGCCAAAGGCGTATTCAAAAGCTGAGCTGCAGCGAGATTTTTCGTTCTCAGATGATGAGATTAAATGGGTACGAAGCAAGTCCAAGGCCCCTTTTCACCTCAATCTCGCCGTTCTCCTCAAGACCTTTCAGGTGCTCCGGTATTTTCCTGATATCACCGACGTACCTGATCAACTGGTGGATTTCATTCGCGGAGAGTTGGGTCAGCGTAGCAAGGTGAAACTCGCGGAATACAAGTGGTTCCAGCAATATCGCCACATGAACGCGATCCGAGTTCGCCTCGGTGTGACGGCATTCTACGGCTCTGATGCTGTCGAGCTCGCCGAGCGGCATGCCAAAGCAATGTCGCTTGTGCTTGACCAGCGCGCTGACATCATCAATTCCGTGATTGAAGAACTGATCCGCCAGGATTATGAGCTCCCTGCGTATTCGACCCTGAATGATCTCGCTGAGCGGATTCATGCCGAGTCCCAAGAGGCAATATTCAATCTCGTAGTAACCAGAACGCCAGTCGAGGTGATCCACAAGCTAAAGGATTTGCTCGACACTGACTTCGGGCGACGCCAGAGCGACTTCAATGCGCTGAAACAGGCACCCAAGAAGCCATCTCGCAAGCACCTAGAGGTGCTGATCGACCATCTGGCTTGGCTAGAGAGCTTCGGGGATCTGGGTACCATTTTTGAAGGAATAGTCGACACCAAGATCCGCCATTTTGCTGCCCAAGCCGCGGCATCGGACGTCGCGGAGTTGAAGGACTGCTTACTGCCGAAGCGCTACACGCTGATGCTGGCCTTAATCTACCGCATGCGCGTGCGGACCCGGGATCACTTGGCCGAGATGTTCATCCGACGGATTTCGACGATCCATAAACGCGCCAAGGAGGAGTTGGAGCAAATCCAGGCGCGGCAACGCCAGAAGCTGGAGCAATTGGCGGCGACCCTTGATGGCGTGGTGCAGATTCTGGTCCAAGAACCGGATGACCAGGAGGCTGGCAGTCTAATTCGGGAATACCTCTCCCCCGGTGGCAATCTGGATCGGTTGCGTGAGACTTGCGCCGAAGTACAGGCTACCGGCGGTAATAACTACCTGCCGCTGATCTGGAAGCACTTCAAGTCACATCGCTCGTTATTGTTCCGTCTAAGCCACCTTCTTCAACTGGAGCCCACGACTCAGGATCGATCGCTGGTTCAGGCTCTTCAACTGATACAGGACAGCGAGAATCTACACCGCGAATGGATCGACGAGCACGTCGACTTGTCGTTTGCGTCGGAGCGCTGGGTCAAGGTCGTTCGTCGTCCTGCCAGTGAGGGACCACCGACCAACCGGCGCTATTTAGAAGTCTGCGTGTTCTCCTACCTGGCCAGCGAGCTGCGATCGGGTGACATGTGTGTACAGGGGTCGGAATCCTTCGCCGACTACCGCAAGCAGTTGCTGCCCTGGGAAGAATGCCTGCAGCGACTACCGGCCTACTGCGAAAAGGTCGGGCTGCCAGGCACGGCGAAGGAGTTTGTTGCCTCCCTCAAGACCCAGCTGGAGGAAACCGCGCAACAACTGGACGACAAATTCCCATCTTGCCGAGGAGACGTATCGATTAACGAAGCCGGAGAACCGGTGTTGCGCCGAGTAACGGCGCGGGACATCCCACCTTCGGCCATCTCACTACAGACGGCGCTTATGCAGCGCATGCCGGCTAGGCACGTGCTCGACATCATGGCCAACATCGAGCATTGGATTCAGTTCACGCGGCATTTCGGTCCCATGTCCGGTAACGAGTCGAAGCTCAAAGAGCCTGCCGAGCGCTATCTGATGACCATCTTCGCCATGGGCTGCAATCTCGGCCCCAAGCAGGCCGCGCGGCATCTGGCCGGTAATGTCACGCCACACATGCTGTCCTATACGAATCGCCGCCACCTATCATTGGAGAAGCTGGACAAGGCTAACCGCGAGCTGGTGGAACTCTATCTGCAGCTTGATCTGCCTAAGATCTGGGGAGATGGCAAAGCGGTGGCAGCGGATGGCACACAGTTCGACTTCTATGATGACAACCTGCTGGCCGGCTATCACTTCCGCTACCGCAAGATGGGTGCCGTGGCCTATCGGCACGTGGCCAACAACTACATCGCTGTGTTCCAGCATTTCATCCCACCTGGCATCTGGGAGGCGATCTACGTAATTGAGGGGCTGCTTAAGGCTGATCTGAGTGTCGAGGCAGACACTGTGTATTCAGATACTCAAGGGCAATCGGCGACAGTCTTTGCCTTCACCCATCTGCTGGGCATCAACCTGATGCCGCGTATACGCAACTGGCGTGACCTGGTGATGTGCCGGCCGGATCGCGGCGCGTCTTACAAGCATATCAACCGCCTGTTCACCGACACTGCAGACTGGCACTTGATCGAAACTCACTGGCAGGATCTGATGCAGGTCGCGCTGTCCATCCAGGCCGGCAAAATCTCCTCGCCTATGCTGCTGCGAAAACTCGGCTCCTACAGCCGCCGCAACAAGCTCTACCACGCCGCCCAGGCACTGGGCAGCGTGATCCGCACGATCTTCCTGCTCAACTGGATCGGCAGCCGTGAGCTGCGCCAGGAAGTGACCGCCAACACCAACAAGATCGAGTCCTACAATGGTTTCTCGAAGTGGCTTTCTTTCGGTGGCGACGTGATTGCCGAAAACGATCCGGACGAACAGCAAAAACGTCTGCGCTACAACGACATGGTGGCCTCATCGGTGATCCTGCAGAACACTGTAGATATGATGCGCATCCTGCAGAAATTGGCCCGAGAGGATTGGCAGTTCACCGACGAGGACGTGTCCTTCCTCAGCCCCTACCTGACCAGCAACGTCAAGCGCTTCGGCGAATTCAACCTCAAGCTAAACCGGCCACCGGAGCCCTGGATCAAGGACTCGGTGTTCCAACAAGCTGCCGGCTCGCTGCGGGTGATCAGACCTAGCCAGCTAGATACCGAGAAAACGCCATGATCAACATTCCTCCCGCATCCTTCCGCCTTACACCGTACGGCGAAGTGGACGCCGTGGCGTTGGAAAACCTGCGCGACAGCTTCGACACCTCTCAACTGCTCCGGCTGGTTGATCGATTGGACGTCTGCTTGGTGGAACTGGGTGGAATCACCTCCATTCGCGACGAGCTGCTGAGATTGCATGCGATGGCTCTGACGATAGTTGAGGGCATCGCTCTTACGGTGCCTGCCGAGAGTGCTTGTATCTGGGCAGAAGCCGAATCTCTACAAATGGATCTTGAGGCGCTGGTTTCCTGGGCTCGTGCTGCTCAGCTCCTCATTGCGCCGCTGATCGACCTTGCACCAAACCACGGTCCATGAGCGCTCTGGCCTATTTCGACCAGGCTCACCTGTTCCTGACCATGGCTGGAATCGCCCGTAAGTAGATCAATTCACCAATCAGTTCTATGAGTGTCTGAGTGATCACAGCCGCCGCGGCCAGCGCGCGAATGGACTCCGGGAGCGCTAGGGCCAGGGGAAGCACTACAAGCGAGTTGCGAGTGCCTGAGCTAAAGGCCACTGCCCGTGCGGCAGAAGCCTCCAAGCCAAATAGCCGGGAGCTGAGTACGCCGAGGGCCGGAGCGAGTAGTAGAAACGCTCCGTATACTGGAAGCAACGGCGCCAGGATGTCGAGTTGGTACACGACAGCCGCGATCTGCGAACCCACCACCACGATTAGAACCAGGGCCATTGCAGGCACTGGCAGCCAGGCCCAACCTGCGCTCCATGCGCGAAGCAGCAGAGATCGGCGTCCGCCAAATTCGGTGAGCACAGCCGCTACCAAGGGTAGGACGATCAGCAACAGGAAGGCTTCTGCGAAGGGCCACAGCTCGATCACTGTGCCGGCTTCGGGGCCAAGGATTAGCCGCAAGTAGAGGGGCAGCAGCAGAAGCTGGAGCAACAGCAGCAATGGCGTCGCCGCGAGCACCAGACGAGAGTCCCCTTTGCCCAGGTGGGTGAAGACCACCACGTAATCGATACAAGGCGTCAGCAGGACAAGCAGCGCGCCGACCAACAAGGCCTTGTTCGATGAGAGCGGCCACGTCACCAGCCACACCATCAATGGCACCAATAGGAAGTTGGCCAGCAACAGGGCACCGACGAAGCGGTGGTTGGCAAAAGCTTCTCGCAGCTCCAAAAAAGGAATCTGCAGAAACATGGCATACATCAGCACGGCAATCGCCGGTGTGATGGCCATGGCCGTCAGTCCGGTGAATTGCGCAGAGCTCAAACCTGCAATGGCAGCGGCCACCACCGCCGCGAAATAAAATGCTATCTGGTGTTCTTCCAGCCAGTCCCGCGACATCTGATATCTTCCCTTGTTGCGCAAGGGCGACATTCTCCCACTGGCATCGGATTTAACCCAGCGTTGAGGCTGGTTGCTTTTCGCTTTGCCGTTGGGCGAAGTCCGCAACGGTCCTAACAAGTCCTGCCGATAAGAGGATGCATGATGTTTCGAAATAACTGGATGGCGGGTCTGAGGCAAGTGCTCGCCAACGCCAAGAGTTCACCGCAATGATCCCTCAACGTTCCAATATGACCTGGAACCTGCTGCTGCTAACCTGGCTGTTCGCACTGGTATCGACCCTGTCCGCGCTGTTCATTGGTGAGGTAATGGGCCAAGCACCCTGCGTGTTGTGCTGGTTCCAGCGTGCCTTCATGTTTCCGCTGGCGGTGATCCTGGCCATAGCCTGCTACCGCTCGGATTTTACAGTCTGGCGTTATGCCCTACCGCTGACCGTTATCGGTGCGGCGCTGGCATTTGTTCACACGCTGCTCTATGCAGGG
>NZ_JAMOIE010000118.1 GCF_024448935.1 Stutzerimonas stutzeri
ACGCAGGCCCGACTTCAGCCCCTTTCCTATGTTGCGAGGCTACCCATGAGCCGCCCGATCGAGGTCCGCGACCTCCGCAAATCCTTCACGCTCCACCAGCAGCACGGGGTGACCCTCGATGTGCTGCGAGCGGTCAGCTTTACCGTCGACCCGGGCGAATGCCTGGTGCTGCACGGGCGCTCCGGTGCCGGCAAGTCGACACTGTTGCGTTGCCTGTACGGCAACTACCTGGCCACCGGCAGCATCCGCCTGTGCCATCGCGGCGAACTGCTGGAGCTGGTCGGCGCCGAGCCGCGGCAGCTGCTGGCAGTCCGCCGGGAAAGCCTGGGCTACGTCAGCCAGTTCCTGCGGGTGATTCCACGGGTGCCGTGTCTCGATGTGGTCATGGCGCCGGCGCTGGCGCGCGGCTGGGGCCGGGAACAGGCGCGGGCGCGTGCTGAAAGCCTGTTGACCCGGCTGAACATTCCCGAGCGGCTCTGGCAATTGGCTCCCGGCACCTTTTCCGGGGGCGAGCAGCAGCGCGTGAATCTGGCGCGCGGCTTCATGGTGCAGTGGCCGGTGCTGTTGCTGGACGAACCCACCGCGTCGCTGGACGAGGCGAACTGCCGGGTGGTGCTGGAATTGATCGCCGAGGCCAAGGCCGCAGGGGCCGCGCTGATCGGCATCTTCCATGACCGTGCCATACGCGAGGCGGTCGCCGATCGCTACCTGGACATGACCGCCGAGGCGCATCGCCATGCCTGCTGAACTGATTCTGAGCAACGCCCGAGTCGTCACCGCCGAGCGGGTGATCGAGGGCACGCTGGTGATCCGTGACGGGCTGATCGCCGAATTCGACGAAGGCAACAGCCGGCTGCCGCAGGCCCAGGATCTGGGCGGCGACTTCTTGATGCCCGGCCTGGTCGAGTTGCACACCGACAACCTGGAAAAGCACATGACGCCGCGCCCCGGTGTCGACTGGCCTTCGGCATCGGCGGTATTGACCCATGATGCACAGATTGTCGCCGCGGGTATCACCACGGTGTTCGATGCGCTGTCCATCGGTGACATCAACCCGCGCGGCAAGCGCATGCAGCAGCTGCCGGCCATGCTCGACGCCATCGCCCATGCCGAGGCCTGCGGAGACACCCGTGCCGAGCATCGGCTGCACCTGCGCTGCGAGGTCTGCCACCCGGATGCGCTGAGTCTGTTCCGTGACCTGGTGGAACACCCGCTGGTGAAGTTGGTGTCGGTGATGGATCATTCGCCGGGCCAGCGCCAGTTTGCCCAGGCGCAGAAGTACCGCGAGTACTACATGGGCAAGTACCAGCTCAGCGAGGCGGAGATGGATGCGTTCAGCGATCAGCAGATCGCCAATTCCAGGCAGTACAGCGACCGCCAGCGCCGCGCCATCGTCGAGATTTGCCAGGCCCGCGGACTGGCCCTGGCCAGCCACGATGACGCCACCCTGGCGCACGTCGAGGAGTCGGCCGGTTTCGGCATGGCGATCGCCGAATTCCCGACCACCTTCGAGGCGGCCGAGGCCAGCCACGCGCATGGGCTCAAGGTGCTGATGGGGGCACCGAACATCGTTCGTGGCGGCTCGCATTCGGGCAACATTGCCGCGGCTGATCTGGCCCGTCGCGGTGCGCTGGACATCCTCTCCAGCGATTACTATCCGGCCAGCCTGTTGCAGGCCGCGTTTCAGCTCGCGGCGCTGGGCAATGCCTTTGATTTGCCCAAAGCCATCGCCACGGTCAGTCTGGCGCCGGCGCAGGCGGCGGGCCTCGACGACCGCGGGCAGATTCGCCCCGGTTTGCGCGCCGATCTGCTGCAGGCAAGCGACAGGCATGGCATGCCGGTGGTCCGACAGGTATGGCGACAAGGCAGAAGGGTGTTTTGATGAAGAGCCGCATGACGGGACCGATGACGGGACGACTGATCTATCTGATGGGCCCATCCGGTGCCGGCAAGGACAGCCTGCTGCTGGCCGCCCGCGAGCCGCTGCTGGCACGCGGAGGCAGGATCGCCCGGCGCGTCATCACGCGTTCCGCCGAGGCGGTGGGGGAGGATGCCCTGGCGGTGACCGAGGCCGAGTTCGAGCGACGGCGCCGCGACGGCGCCTTCGCCCTGGACTGGCACGCCAATGGCCTGCATTACGGCATTCCCCGGCAGATCGATGAATGGCTGGAAGCCGGCCAAGATGTGCTGGTCAACGGGTCGCGAGGTTATCTGAGCGAGGCACGTGTGCGGTATCCGCAGCTGCAGGCGGTGCTGCTCACGGTGGCGTTGCCGGTGCTGCGCGAGCGTTTGCTGGTGCGGGGACGTGAATCGCTCGAAGAGATCGAGGCGCGCCTGGCCCGCAACCAGCAATTCCAATCGGCGGCAGAGCAGGACCAGGCGCAGCTGCTGGACAATTCCGGGCCGCTGGAGCAGACCGTGCAGCGCTTGCTGCAGTCGATCGATCAGGCCCGCGCATGCGCCTGACCATCCTTGGCAGCGGCAATGCCCGTCAGGTGCCGGTGTACAACTGCGATTGTGTGGCCTGTCAACGGGCGCGGCTCGACCCGGCCTGGCGCCGCGGCCCATGCTGCGCCTTGATCGAATGTGGCACACAGCGTTGGCTGATCGACAGCGGCCTGACCGACCTCACCGAGCGCTTCGCGCCTGGCACCTTGAGCGGAATCCTGCAGACCCATTACCACGCCGACCATGCGCAAGGCCTGCTGCACCTGCGCTGGGGGCTCGGGTCGCGCATTCCGGTACATGGCCCGAACGACCCCGAAGGCCTGGCCGATCTCTACAAGCATCCCGGCATCCTGGATTTTTCGGCGCCTTTCGAAGCACTGGAGCGTCGCGAGCTGGGCGAATTGAGCGTCACCGCCTTACCGCTCAATCACTCGAAGCCGACCCTGGGCTATCTGTTCGACGGGATGGGACGGCGCATCGCCTATCTCACGGACACCTTGGGCGTGCCCGACGCCAGCTTGAGCGTGTTGCGCCAGCAATCGCTGGACCTACTGGTGCTGGACTGCTCGAGCCCGCCCCAGGCGTCACCGCAAAACCACAACGACCTGACCCGGGCGCTGGCGGTGATCACCGAGTTGCAGCCGGAACATGCGCTGCTGACCCATATCGGTCACACCCTGGACGCCTGGTTGATGGACAACCCCGACGCGTTGCCGAGCGGAATCGGCCTGGCCTGGGACGGTCAGTCTCTGTGAGGCGCTGGGTGCGTTTCGCTACAGGCAGTTCGCCGCAATGATGGATGCCAAATGAATCCGACCCATGCGTCGCCGCCCGATCCCGAAGCGAGCCCGGCTGCGCGCCGCCTCACCCTGGTGATGTGCCTCGCCGAAACCCTGGGCATGGCGGGTTTTGCGCTATTCGCCGCGTTGCTGCCTGAGTTCCAGCTGCTCTGGGAGCTGGACAACACCGAAGCGGGCTGGATCGGCGGGGGATTCTTTCTTGGCTACATGCTGGCGGTGCCGGTGCTGACCGGGCTGACCGATCGCCACGATGCGCGGCTGATCTACCTATGGGCGATGCTGCTGACCGCATTCGCCAGTGCCGGCTTCGTGCTGGCCGATGACTTCTGGTCGGCGTTGCTCTGGCGCGTGCTGGCCGGCACCGGTCTGGCCGGCACCTACATGCCGGGGCTCAAGGCCTTGTCCGAGCGCATCGAAGGTCCCGCGCAGTCGCGGGCCATCGCGTTTTACACCGCCAGTTTCGGGCTCGGCACGGCACTTTCCTTCCTGCTCGCTGGCGAACTGGCCAAGCTTGGCGGCTGGCAGGTGCCGGCACTGCTCAGTGGGGGTTGCGCGCTGCTGGCCTGGGTGATGGTGTGGCGTGGGTTACCGTCCAAGCCGCCTGCGAAGCATGAGCCTCGACGCCTGCTGGACCTGGCGCCGCTGATGGAGCGCCCGGTCATCGCTTACTGCCTGGCTTATACCATGCACAATCTTGAGCTGTTCGCCTTCCGTGCCTGGCTGGTGGCCTTCATCGTGTTTGCCGGTGACTGGCAAGGCCAGCCGACTTGGCTGGGCGGGACCTGGGTGGCCATGATTGCGACGTTGATAGGGATGCCGGCCAGCATCCTTGGCAACGAGATGGCGATCCGCTTCGGTCGCCAGCGCTGGCTGACAACGTTGATGCTGCTTTCCGCCTTGCTGGCAGCACTGATCGGGCTCGGCGCCGCGTTGCCGTTCTGGGCGCTGCTGACGTTGGTGCTCTGCTACACCCTCACGGTGACCGCCGACTCGGCCGCGTTGACCGCCGGCCTGGTGGTCGCTGCACCCGCCAGCCATCGCGGCGCCGCGATGGCGCTGTACTCCTGCACCGGATTTACCGGTGCATTCCTCGGGCCGTTGCTGTTCGGCATGGTGCTCGATGCGCTGGGCGACGACCAGCTATTGGGCTGGTGGGCGGCCTTCGCCTTGATGGGCCTTTTGCTGTTGATCGGGCCGCTGGCGCTGCGCTGGGCGAATCCTCGTTTCGGCATGCGGCCGCAGCCTCACCAGGCCTGATCCTTCCGCGCTCAATCCAGCGGCAACTCCGTGGTCCGCTTCACCTCGCTCATGGCGATATGCGAATGCGCTTCCTGCACATGGGGGCGCTGCAACAGTTGATCCCGCAGAAAACGCTCATAACTGTCGATGTCCTTCGCCACCACCTTCAGCAGGTAATCCGACTCGCCCGCCATGGTGTGGCATTCCAGCACCTCGGGATAACCCACCACCGCCCGCTCGAACTCGTCGAGGTTGCTGCGCCCGTGGGCGGAGAGCTTGATGTTGACGAACACCGTCATGTTCAGCCCGAGCTTCTTCGGGTTGAGCAGGGCGACCTTGCGCTCGATCAGCCCTTCCTCCTGCATGCGGTGGATGCGCCGCCAGCAGGGCGACTGCGACAGTTCGACCTTCTCGGCGATCTCCGCGGCGGACAGGTCGGCGTTGTGTTGCAGCAGCAGCAAAATCTTGCGGTCGATGCTGTTTAGCGGGGTCTGCATGGTTGTGCCTGTTTTGTTATTGTTTGCGAATGGATCATGCACCTGAAGGCCTTTACACCGCAAAAATAGAAAGAAAATCGCTCTGCGTCACGGCCAGACTGTCAATCGACACGCGACGGTGGGGTGATCCCCTGCCGATTGCCGGCATGGAGAAACAACCGTGCGGTTTCTCCATGACTGCGTCAGGCGGGTAGCGAACAACGCCACCCTGACTCCGATAACAACAAATCAGGAGCGATCCATGTCTCTGGCCGAGATCCGTCTGGACGACAAGTACCGGCTTGCAACCGGTCATCTGTACCTCACCGGCACCCAGGCGCTGACCCGCTTGCCGATGCTGCAGCATCAGCGTGATCAGGCCCGTGGGTTGAATACCGGTGGCTTCATCTCCGGCTATCGCGGCTCGCCACTGGGCGGGCTGGACAAGAGCCTCTGGGAAGCCCGCGATTACCTCAAGCAACAGGCCATCCACTTCCAGCCGGGCGTCAACGAAGAGTTGGCCGCCACCGCGGTGTGGGGCAGTCAGCAGACCAACCTGTTCCCCGGCGCCAGGTACGATGGCGTGTTCGCCATGTGGTACGGCAAGGGACCGGGCGTGGACCGCTCCGGTGATGTGTTCAAGCATGGCAACGCGGCCGGCGTCTCGCCCCATGGCGGTGTGTTGCTGCTGGCCGGTGACGACCACGGCTGCAAGTCCTCGACGCTGCCGCACCAGAGCGAGCATGCCTTCATCGCCGCCTCGATTCCGGTGCTCAATCCGGCCAACGTCCAGGAAATCCTCGACTACGGCATCATCGGCTGGGAGCTGTCGCGCTATTCCGGCTGCTGGGTGGCGCTCAAGACCATCGCCGAGAACGTCGATTCCTCCGCGGTGGTGGAAGTCGATCCGCTGCGCATGCAGACGCGTATTCCGGACGATTTCGAGCTGCCCGAAGACGGCGTGCACATCCGCTGGCCGGACCCGCCGCTGGCGCAGGAAAAACGCCTCAACCTGTACAAGATCTACGCCGCGCGCGCCTTTGCCCGGGCCAACAACCTGAACCAGGTGATGCTCGATTCGCCGAACCCGCGTTTGGGCATCATCACCACCGGCAAATCCTACCTCGACGTGCGCCAGGCGCTGGATGATCTCGGTCTCGACGAAGCGCTGTGCGCCTCGGTCGGCCTGCGGGTGCTCAAGGTGGGCATGAGCTGGCCGCTGGAGCCGGTCTCGGTACATGAATTCGCCCAGGGCCTGGACGAGATCCTGGTGGTCGAGGAAAAGCGCAGCATTCTCGAAGACCAGCTCACCGGGCAGCTCTACAACTGGCCGCTGGACAAACGCCCGCGCGTGGTCGGCGAGTTCGACGAGCAGGGCAATTCGCTGCTGCCGAACCTCTCCGAACTGACCCCGGCGATGATCGCCCGGGTGATCGCCAAGCGCCTCGCACCGATTTATTCCAGCGACAGCATCCAGGCCCGCCTGGCCTTTCTCGACGCCAAGGAAAAGGCCCTGGCCGCACGCAGCTACGACACCGTGCGAACGCCGCACTACTGCTCGGGCTGCCCGCACAACAGCTCGACCAAGATCCCGGAAGGCAGCCGTGCCGCGGCCGGCATCGGCTGCCATTACATGGCGCAGTGGATGGACCGGCGCACCGAGACTTTCACCCAGATGGGCGGCGAGGGTGCTGCCTGGATCGGCCAGGCGCCGTTCACCGACACCGCGCATATATTCCAGAACCTTGGCGACGGCACCTACTTCCACTCCGGCAGCCTGGCCGTGCGCGCCGCCGTGGCCGCCGGGGTCAACATTACGTTCAAGATCCTCTATAACGACGCGGTGGCCATGACCGGCGGCCAGCCCATCGACGGCGAGCTGCGCGTCGACCAGCTCAGTCGGCAGATCGCCGACGAAGGTGTCAAGCGCATCGCCCTGGTCAGCGACGAGCCGGACAAGTACCCGACCCGCGCCACCTTTGCGCCAATCACCAGCTTCCACCATCGTCGTGACCTTGATGCCGTGCAGCGCGAATTGCGTGAGTTCAAGGGCGTCTCGGTGATCATCTACGACCAGACCTGCGCCACCGAGAAACGCCGTCGGCGCAAGCGCGGCAAGCTCGAGGACCCGGCCAAGCGCGTGTTCATCAACCCTGCCGTGTGCGAGGGCTGCGGTGACTGCGGCGAGAAGTCCAACTGCCTGTCGGTGCTACCGCTGGAAACCGAGCTGGGGCGCAAGCGCGAGATCGACCAGAACGCCTGCAACAAGGACTATTCCTGCGTCGAAGGCTTCTGCCCGAGCTTTGTCACGGTGCACGGAGGCGGGCTGCGCAAACCGCAGGCCATGGCCGGTGGCATCGCGGGCGACCAGCTGCCCGAACCGCAGCATCCGTCGCTGGATCGCCCCTGGAATGTGCTGATCCCCGGCGTTGGCGGCAGCGGCGTGACCACTCTCGGCGCCTTGCTCGGCATGGCCGCGCACCTGGAAGGCAAGGGCTGCAGCGTGCTCGACCAGGCCGGCCTGGCCCAGAAGTTCGGCCCGGTGACCACTCATGTGCGCATCGCCGCCAGGCAGAGCGACATCTACGCCGTGCGCATCGCCGCCGGCGAGGCCGATTTGCTGTTGGGTTGCGATCTGGTGGTGGCGGCCGGAGAAGATTCGCTGACCCGCCTCAACGATCAGATCAGCCATGCGGTGATCAACAGCCATGAGTCGGCGACCGCCGAATTCACCCGCAACCCTGATGCCCAGGTGCCGGGCAAGGCCATGCGCGATGCGTTGATGGATGCGGTGGGCGCCGAGAAAACCCACTTCATCGACGCCACCCAGCTGGCCACGCGCCTGCTCGGCGACAGCATCGCCACCAACCTGTTCCTGCTCGGTTTTGCCTATCAGCAAGGGTTGTTGCCGCTGTCTGCCGAGGCCATCGAGAAGGCCATCAGCATCAACGGCGTCGCCGCAGAGCTGAACCAGCAAGCGTTCCGCTGGGGCCGTCGTGCGGCACTGGAGCGCGAGGTGGTCGAGAAGCTGGCGCGTCCGGCAAAAGCGGCCGAGCCTGGTCTGGCCGAACCGCTCTGCCAGACGCTGGAACAGATCGTCGACTGGCGGGTGGATTTCCTCACCCGCTATCAGAGCGCGGCCTATGCCAGGCGCTACCGGGCGATGGTCGAGCGCGTGCGGGCGGTGGATACCGCTGACGACCTGGCTCTGTCCAAGGCTGTGGCGCGCTACTACTTCAAACTGCTCGCCTACAAGGACGAGTACGAAGTGGCGCGGCTGTACAGCGAGCCGGAGTTCCGCCAGCAGCTCGAGGCGCAGTTCGAAGGCGACTACAGGCTGCAGTTCCACCTGGCACCGGCCTGGCTGGCCAAGCGCGACAGCACCACTGGCGAGCCGCGCAAGCGTGAACTCGGACCCTGGGTGCTGAACGCCTTCAACGTGCTGGCCAAGCTGCGCTTCCTGCGCGGTACACCGCTGGACGTGTTCGGCTACGGCCATGACCGCCGTGTCGAGCGCGAGCTGATCAGCGAGTACGAGCGCAACCTCGATCAGCTGCTGGCTCAACTGAAGCCGGGCAACTACCGCACGGCCGTAGCCATTGCTGCACTGCCGGAACTGATCCGCGGCTACGGCCCGGTGAAGGAGCGCTCCATCGCCAAAGCGCGGCAACAGGAGAAGTTGCTCAAGGAGCAGTTGCACCGCGGCGACGAGGTGCAGACCGTGCGGCTGTTCGAGCCGGCAGCCTGAGGCGCCCCGGCGCTGGGCGCTCGTCGAGTGGGTCCGAGGTGTTCGGTGGGCTAAAGCCCACCCTACAGAACTAGCGGAGTACAGGCTTTTGGTGGGCTGAAGCCCACCCTACGGCCAGGCCGCGACGACGAGCTGCAGCTTTGTGGGCTTTAGCCCACCGTTCACCAGTACGCCGCACAGAACATTGAAGGAGCCTGCACAGCAGGACTCTCGCACAGAACAACAAAGAGGAATCCGCAATGTCCGTCTTCAGCCATCCCGATTTCGATCACCACGAACAGGTCGTGTTCTGCCACGACAAGGCATCCGGCCTGCGCGCGATCATCGCCATCCACGACACCAGGCTCGGCCCGGCGCTGGGCGGCTGCCGGATGTTCCCCTACGCCAGTGACGACGATGCCGTGCGCGACGTGCTGCGCCTGTCCCGTGGCATGACCCTGAAGTCTTCCCTGGCCAGGCTCAAGCTCGGCGGCGGCAAGGCTGTCATCATCGGTGACCCGCACACCGGCAAGAGCCAGGCGCTGCTGCATGCCATGGGCGATTTCGTCGACAGCCTCGGCGGGCGCTACATCACCGCCGCCGATTCGGGTACCGGCGAGCCGGAAATGCAGGCCTTCGCCCAGCGCACCCGCCACGTCATCGGTGTGACGCCACGCACCACGCTCGACGGCAGCATCGCCAGTGGCGATCCCTCGTCGTCCACCGCGCTTGGTGTATTCGTCGGCCTGCGCGAGGCGGTGCGTCAGCGCCTGGGTCGTGACGATCTGAGCGGTCTCAAGGTCGCGATCCAGGGCGTCGGGCATGTCGGTCTGGGGCTGGCGCGGCACTTGAAACAGGCCGGTGCCGAGCTGTGGGTCTGCGACATCTTCGATGCCAACGTGCGTCAGGCCATGGAGGAGCTGGGGGCCAACGCGGTGCGCCCGCACGCCATCTACGGGCTGGACGTCGATGTGTTCGCCCCGTGCGCCATGGGCGGCATCCTCAACGCCGAAACCCTGCAGAGCCTGCGTGCGCCGGTGATCGCCGGTGCCGCGAACAACCAGCTGGCGAGCCCGGAGATCGGCGCCGAGCTGCAACGGCGCAACCACCTCTACGCGCCGGATTACGCGATCAATGCCGGCGGCATCATTGACCTGTACTACCAGCGCATCGGCGGCAGCGCGGCACAAAGCGATGCGCACATCAGAGGCATCGCAGAAACCCTGCGCGAAATCTTCGAGCGCGCTGCCAGCAGTGGCGAGTCCACTGCGATCGCCGCCGATCGATTGGCGCAGGAGCGGCTTGGCGGCGTGCACGCCGTACCCAAGCAGCCGCAGCGCCTGCAGGCGTAACGCGCATGAGGGTGGCCCGGTACCGCCCGTCTTGTTTTCGGCAGCCCGAGCCGTTCTGCCAGGGGAAGCGCAGTCGCCGTCGCGTTACCCGCAAAAGGGGTGGTGAAGCGGCGCAGTGCGACCAGCTGCCGCACCGCGCCGTCAGGTTTTCGTTACGCGCTCACCGACGCAACCTTGCATTGTGGCGCTCGCGACGAGCCGTAAAGAAACCCTTCCAGTCCAGGCGGGTCGAAGCAGCGAACGGTGCTTCCGGCGGGCTTGTGCGCCACGTCGGAGGGGGTTGTCATGGGGGCGACCAAGCCAATCCTGCGGCCTTGCCGGTCATTGATCGCCAGGGCTGCGGGGACGGTCGAAGCATATTGCCCGCCGCAGAAAAACAGGAACTGGGAGCGTTATGAGCAGTGAAACAACCACAACGGCCGGTTCGTCGCCCACGCTGAAACTCTACGGCTACTGGCGATCCAGCGCCGCCTACCGGGTCCGCATCGCGTTGAACCTCAAAGGCCTCGCGTTCGAGAACCTGCCCGTGCATCTGGTCAAGGACGGCGGCCAGCAGCGTTCGGCCGACTACAAGGCGCTCAATCCGCAGGGGCTGGTGCCGTTGCTGGTGGACGGCGACGAGCGCATCAGCCAATCACTGGCGATTCTCGAATACCTGGAGGAGGTCTTTCCGCTACCGGCTTTGCTGCCGGACGATCCGGCCGACCGCGCGCGGGTGCGCTCATTGGCGCTGCATATCGCCTGCGACCTGCATCCGCTGAACAACCTGCGCGTGTTGCAGTATCTCAGCGGCCCGCTGGGCATCGAGGACGAGGCGAAGCAGCAATGGACCCAGCACTGGATCCACACGGGCCTCGCGGGCGTCGAGCAGGGGCTGGCGACGTTCGACGGCAAGCTGTCACTCGGCAGACGGCCGGGTTATCTGGAAGCATGCCTGATTCCTCAGGTATACAATGCGCGCCGTTTTGCCTGTGACCTTAGCCAGTACCCGCGCATTCTGCAGATGACCGCGCAGTGCGAATCCCTCGAAGCCTTTGCCAACGCAGCTCCGCAGGTGCAGCCCGACGCTCAATAGGTTTATCCGCCTTGCACTCCGTCGCGTCACGCGCGCGGCGGGTTCGATTCCGTCACAGATAACAACAAACAGGTGACGCATGACCCGTGAAAAACCCAAGAACCTCTGGCTCTCCCGCTGGGGCTTCATTCTTGCCGCGACCGGCTCTGCAGTCGGCCTGGGCAATATCTGGAAATTCCCCTACATCACAGGACAATACGGCGGTGGCGCCTTCGTATTGATGTACCTGGCGTGCATCCTCGCCATCGGCATTCCGGTGATGATGACCGAGATCGCCATCGGCCGTCGCGGGCGCGGCAGCCCCATCGATGCCATTGGCAGAGCGGCCCGCGAAAACGGCAGCAGTTCCCTGTGGAAGGGCGTCGGCGGCATGGCCATGGCGGCCGGCTTCCTGATTCTCTGCTTCTATGTGGTCGTGGCCGGCTGGGCGTTCGCCTATACGGTGAAAATGCTCGACGGCTCGCTGGCAGCCAGCTCGGTCGACGGATTGGCGCAGGTGTTCGAGGCGCACAACGCCAATCCCTGGCAGCTCGGTGGCTGGAGCTTCCTGGTGGCGCTGCTGACACTGTGGATCGTGGCCAAAGGTGTACAGCAGGGCATCGAAAGCGCGGTGCGCTGGATGATGCCGGGCCTGGCGGTGATGCTGTTGATCCTGGTTGGCTATGCCTTCACCAGCGGCGGCTTCGATCAGGGTTTCGCCTTCCTGTTCAGCTTCGATACCTCCAAACTCACCGGTGAAGCACTGCTGGCCGCACTGGGCCACGCGTTCTTTACCCTCAGCCTGGCATCCGGGGCGATTCTGACCTACGGCTCCTACCTTCCCGACGGACAGTCCATCGCGCGGACCACCTTCATGGTCGCGATTGCCGATACGTGCGTGGCGCTGCTGGCGGGGCTGGCGATTTTCCCGATCATCTTTGCCAATGGCATGGACCCGACTGCCGGCCCCGGCCTGATCTTCATGAGCCTGCCGCTGGCCTTCCAGCAGATGCCGTTCGGCACCGTCTTCGGCACGCTGTTCTTCGCCATGGTGTCGATTGCCGCGCTGACCTCGGCCATCTCGATGATCGAAGCCACGGTCGCCTACCTCAACGAAAAGCACGGCGTCAGCCGGCTCAAGGCCGCCATCGGCGCCGGTGCGGTATTGCTGGTGATCAGCCTGCTGGCGATGCTCTCGTTCAATCTGATGGCCGGCTGGACGCCAATGGGCAAGAACTTCTTCGACTGGCTCGACTACCTGACCGCGCGTTGGATGATGCCGCTGGGCGGGATCTTCATCGTGATCTTGGCCGGCTATGCCCTGCGCAGCGAAATCATGCGTGACGAGCTGGATCTTCCGCCGCTGGGCTATGCGCTGTGGCTGTTCATGGTCCGCTACGTCTGCCCGGTGCTGATCACCATGGTGTTCCTGCATGCCCTCGGCTGGCTGGGCTTCGACCCGCTGGTGCGCTGGTACTGGATTGCCGGCGCCATCGGTGCGCTGACTGTCCTCGGCGAGGGGTTGCGACCTCGCGTTCTGCCGGCGCTGACTGGGCGCAACGCCTGATCGTCAGCAGAGACTCGATCCTGGCGACTAAGCGGCACTCTCCTACAAAAACGAGACCCGCATGCCGGCGAAGCCCTGCTCGAAGCATC
>NZ_JAMOIE010000119.1 GCF_024448935.1 Stutzerimonas stutzeri
TTTGCTCGTCGCGCGGCACTGGCTGAGTGGGTGAAAGCGCAGCCGATTCCAGAAAGAACACTGGACAGTTTTGAGTGCTACGACGTGGTAGCCGTCGCAAAGATCAATCCGGACACTCTGGTATCGAAAGGCACCGAATAGCCGCAAGCGCTCAAGCCGCTTATGGCCGTCATTTAGAGTTGGTTCGCACGGAGCTGTAGTAGCCAATGGGTCGTCAGATTTACGAGAAAACCACGCGTGAACTCCTCAAGGACATGCTTCGAGAATGGGATATCCAACCTGGCCAGGTGTTCACTCGTGAGCGAGTCGTACAGTGGTTCGCGGCCAACTTTCCCAAGCTTGCCAAGGGCAGCATACGGGCGCATCTAGTCCAAGCGTCGACCAACGACCCGAGCCGGCTCCATCACCCGTCCACAAAAACATCCGATGACCTGTTGTACAGGGTTCTCCCCGGCCAGTATCGCCTCTATATCGTAGGGCAGGATCCTGCCCCCTACCGCGAGCACGTTGAAGGCGATACCGCTCAGCAATTGGAGCAGAGCGCCGAGGCTGACGTTGATGAAGAGGAGGATTTCGAGCTGGACGCCCTGCCTGGTTCCAGCGAGTTCCTTCTGGAGAAGGATCTACAGCGATACCTGGCTGAGAACCTCTGGATCATCGAGACCGGCCTGCAGCTCTATGTAGACCCTGAGGGAGTCCGGGGGATCGAATACGATGCCGACGGCCGGCGAATCGACATCTTGGCTATCGACCGTGAAAAGAACCTTTGTGTCATCGAGCTGAAGGTCAGCAAGGGATACGACAGGGTGATCGGCCAAACCCTGCGCTACAAGAACTGGGTACAGCGCGAGATCGCGGATCCAGGCCAGAAGGTCAGGGGAATAATCGTCTGCCGCAAGATGACCGATGATATTCGTCTGGCGGCTGCGGGTATCCCTGGCATCGAACTCTACGAGTATGAACTCAAGGTTGCCGTGGCCAAGGTCGCCGCAATGGATCTTCCTGGTTAGCTAGGCCAATGGCTAGCCCTCCCAGCCATCAATGGCCCATGGAGAGGGCGGCTTACGCGGCTGTACACGAGGCTTGGATACGTCTCACGGCTATACGTTTTCCTAGACGTTCGGTATCGAGAGGGAGGAGCTTCCTTCGGCTTCTCGTCGGGCGCTGGATTGACGTACCCTTGGAACACCCGTTACTATCACCTGAGCTATATCGGACTACATTGCATGCGATGATCGATTTAGCGACTGAAGGGCAAGCGAATCGCATATAGCGAGTTCTCATGCTCCGAGGGCTTCCGTATTGTCAAAGTGTCTACCGGCTTATTTGGTTCGGCCAGTCAGAACGATGATGCGAGCGGTTTGGAACCGGGCAAATTACGATGCTTAATGTGTACGATACCCGCCAAAAATACATATCTGACGGGTTATTGCCTATTGCCTGGAACGTTCAATGGAAGACGTCAATTTCTACGAGCAGCGCATTTTGGCGCTGCTCCACAGCACCCCCCGCGAGCTTGGTGCTCGCCTCAAGCAACGCCTCAACCAATCCCTAGTCAGAGAAGGCTATCCGGTACTCAATGTCCGCGACTATGGCTGCCGGAAATTTGCAGAGTTTCTCAAGACGCGCCTAGGTGATTATGTCGAGCTGACGTGGCCGTCCTCGAAAGGTGATGTCACGGTCTCGCTTAAAGCCGTAGCGGCGCCAGATTGCGCGTCAACCCCCACCCCTCGTGAACAGCTATCGAGCATTCGTACGGATGTCTGGCAAGCGTTCACCAACCCCGATGGCAAGCGAAAGCGGTTTTTCAACAAGATTGATCACCGGATCATCCACTTCGTTGAGGGCCCCAACGATGAGTACGCTGAGAAATGGCGGCTCAATCAGCAGGATTACGTTGAGATAGCCATCCTTACCAGCGAAATTCAGGTCGGCTGGATGAGGGAATTCATTGATTTGTTGGGTGAAGGGGCTCTCAACCCTCAGACAGTTGAAACACTCCTGAGCTCCTCGTACTCAACCGGGGTGAACACTGCGTTCACTAAGGTCCTCGGCAGTCGTGCTGAGGAGTGGCGAAAAATTCGTACGCTCAAGATCGGCCAACACATTGCTTCTTGGGCCACTCAGAACAGCATCAGCACTGATGATTTGCGCCCAAGTCCCAAGCGCAATCCGATCGAGCCTGTCGTTGTTACAAGCACAGCGGTACTGCCAGTCCTGAGCATTCGCGAGCAAGCGATCAAGCTGCTGGAACGGATGAGCGAGGATGAAATCGCCAGGGTGGCTATTCCGGTGTTGTTGGGTAGTGTACTGAGCCACTCCCAGCTCTAAGGAATGGCGCGCTATGAGCCGGGTCTTCATCATTGGCTTGCCAAAGATCATTCGGAGCCGAGTGGAGTCGGCTTTGAAACCCTCTGGTGTCTTTGTGAAGTCGATAATGGTCGATCGGCATAAAAAGCACGACCTTCTGACGCTGCTGCCCGACATTTCACAGGCTCCTGGCTTGCTTCGCACGTATTACGATGGACTGGAGAGCTACGAGCTCGCTCGCGTATACGTTCTTCCGTTCGTAGATCTCCCGCCAGAGCTTGAGGATGAGCTTAATACCTTAGAAGACCTCGGCGGTGAAATCGTCGACTTTGCCATGGGCGAGGATGGTTGTCCTGCTCTGGAGCGCGTCAACCCTAAGCTAGACCAAGCCTTCCAGGACGCAGTTGTAAAGTTGCTGGTCGACGAAATTTTTGGCGATCAGGGCGTCGTACTGCCCTCAATCTACATTCATTCGGTGCTGGGTAGGACGCCGACGCTCATCCCTTTAGGGGATGCGATTAGCCTTTGTGATGCAGTCGCTCGTGGCCGATACGCTTGGGTGAACGAGGCTATTGATGCGTTGGTGGAGATCATCCATACAAAAGGGCAGGTAGGCGACTTTGAGGCCTTCTTCTCCCAGCGCGGCATCAAACATGCTCAGAGCGGCGGTATCACCGTGAGTATTGATGTGGCTCGGCCTAAAGCTCAAACGCTGCACATAAAATGCAATACCCATTTGAAATCAGGGGATAAGACGACGCGGCAGTCTGCGGCGAGGCTCTATTATCATGCCTATGGGGGCGACCCTGAATACTATATTTTCCTGCTTTACCTTGGCCCTCATCCAGAACGGGATCTCTCACGCAGCCACCAGTTTGACTAGAAGAAATTGCCTGTTGGTTGGAGCGCGCGCGCCTAGTTGGGATGAGCAGCCTGCTGATAAGTGTGGTGTCACTGGCCGAGATGGCTTGACCACTACATTTCGAACAGGCAGGAGAAAGGTGCCGAAGGCTTGGGCCTTCGGCTGCCGAGGAAGAAACCACCTGTGAACTGATGCAGTGAGTGGCCGTCGTCAAAGCCATCTGCTGTTGCAGCGATTGCACTCGACCCGTGTCGTGGCTGGGGTCGAAATCCTTTGGCACGCATCTGCGTACAAAAAGAACCCGTTATTTCGCCGGCGGGCACCGGCACTGAATACCGTTCGACCCGAAGGGTCTCCTGGAGGCTCGTTCCACTATCGAGACAAGACCCCAGGGGACCCTTCGGAACGAAAATCGACAGATCAGGATGTCCGTGAGATGGACTGCGGATGAGTTCGCCTTCTCGTTGAACCAGCGAAATGCTGGCAACGGGCACACATTGCAGAAGGATGGTGTGTGCTGGGTTCCCCGCGGGCGCGAGGTATGCGTATCGACCATGGCCGATACGATGAGGAAACGGGGCCTGGGACCTTACTTCGAGATTTATTGCGACTTGCGTGTCGCGCTGCGCTTTGCGCTGGCCTTCCGGCCGTTCTGGATGGGAAGGGTGCCTTTGCAATTGGGATAGCTACGGCAGGACCAGAAGGGGCCGGTCTTGCCTGTACGTTGCCATGTGGCACCGCCGCACAGCGGGCAGGCGGGTCCCGCAGGGACTTTGATGGGCAGGGTGGCACCGCGATACTGCTGCACGAGCTGCGTGATCCACATGGATTGCTTCTCGACGAAGTCATCCAGCGTCATGTCGCCGGCCTCGATCATGTCCAGGGCCTGTTCCCAGACGGCGGTGGTACCGGGATCGGTGATGGCTTCTGGCACCGCATCAATGAGCGTACAAGCCGCTTCGGAGGCGCGAACGGTACGACCTTGCTTGACCAGGTAATTGCGGTCGAGCAGGCCGTTGATGATGCTGGCGCGTGTGGCCTCGGTGCCGATGCCTGTGGTCTCTTTTAGCTTCTGCTTCAATCGCGGATCAGTGACCAGTTTGGCGACACCTTTCATGGCCTTGATCAGATGGCCTTGGGTGTAAGGTTTTGGCGGCTGCGTCTTAAGTGCCTTCAGATCAACCTGGCCGACCTGGCAGGACACGCCTTCGCGCAAGGCTGGCAATACCTGGCTGCGCGGTGTCGATTCGTCGTTCGCATCATCCGCTGCCGGTACGGCCAACACCTGGTGCCAGCCGGGGATGATCACCTGCTTGCCGATGGCGTGCAGGTTCTGGCCGCCGCACAGCAAGTGGGCGGTCGTGCGGTCGAACTCGTGATGCGGCAGGAACTGTGCGAGATAGTGAGCGCGGATCAGCTTGTAGACCGATAACTCCTTGTCGCTCATAGCCGACAGGTTGGCCGGTTCGAGCGTCGGGATGATGCCGTGGTGGGCCGATACTTTGCTGTCGTTCCAGGCGCGTGAGCGCTGAGTATGGTCGAGCTGGTCGAGCAGCGGACGCAGGCTGGGATCGGTGGCGAGCACCGCAGCGAGAACTGTCGGCACCTCGGCGGACATGCTTTCGGGCAGGTAGCCTGAATCCGAGCGCGGATAGGTCGTTGCTTTGTGTGTCTCGTACAACGACTGTGCGATGTCCAGCGTCTCCTGCACGTCCAGAGCGATTTGCCGAGAGCACACCTCCTGCAGCGTGCCCAGATCGAATGGCAGCGGCGGACCTTCACGCACGCGCTCCGTTTCGACCGACACCACCTGGGCGCTGCCGGCAATGCGCATACGATCGGCGGCTTGTTGCGCTACTGCCTGCTGCAGGCAGCGGCCTTCGGCATCGATGCAGCTGTCCGGCGCGATCCAACTGGAGAGAAAGGATTGCCCGCCTGCGGATAGCGCGATCTCGACGTTCCAGAATGGCATCGAAACGAAGCGTGCAATCTCGCGATCGCGGGCTACCACCAATGCCAGCGTCGGCGTTTGCACCCGGCCGACCGATAGTACGCCGTCGTAGCCAGCCTGACGCCCAAGCAGCGTGAACAGGCGGCTGAGGTTTATGCCGATCAGCCAGTCCGCTCTGGAGCGTGCGAGTGCCGAGTAGTACAGCGGCAGCGTCTCGCTCGCCGGCTTCAGCGCGCCCAGTGCCTTGTGAATACTCGCGTCGTTGAGCGCCGACAGCCACAGTCGTTGGACCGGCCCTCGGTAGCCGCACAGGTCGATGATCTCGCGGGCGATCATCTCGCCTTCGCGGTCCGCATCGGTTGCGATCACCAGCTCGTTGGCTTGGCCGACGAGTTGTTTGACGATATTGAGTTGCGTGGCGGTTGCGGCTTTTGGCTCGACGCGCCAGCACTCGGGAATGATGGGGAGCTGCTCTATCGACCAACGCTTGTACTGCTCACCGTAGGCCTCCGGTTGGGCAGCTTCGATCAGGTGACCAATGCACCAGGTTACGACGGTGCCCGCTCCGCTGTAGCAGCCGTTGCCGCGTTGGCCGGCACCCAGCACACGGGCAATGTCTTTGCCTTGTGAGGGTTTCTCGCAGAGGAACACGCGCATACAGCCTCCGGGGTGTGATGGTCACCGAATGACCATCAGCATTCCCGTCAGCCGCATGGGCCGCAGCAAACAACGTGGCAGCAACAGAGTCCCAGTTGTGCGGCTGTACACGTCCTTCCAGTGATGTGCGAACAAGGCTGGCGTTGTGCAGTTACCAGCAGCTTCGTTCACAGCGGCGCTGGAATTCAGTGGAACTCGGTGGAACTATCCCCAGGGGATAGTTCCACCGAGGTCTTTTGTGGGCATTACTCCGCAGACTGGGCTGGCTCGCTAGCTTGTTTCTGGCTCAGCGTTACTGCATCAAGACGGTACGGCAGGATACCTACGCGCCGGGCCTCGATCTTGAACGTCACGCGCTCATTCTCGTCGGCATCCTCCCATTCATCGCGCACCGTGCGGCCCTCCACCAGTACGCGCATGCCTTTCTGATACAGCGTTTGCCAGTGCTCAGCCTCGCGATGCCACAGCTCCACGGGTGCCCAGTATCCACCGCGATCTTCGTAGCCATCTTTGGTTGGAACCGGATTGTCGAAATAGATGTTCAAGCGCAACAACCGCCGTGGCTCGTCGTTGCCGTTCTGGAACTCCCTGAATTCTGGCGCAGAACCGATGTTGCCTTCGCCAACAAAGTGCGTGCTCATAGTGACTCCTTGGACCATGTGGTGCGGGTGGACGCAGCGTTTCCGCGGACACGCTGCAGGTAAGTCGATTCGGCCTGGGCTACCTTGCTGGCGCACTCCTGGGCCTGGCGGCCCAAGGTGTGCAGCAAGCTGATTTGCATGTTGATGACGACCCGCTGTAGCTCCATCGCGTAGAGGTCGTTGATCAGCGTGTCGGGCGTGGCGGGGCTGGTGATCAGCGCTTGCCACAATGCCACGCCCATGGCGGAGCGGTCGGGCCTGCGCCAGCGCAAGAAAACGGTGCCTGCGCCAGTGGTCTGCTGGGCCAGTTCAACGGGTAGCAGGCGGAAGGGGTAAGCGTCCGCCTGTGCCAGGATGCGCCGCTGCGCCAGTTCGATAAGATCGTCGCGTAGCGCATGGCACTGGCTGGCCCACTCGGTGAGAGTCCCCTTACCTTTAAAAGGCTTTAAAAGGCCTTTTAAAGAGGCTGCGTGTTCCAGGCGCTGGAAGTCAGTCCGTTCCAGGGGGTGGAAACGGCGGTCTGCCGCAGATGCCGAGGTCGTCGTCATGCCGGTGCATCCCCGCTGTCTTCTGCCGTCGTCACCGGGTCGTCAGCGCCTTCAGCCGGAAAGTTGTCGCCCACCGCTGGGGCCAGAGAGGCGGCCAATGCCGAGCGCCGGATGATGGGCGGCGCATAGCGAGAGCGCCGGGTGCCTTCGAGCACGTCCTGCGGCAGTTCGCCAAATTTCTCGATAGCCGCTCTGGCCACGGCGTTGTTGGCGGCGAAGTCATCCCTGATGCAGCCCGAGAAGCGGTACTGCTGGGCCAGCGAGAACAGACTGCGCAAGGAGTGGGCTCCTTCGTTGAGCCAGCGTTCGAGTGTGCTGCGGTCAATCAATGCGGTGTGGTGGGCGAGGATCAGCTTGCGCGCCAGATCGTCGTAATCGGCCAGCAGATACACCGCCAGGAAGCCGAGCTGGGCATTCACGAACAGCGGTAGCTTCACCGGTTGTACATTCATGTTCTCGCCCAGCGACAGCGCAGGTGGCACGTCGGTCAGGGCTTGGTCGACCTGTTCGCGCAGGGCCTGCAACGTGTCCTTGGTCTGCGTCAGCTTTTCCTCAATCCTCAGCATCCACCAGTCTGAGTAAGGGTCGTCCTGCTCGGCCCCGCGCTTGATCTTGTTGGCGATGGCAATGAAGCCGTTCAAGCCAACAATGCCGGGCTTCCCGTCGCTTGCCGCTCGACCGTGCCAGATGCGCGAGGCGTGGTGGGTGTGCAGCGTCAGCGACATCACGCTGCGCAGCGATCCGAGATTCAGTTGCAAGGTGTTGTCGGTGGTCATGAGGGCGACTCGCGGTAGAAAGACGAGTCGTCAGCATGGGCACTGAGCGGAAGGCGATCAGTCAACAAAACGCAGCTGCATGCAGCCCGGTTTGTGGGCGAGGGAAGGCAGTCTGTTCCAACTATCCCTTGGGGATAGCGCTAAGGAGGTCCACAGCCGTATCCCACTCAGCATCGGTTGCGGTTCAAGAGTGCATGCAGGCTTTCCAGGTGGGCCTGGACGACTTCGGGGCGCGCAGGCCTAGGATTGGCTGTGGGTGTCGGATCGGCTGTGACGGTATTGCTCTGTCCTTGTCCAGCCCATGCCTTGAACTCACCTCGAATGGCCGCCTGGATGATGCCGAACAGGTAGCCTGCAGGTTTGCGCACCTCGCTGCTGCGACAGCGTGCCGCCCATTCGTCGAGCACCGCTTGCCGCTGTTCGGCCTCGACCTGTTGCAGAGCCACCAGAGCACCGGCCTGCTGTTCTTCTTTCAGCGACAGAAAACGCTCGGGCAGTTGCAGATCCTGGAGTTCTTGCGCGCGCGGTACTGTACGTATTTTATTTATACGATTACTAAGTACTTCAGTACGGTCCTGCTTCGGAATCCGAAGAGGGTTGGTTTTGCTGGCTTTCGAGCCTGCTTCGGAATCCGAAAGCAGTGGTTCACCATTCCGAAGAAAGGCGTCGCTGCCTTCTTCGGATTCGTGGCTGGGCTGCTCCTGTGGATAACTATTTAATGCGGGTGTGCTGCCCTGGGCCATGCGCTGCGCCAGCACCTGCAGCCGCGTTGGCAATACACGACCGCTGAGCATGGGGTCTTCGGAAAGCTCTTGTATTGCGTGGTAGCCCACTCGTTGGATTGCCTTGCTGGCGTGATTGAGTGCGTGGCTGACCAGCCCAAGGTACTCAGGGTCGAGCTGCATGGCCTCAAAGGGTGTAAGCGGTTCGTCGTGCAGGACGTAGAGGTTGCCTTTGATGCGCCCGGTCTTGGGATCGCGCCGGCGGCGCACGAGGCTGAGCCAGCGTGTCAGGCGCAGCAGTGTTAGCGCACGTGCCACGGTTTCATGCGAGGCCTGTTCCGCGCAGGGCGTTGAGGCTAAGTAGGGACGTAATTGATCGTAGGTGGGAAATGCCGTCACTCCATCCTTGTTGAGCAAGAGCCGGAAAACCTGCCAGGCGTTGCGCTCCAGTGGTGTCAGGCGTTTGTCGAGAAACAGTGTGCGTGGCACGCTTTCATGATGGTTGCCGCTATAAATAAATCCGTCGCTGCTGACAGCCACAGTACTCTTGGGTGGTGTCAGGTGCCGCAGGGCGTCGTCGAGCAGGGCTGAAAGAGAGGCAGCGCTTGCAGGTCGAGGGTTTGGCGGCACCATGGCTGGCTACACCAGACCTTGGTCGATCCAGCTCCGTATCGCGGCCCAGATCACGGATATGGGCAACGCCAAATCTTCGGCCAGGTCCATCACCAATTCCAGCATCGCGCTGTCGTCGTCCAGTGCGATGCTTCGTTCTTCAACAGCAGACTTCCAGTGCTTCCACAGGGTCATCTCCTGGTCTTCATTCAAGACGTGGTGCCGGCCTTTGCGTTTGGGCAAGCCGATGATGTCGCGACGCAGTGCCACCTCTTGATGGGTCAAACCATAGAACTTGCTGACCATTTCTGTACTGGCTCCCAAGCGCAGCATGCGATCAATCGTGGCAATCTCTTGCTCGATGTCGTGCATCTGGCTCAGGAGTCGCCACAGCACCTCACGATTGACCGTCACCGAACACCAGGGCACTTTGGCATCGACTAAGAGGTTCACCAGTGTCGGTTGCTTCAGGACGTCCAGCTCCCGCTCACTGAATCCCATCGCCAGGCAGCGACGCAGTTGACCGTTGCGTAGGTCGTGCAATGCTTGAGCCACGACAGCTTGATTCAGTGGGTGGGGTGCCAACATGGTTCTCTCCTGACCTTGTCAGTGGCCGGTCTCATCGGGATTGGTATCCAGGTCACGAAGTCGGCGTGCCAGCCGGACCAGGCGGAAGAACTTGACCAAGCCGTCGTCGCTCAGGCGGGAGCGAGTTGCTGTGTCACTGATGTCGGTCCCATGCATCAGTGATCCCAAACCATCGTCCAGCATGAAGTCGTCGTGATCGAATACGGATGACTCTGCGTCGTAATGGGCACTCAATGCGCGCAGCAGGGCCAATACCGTTCGCTCAAACACCGAAAGTGCGCCAGTGCCCTGTGTGGAAGCCCTGCAGGTGAAGCCGATGCCGGCATTGAGTGGTTCGATGCAGTCGGTCAGGTCGGCTTCCTCTGCGATTTCCCGTGCAAATTGTGCGATGTGGATACGTAGCCGATCCGGTGAGTCCAGCCCTGGATCGATGTACCAGACATCGCTTATCGGAAAGAGCCCACTGCCGGCCTGGACGGGGATGGCTTGCAATACATTTTCTGCAAACCCCAGCATGGGTTCGCCGGTTTGCTCGGCCACCAGATGCTGGATCGCTTGCAGACGTTCGGTGCTGGCGACAGGTGAAACGATATGGCCCTGAAGTTGCGCGGCTGTAATGTCCTCGCGATCAGGGTTACTCAGGGCAGCATGCGGCTCATGCGGCTCATGCGGCTGTACTGGCGTTGGCGGTGTTGCCGTGTCCGTAGCTGCAGTGCTTGGTGAACGTACCGCAGCATCATCGTGCCGAGTCGAAGTCGATTTTGGTGGAGGCACAGCGCCGGTTTCGGGGATGGCGATAGCGGGCGTAGCTTCGACTGAAGGTGGCGGGGTGTTTACTGCACGCTGACGGTGCTCGGTGTTGTCGATGTCCAGTTCCAGCGCGTTGTAGTCGGCTTCGAGCAGCTCTGCCATTTGCCCGATCAGTTCGTCTTGGACTCGTCTGGTCGAAAAGACTGCGGGCTGTGTGTCGAACGGTGCAAGGACGTCGTGGAACAGCGTTTCGAAGTCGACACCCAATGGCTTGCCGCTTGCCTGTTTTTCCCAGGTGAACTCGGCGGCTTTGCGCAGTACCGCCAGCCTTTCGACTTGGTGCCTTCCCAGTCCGTTGTACAAGACGTTTGGGATGGTGGGCAGGAGGTGGCGCACCGTGTCCTGCATACGGCTGATGTGAGGCTGCGGGATCGGGTAGCCGTCAGCGGTTAGGCGGCGGGCGAGTTCCGACTGAGAGAGCGTCTTGCCGATCTCCTGCTCGTACAGCTCACGCGCTTTTTCGACACCCAGCGCTCGCTCGATGAAGGTCAGTCCACCATGCAGTTCGTTTTCGGCCAGGTGTCCGGTCAGCGCAATGATTTCACCGCGCTCGGGCCAAGGGCGGAACAGGCTCGGGATACGGAAGAATCTTTGATCCTTAGTCTCCGCCCAGAGCTCGCGCAGAATCGCCAGTCGGGTGTTGCCGCCATTACGGATGATGTAATGATCGGCACCGGGCCGCCGAGTGATCGATGGCGGTGCATCCAGACCCCGCTCCCGGATTGAGGCCTTGATTTCATCGTAGAGAGGATTGCGCGTAATACGTGGGTCAAGCTCGTAGGGGCGCAGATCGTCTAGCGTGACAACCATCGGCGTTTCCACGGCGGGATCGCTCAGTGCCTGTGCAGTGGGACCGCTGCGAGAGAACGCATCGGCCATCAGCTTGCCGGCCATTTCCTGAGGGGTGACGTCAGCCATCTTGACCTCCCGATAGGCCCCGCTCTGCCCGGCGCAGTTGTGCCCAGGCATTCTGGCTTGCACGGCGATCGCTTGCCGTCGAGCTGGTGAATATCGGTGGCAGGCCCGTCTTCACGAATTTCAGGTGGCCTCCGGATGTGCGACTGACCTCCCAGCCATCCTCCAAGGCAAACTCGATCAGCGTTAACAGCCGATTGTGGCCACGGCACAGGTCATGGACGCTCGACATGGCTTCGCCTCCTGTCGATCCGGCCGGTCACTTGGGCAAACTGCTCCTGCCAATGCGGGCAGAGTTCGGTTGCCAGGGTACGCATGGTCTCCAGCGCCGCGGGTGCCTGACGCCCGGACGGACGCCGGTGTTCGATGCGATGTACCGGCTGGCCTGCTGTTGCAGCACGAGAAAATGCCTCGATGGCCGGTACTTCAGTACGCAGAATCTGGATCTCGTTATGTTCACGGAAGATGAGGCGCAGCGTTTGCTGGACCAACCTGGCGCTCGACGAAACGGCCGGAACGCGGTTGATCAGCAAATGCAGCGGTGGCGGTTGGATGCCCAGGTAGCGGTAAGCGGCGATTGCGTCGACAAGTTGGAGCGTGCCGCGCCGAAGTTCGCGGGCTGCCAGAATTTCCGGAGTGATCGGTGACACCGCGAAGTCAGCGGCGAGCATGGCCATCTCAAGTAAAACGCTGCGGGCACCTTGTGTGTCGATCAGCATCACGTCGTAATGTGGCTGGAACAATGACAGCAGGTTGCGTAGCCGCAAGCGTCCATCCGCTGCGTGCAGCAGCAATGTTCCCAGTTGCTGGTGCTCGTCATTGGATAGCACCACATCAAGTCCCTCGATGATGGTGTGCGAAACCAGGTGCGGCAGTGTTCTCTCGTTGAATGCCAGCAGCTCGTAGATGCCGTTCGGGGCACGGCTTGCTAGCTCGTAGTAGGACGACAGCGTGGGCTGACCATCCAGATCGAGCAGGAGCACGCGCTTGCCTGCGTCAGCGAGGAAGCCTCCCAGGTTGGCGGCGACGGTCGTCTTGCCAACGCCGCCCTTGGTCGAAATGATGGCGATCACTTGCATGACTCGCTCCTCTTGGGCAGTGGAGCGATGTCAAGCGCGCTCTTGGAGGTGTTCGGTAATCCATTGGTCGATTTCAGCTGAATCCCAGCCGACAGCGCGGATACCTAGACGTAAGGCCTTGGGAAATTTTCCGTCCTTCATCAGGTTGTAAATGTGCGCGCGTTTGAATCCAGTTTTGGCTTCAACTTCTGCGCGACGCAGAATGCGTCGATCCGCGATAGAGAAGGTGTGCTCGGTGGACATGGTGGTCACTCCT
>NZ_JAMOIE010000120.1 GCF_024448935.1 Stutzerimonas stutzeri
GGTAATGCCAGCGGCCCTGCGCCCAGACGTAGGTAATGTCGCCACACCACACTTGGTTCGGGAGCCCGACATCGAACTCACGGTTCAGCAGGTTCGGGATGTCGGGCCGCTCAACCGTGACCTGTTTGTAGGCATGAGAGCCCGGTTGCTTGCTGACGAGGCCCAGCTCACGCATCAGGCTACGCACCTTAAAACGACCGATCATCACGCCGCCCTCGCGCATCATGCCCATGATGCTGCGGCTGCCCGCAGCCCCGCGGCTTTCACTGAAAAACTGGTTAACCTGACTGCGGAGAGTTACACGACGAGCATCAACTCGATGACGCCGAGCGCGGTAGTCGTAGAAGCACGAACGCGGCACATCGAACGCTGAACAGACCATTTCCACGGGCTCCTGCTCACTCAACTGGTCTATCAGCGCGTACGTTCGAGTTCGTCCGCCATCAAGAGAGCAGTAGCCTTTTTTAGGATCGCTTTCTCCCGCTCCAGCCGGTTGATCCTGGCTTCCAACTCCTGGATCTTCTGCTGCTCGGGAGTCAGCGCCTTGCCCTGCGGCGTGATGCCACTGCGCTCATCCTGAAGCTGTTTGATCCATCGACGCAGTGCCGACTCCACCACCCCCAAGGACTGGCAGGCCTCCACCACGGTATACCCCTGATCCAGAACCAGAGTTGCGGCTTCGCGCTTGAACTCGGTTGAGAATGTACGTCGCTGTCTACTCATCGAACACCTCTCTAATGGCGATGATTTTCGCCTAAATCGGTGTCCGGGATCAGTAGACCACTACAGTCCGGGATCAGTAGACCACTACATTCAGACCTTCCTTAGGAGGGGGCGAAAGGACTCTAGTGGGGCCGTAGTGGTCTCAATGCAGGAATTAGAGTAGGGAGTTCGGTAGGGGCCTCTCAGTCGCCGAGGTTTATTCATCATTCCTATCTAGTTGCGATCCGTTCACGTTGTCGCGAGACAGGTTTTGTTGATCGCGGTCATCTGTCTGTCGTGTTAGTAGGCAGGTAGCGCGGCTACTCAGCAATGTTCCGGCCTGGAAGTAACCCATCACCGTTGGGATCGAGCGGTGCTCGGTCATCGCCATCACTTCGCCGAGCGGAACGCCCTGGCGTCCAGCTTCGGTAACAAAGCCAGAGCGTAGGCTATGCGCGGCCCAGTCGCCGTCTAACCCGGCCAACTGCGCGCGGCGCTGCACAATCCTCGCCACCTGGTCACCCGACAAACCCGCGGCTCCGACGCGGCCCCCCCGATAAACCCGCCGAAACAGTGGACCGGTGCTGGCCGGCGCCGCCGCCAGCCAGGCCGCGAGTGCCTGTGCCGCGGGCCCGCGCAACGGTTTTTCCCGGCGCACGCCCCCGGTCTCGGTCTTAGTGATGCCCAGGGCGTAGAGCCAGGTGTCGGCATCCAACTGGCGGACATCGCCCACTTGCAGCCCGACCACCTCCGAGCGCCGGCGTCCGCCACCGCTCCAAGCCAAGAGGAGGAGCGCGCGGTCGCGCATGCCGCGCATGCCATCGCTACAGGTGGCGAGCATCGCCTCCAGCGGTTCGCGCACTGCCGCGGACTTCTTGCGCACGCTGACACCCTGGCGGGTCTGGGCCTTACGCGCCTCGCGCAGCAGCGTCTTCACCGTGGTTGCCTCGGTCGGGCTCGGCCAGTCCTTCAGGGTATGCCACTTGGCGAGCACCGCTAGGCGATGGCGTACCGTGTTGTAACTCAGGGCGCCGAGTTTGGCCTTGACCCCGACGTCGACCAGCGCGGCATCCAACGCCGGAGGTAGCAGGTACTGCCAGCCGCCCGCCTCGGGGCGTGCCAGGTGATCGAGGATGAACTGCGCCACCACCGTGTCCGCCAGCGGCCCCGCCTCCAAGGTATGACCGTAGCGCAATTGCAGCCAGGCGGCCCAGTAGGCGAGGGCGCTGCGGTAGCTGCGCACAGTGTTGGCGGCGGTGCCGGCGGCGACGAAGGCGGCCGCGGCGGCGCGGGCTTCGGCATCAAGGCGATCGATGGCCAGCAGGCTGCTGTTGCTGCAATGGAGTAGTGGCGTATTATTCATTACGTTCAACGTATTCTAATTATGGTTTTTGGTAGATAATGTCGGATAACATTTGTTTATCAGACCTAATCTAGCAGGAGGCAGGGGATGGCGGTAGGCGTACCGGAAACTGAGGTGTTCGCCGCGGCGGACGCGGTCTTGGCGCGCGGCGAACGGCCCACCGTGGAGCGGGTGCGCCTGGAGTTGGGGCGCGGCAGCCCAGCGCGGGTCGGCGCCCTGCTGGATCAGTGGTGGGACCAGCTGGCTCAGCGCCTGCGTGGTGAGTCCCGCTTGCCGGCGTTGCCGGCGGAGGTGGCGCAGGCCTTTGTCGAGGTGTGGCAGCACGCGACGACATTGGCTCAGGCCGTAGTTGAGCAATCGGTCGCTGGCCAACGCCAGGCGTTGGCTGAAGAGCGCGAGCAACTGGCAGCAATCGAAGAGCTGACGCGTCAGGACGCGGTGCAGGCCCGCCAGCAAACCGCCGCGGCACTGGCGGCACGGCAGGCGGCCGAAACTCGGCTGGCCGACCTTGAACATTTGCTGACCCAGCGCCTGGCGCAGATCGACGATCTGCAGCAGCAGCGCGGCGAGCTGCAACAGGCGCGCAATGCCCTGCAGCATCAGCTGCAGGTGCTGCAGGCCGAGCTGCACGAGGCCCAGCGGAAGGCTGAGAAAGAGCGGATGGCGCAGGAAACATACGTGCGCGGTGTTGAAGAGCGCGCGCACCGCGAAATCGACCGTGCGCGGGAGGAGAGCAAGGCTCGCCAAGCCGAGCGCCATGCACTGCAACGCCAGTTCGACGAACTGCAGCAGCGCATGGAGCGGGCCCGGAGCGCCTTGAGCGAGGCTCAGCGCGAGGCGGCCGCACAACAAGCGCGTGCCGAGCTGGCAGCGGAGCAGGGTGATCAGCAGCGGCAAGCCCTGGAGGCCCGGCTGCACGCCGCGCAGCAAGCGCACGACGCGGTGCGGCATACGGCCGTGGCCCAACAGGCACGGGCCGACACGCTGGAGCAGCAGTTGGCTCAACAGCGGGCATCGAACCGGCGCAAGTCCACAACCAAGAAAGCGTAATTCGTCCGCGTTACGAATGGGGAGGCGCCTAGGTCAACTATACCGTATCGGTGCCCCGCTATCCGAATCACGACAAGACATTACACGGGTATGAGTCCCCCCTGAGCCAAGTATGTGGTTGTGTGGCGCGAATTCTTCACCTTGGCAGGACCCCATCCCTTAAACTGAGCAGCCCATATCCACACGCGTGTTGCGCAGCATGCTGAAACTGAAGATGTATCCGGCGAACAACGGCGATGCATTCCTGATCAATGCCAACGGCAATCACTTGTTGGTAGATGCAGGGTATGCAAGCACCTATACCGGCTACATCGCTCAGGATCTAGCTGAGCTATCACGCGCGGGCGAGCGACTCAGTCTGGTAGTGTGCACCCATATCGACGCCGATCACATCGGTGGGCTTCTGGCGTTTTTTTCGGCAAATGGCGGGCCGGGCAGTCGATGCATTGAAGTCGACGCCGTCTGGCATAACAGCCTGCGCTCCTTACCATGCCCGACTACCGGGCCTGGCCTGATTGAAGATGCAAGGGTACTCGAAGCCATCAGGCGACGTGGCTTCCCCATACCTGCCGAGCAAGTGGCCGATCCGATCAGCGCTCGTCAGGGCAGCTCTTTGGCCAAGCTGATCAAGAGCCAAGGTTACCACTGGAATTTTGGTGACGGATCCCGCTGCATAGACCAGCGCTGTGCCGCACTCGAATTGCCGAACGCGGTACAGCTTGAGGTGCTTGGCCCTAGCGTCGACCGGCTTGAAAGCCTTCGAACCCTATGGCTCCAGGAAATGCGGAAACTGGGCTATCGAGGCGCGGGGCAGGGTAGCGATCTTGTGGACGATGCCTACGAGATGTGGTGTGCCCATACTGCTCAACAGCCAGCTTCTCCCAGCGCTCAACCGATTGCTGCAAACAAGGATCTCCCGCTGGCCGAGGTGTATTCAGCCGACACGCGAATTGCCAATGGTAGTTCCATTGCGCTTTTGCTTACGGCAGGGCAGTCAAGCGTTCTCTTGTTAGGCGACGCCTGGGCCGAAGACATGGTTCATGAGCTTAAGCAACGGCAGGCAGACGCAGGGATACAGCTGTTTGACGCCATCAAAGTCTCCCACCACGGCAGTCTTCACAACACCAGTGTGGAGCTGCTCGCGCTGGTGGACGCCCCCTGCTTTTTGATTTCCACTAATGGCACCCAGCATGGTCATCCAGATTTTGCAGTACTGGCCGCCATTGTCGACCGGCCCGGACCCTTCGAGCGCAAGATCTATTTCAACTACGAAACCGCAGCCTCGCGGAGGTTGCGTACTTACTCATCGAAATCCGGCGCGCGCTTCAGCGTACACGTGGTTGAAGGTGAATGGATTCAACTGGGAGAGGCCCAGCCGTGACTGATGAAGCAGTCAAACAAGCCACATGTATGATTAGCGGCGCCGGCGATGCAGGTACAGGCTGGCTCATCGCGCCCACGCTCGTGCTGACGGCGCTTCATTGTGTCAAGACTACTGCGGCGGCGGACGGCACCCTCACTGCACGCTTCGGGGCAGGAGCCGCAGCGACTGAGTTCACTGTGGTTATTGACGCGCAGGACGACGCCCTCGACGTATGCCTGCTCCGCCTTCCCGCCTCCTTAGACGTTGACCCTATAGCGATAGATCCCAGCCTACCCCGAGTGGGCGAGAACTGGTCTGCGTTTGGCTATCCGACGAGCAAGCTGGATCTCGGTCATTCCCTCAACGGCGAAGTCCAGCAGGTACTGAGCGACTTGGTCTACGGTGTGGACCTCGATCTCTCGGTCGCGCCAGGAACCCATCTCTCCAGTTATCACGGCCTATCAGGCGGAGCCCTGATGGTTGGCCGCGTTTGCCGTGGCATGCTGCGGTTGAGTGTTGACACTTCGCTCGCGGCGCTGAGCATTGACAAGTTGCGACCGTTCCTAGAAGTCAATGGCGTGCTTCCTAAGACTCCCGTCGAAACTGAGCAAAGCGCGCCGTATGGTGCTCGCCCGGAATTTGACGAGCTGTTTGAAAGCCGTCTGATGAGCGTGAGCGGCGGGTACCTCCTGATAGAAGGGGCGCATGGTATTGGCAAGTCGACCTACTGCAGGCGGTTTGCACCTCAAGCCCACCCACTCGAAGTACTGGGGGTGTATGCGCTGTCGGAGCGTGGCCGAGGGATCACGCCTGCGCATCAGGCTCAACCGGAAGTGTTCTTTGACTGGGTCAACTCATTGTGGTCGATGCAAGTGAGCGGCAAGCCGGCCAGGTTGCGTGAGCTGTCATACCCTGAACTTATTCAGCAGACCCATGAGACACTCCGGGACCTAGCCAACCGGCGCGCTGCTGCTGGCAAGGTCGGGGTACTGTTTATCGATGGTTTGAACGAAGCGGTCGGCGTAAGCATGGACAGTCTTCAGCGCTTTGTAGGCCTGCTGCCATTGGCCTTGCCTCGTGGGCTTGTGATCGTGCTTACCGGCGTGGGCTTGGATGCGCATGCCAGTGCTTTCGGCCCACTGCTACAGGCGGCAGGGCGCCTGACCCTTCCGGCCCTTGAACACGATAGTCAGCGCGAGTTGTGCGTCGAATTGCTCGAGCGGAGCGTGGCCACGTCAAACCTGGTAACTCTGCTGTGTGAGCGGGCCATGGGCCACCCGCTGTACCTCCGCTATCTGGCTGATTTGGTAAACGGTGGCGCTAGCGGAGCGGATATCGCTCAATTGCCCGCATTCAGTGGTTCCATTCAGGACTACTACGAGACGCTGTGGGGGCAATTACTGCCGGACCAAGACGCGGTCAATCTGCTGGGCATCATTGCTCGGCTCCGTTGGGGCATCTCAACAACAGACCTGACGGTCATGCTGCTGCCAACCGAGAGTGCGGTCTACGTATCCACGCTGGCCCGGATCCAGCATCTCCTCGCTCAGCCGGGTAGCACCGAGATCTATCATCCATCCTTTTCGGAGTTCGTTGCACATAAAACCTCGGCCGTGAACCACCTACTGCAGGAGCGGTTGGCGACTTTCTGCTCCACTTCGGAAAGTGGCGACTACGGGCAGCTAAACAGGGTCTATCACGGTCTGCTGGGCGGAGCACAGTCGCAACTGCGGGCCATTCAGGAGTGTCAGCAAACCTGGGTGGACACCTCCGTTATGCTCGGGGCAGAACCGGATGTGCTCCTGGGTGACATCGATAAGACACTTGCCGCTGCGACATGTATCGGTACGGCCACTGATATGGTCCGCTTGCTGCTCCTATCGCAACGCTTGACCTTTCGCTACGACACCCTTTTTACACAATCGGCCGAACGGGTCGCGCTGGCACTGCTGGCGCTCGGCAAAACCGATGAAGCCCTGCGGCATGTCATTCGCAACGGTCGCCTCATTGTCAACCCGCACGAAGCCTTCACCGTCGTCCACGCACTGACGCGTATGGGCTGCCAGGAACGAGCCAGGCTCCTCCTGGAGAAAGTTCAGCTCTCGCTTGATGCAGTTTTTGAACAGTGGCAATCCGAGGGTAGCATCGAGACTGATCTGCTCCTTGAGACCGTCCTGCAGCGCTTGCACGGTTTCGCTTTGGAGATAGCAGCGGATGGGCAGCCGCCAGTGGAGGGCTTCCTTGGCGCGGTGGTGCGGGGGATCGTGCGCGCCCCTAACAGCCCGTTCTCCGCCGACAGGCAAAACGAAGTTGTGCTCCGGCTCACTGGCACCGTGAGCGGTGCGCTGCTTTGCCTGAGTGGACAGTACAGGTCCGTCGCGCAGCTCAATCTTCCCAATGCAGATCCTGAGCAGATCCTGCATGCACTGCTCCACACGCTGGTCCACGCCGAAATGAACTCGCGGCTGTATGGCGTTCGCCTGCCCCAGGACAAAATCGACTTGCTGCTGGAAGACTTGGAAGAGGCCAGCAATGCGCTCCAGACGCCCAAGGACCTTAATTTCAGCATTGTCGATACCCTGATTGAGACGGGTGCAACTCGGCAGTTGGTACAAAAGTGCGCGGCGGACATCGTGCAGACTAACCCAACGCTGACACTCTATAAGGCCAACCGCGCCGATCCCGATATCGAGGGTTTTCACGAGTCGTACCGGCAGCTGCGCGCCAGGTACTTCCTCGATGAAACCCTGCCGCGGCCGGTGGTCCAACCGGTCGCACCACACAACTGGGAAGGCCCCCTGCGCTCGATCGCTGCGGCCACCGCGTGGGCCGACGGAGCCGCGCGCAGAGCAAAGGCTGCCGCGGATCACGCCACAGTCGATCAGGTGTGGTCGTTCGTGGCTAACGTCATTTTCCCGTCCTGTGCCTTCCCGCTGGCATCTCGGATCCGCTGGCAGCGCGCCTACACTATCCCGGAAACCATCATCCCAGGGCTATACCTGCGCATAGCAAAACTGATGCTGGACTGCTTCCCTCGGCAGGCAGGGAGGCTCATCCAGATGCTGGATGAGGCGTTTGACCAACAGTTCGGCCTCTACAATGAAGGCTTTCGCCAGACATTAGCAGCCGTTACGGAGCAGTTCGTCACCTCAGAGCTGGAGGATGAAACGGCTGATGCGCTGTTCAACCTGGTCATCCGCTGGCGAGACTATGTCGAGGCCAATGTCGAGAACAGGTATGAGCTCATCCCCGAGCTCCTGTGCATTGTCCCACTGCTCGTGCGATTGGACGCGACAGAAGAGGCTTTCACCACCTATCAGCAGGCCCTGCGTTTTTCGATGGGCCCGAGTTGGTACAAGGAAGACCAGCTCTCCCTGATGTCAAGCACACTCGAATCGCTTCCCATTGAGGCGCCGGTAGCAATGGCATCGCTGGCGCAGATCGCTGCTTACCTGGAACGAGCAAGCGGGGAGATGACGTTTCAGCGCTATGTGCGGGCAGACAAGGGCATCTTCATCGCTCAGCTCTGTCGGCGCTCGCTGTACGCTGACGCCATTCAATATTTCCAGCACCAGTCTTGCGGGTCATTGCCGCAGCTATTGGCGCAGGCTGCGGCCGGCAATCTGGACCGGGTTTCACAGTTAGTTGGCATGCGCTTCCCTGGCGGCGCGCTGGAGGAGCAGGCGGCACTGCTCGCCTTGCTTCGCCAAGTGCCGAGTGAGACTGACTGGCGACTTCGCTGGGCGCTGCTTGAGGTGTACCAGCATGGGGATGAACGCCACTTGGGAGCTTGGGGCCTGGAGTACGCCCTCATCATCACCGCCCTGGCAGATTACGCTGACGATATGGCTTGGGCGAAGCGGCGAATCCGCAGCATTGTTCAAAGCATGCACGCCGAATGGGGGTGGATGCTGTTGAGAGAGCTGGTGCCTTCCTTGCCTGCAGCTATCAGAGCTGACTTTGCCCGCTTACTGGAAGAGGCCGAGGCCCGCATTGGGCAGGACCGCCTTGAGCAACTCGCCTCCATGTATGGCTTTAACACCGCGCAGCGTCGGACGACCGAGAGTGAACCGGTCAATCCTGACACTCAACAGGATCAAGCAGATGCCCATGCGGAAATGCTCTACCGTCCCGGTCTGTTTGGCAAACTGTCGGTCGATGAGGAGGCCCGAAGAGATCTTGAGGCGGCGCGCTCGCTCTTGCGGCGGCGTAATTCGTCTGCGGCGGTCAGCGCGTGTGTTGACATCCTGCGTAAACTGCAAGCAGGAGGCTGGTCCATCTGGGAAAAAGCCCATACAGGTACTCCGGCAGAGCGTTTGATCGAAGCAGAGGTTCAGGACGGAAACGCGTTGGCGCGGCTCTATGGCCCGCTGATACTGGAAGAGCGTCATGCACAACGCTGGTGGATCGCCTCCCACCTCATCGACGTGGTCGCCAACAAGATTGACTCCGCGCAGCAGACCGCAATACTTGGTATCGCCGTCGAGCATGTCGGGCAAATGGTGGGGGACGCGCCGACTGCCGCGTTCGACTACCTCGACGGCTCAGCGATGGATGCCGCGGAAGCGCTTTTTGAACTGTTGCTCTGGACGCTTGATCATCCTGCCTGGGAGCGCCGCGACAGTGGCGCGGCTATGTTGCTGTGGCTGGCCACGAGTGACGACACCTGGTTTGCCCACGTGGTGAGACTGGCGTTCTCCATGGTACCGCGCAACCGGGCGGACATCGCTGCAGCCGTGCTCGACGTGCTGTCCTGCCGCAATCCGGTCTCGTTGTGGCAGCGCTTAGCACCACACATCGTTATCGCGGATGTGTTAGCAGAGTGTCGTCATGTGGCGCGATTCGCCACCCTCCTGCGCATTGCCCAACGGGCGAGTGAGCAGGGCTGCGCTGCGGCGGCTGGCGTTGTGTTGGCAATGCGCTCCAAGTGCGCCGACAGACTTGAACCAATCCCCAGACAGTCCCCAGAAGTGCCTGATTTCTTCCCGCAAGAGCTCCATCAGCTCTGGCATGCTCTGGCAGAGTTCGGTGTCCTCACGGAGGCGTCAAGGCTGCAGATTGGGACAGTGCTAGCCGAAACCTGTTTGCCCCTTACGGTTAAGGTGGCACAGCAACTGGAAGTCAAGGTCGCGCAGAGCTTTCGAGAGCCCGATCATCTTTCGACTGATCGTTGGGCGGGCAAACTGCGCTATGCCCTGAATACTGCGCTGTTTCGTCCGATGCCCGTGGACAGGCTTTTCGATATAGAGGCGAAGCTCCGTACCTACAACCCGAGCACCATTCCAACGCCCCAAGACGGTAACAGGTTGCTCGCCGACCTCGTGGCTGCGCTGGAGCATGGCAACGAGCAGGACTATCGGCCCTCCTGCGATGACCTAGTGTTTTTGGATCTCCAGTGCTTTGTGGAGTTGGAGAGGGAAATGGCGTTCGTTGAGCTCATCTCGCATTTGGTACCGCCCGATCCTAGGCAGGCACCGTATCCCTCGCGCTATGGATTCAAATCAACTGAACTTCCGCCTGATGAGACTGACCAGCAGATGGCGATCAGTGTCAGAGCTCAGCCTGGCGTAGCTTTCTTTGCCTCGCTCAGTCCGGCGGTGCCGACACACCGATTCACACAACTCATCCGGGGAAGCCCCTCGGCAACCATCAGATATCACTGGCGGGATGGCAGTAGCGTTTCGAGCAGCGACGCCAGTCGTCGATACGAAGCGGCCTTGCTCGCAGTACACCGGGGAGCGCTTACTCTCCCGCCGGGCTGGAGAATCACCTGGGCGCTGTGCGTCAACGGGGTTGTGCGGGCAGTTCTGAATAGTTTGTAAAGAGGCTACTAGCTACTAGATGATGAGTTATTATGAAATACCGATGACACGGGCCGATTTCGAAGAGCGAATGGGCTATTCGGCGGAACAGCTCCGCATGGGGCTCATGCATTTTGCCAAGGGACTAAGGGGCCCTGAAAGCCTCTTGAAGGTAAGGTGTTTGCCTAATGGCAGAATCGATTTGCTTAGCATCGACGAATCAGCCCGCTTGCACGCTAACATGGTGCACCAGATGCGGAGCTTCACCCCGCCTCTAGCTGACGAGGAAACCTGATAGCGAGCGCCATCGCTCCCGCCTCAACGCATGTAGCAGAATCTACCTTCGTTCGTCCTGAAAGAGGCAAACTCGCTGCAAACCCAGTATTACTCGCGGAGGACGGATCCACACGTGATTGCAGGCAGATCGACCACATCTAGGTGCGCCCGGGGTAGGGCATGAAGCTGTGCCTGCCCTGCAGCATGGGCGGTCGCGACAACCAGGGACAGGCTTACCCGGAGCCAGCCTACGTCGCCTGGATCAGCACATTATCTGCGCGATCGGGTCAGGCAAGCGCATCCGCTCTGGCTGCTGGGCACCGTGGTGCTGCGCGAAATTCGCGAGCGCGGCTACCAGGGCGGCGTTTCTAAGCTGCGCGCCGGGCTGGCCAGGCTCAAACCGGCCAGGCCCGACGATGGGCCGGTGGTACGCTTCGAGACCGAGCCCGGCAAGCAGATGCAGGCCGACTTCGTGGTCTTCCGCCGCACCAAATCACCGCTGTCGGCCCTCTTCGCCACGCTGGGCTACAGCCGGATGACCTACGTCCACTTCGTGTCGTACGAGTCGTTCGACTCGGTTCACAACTCCCTGTTCGACGAGATCGGCTACCTGCCGTTCGGTCGCGAGGAGACCAACCTGTTCTTCCATGTCGTCGCCAAACGCTACGAGAAGGGCTCGATGATCCTGACCTCAAACCTGCCATTCACCCAGTGGGCCGAGGCATTCAGCGGCGATGCCACGTTGACGGCGGCCATGCTGGATCGGCTGCTGCACCACGCCCACATCCTGTCTCCGCATTGAGCTGGTCGCACTGGCCATATCGGCAATGGTTTCCGAGTATGACCGCTCGCCAAAAGTGGGGACCAGCCTGGATCGCCGAAGCATCAACGAAAGCGGGTTCGCATTTCCTCAATGGATAACAGCTCGGAGACCGGGACAGTGCCTACACGATCACACGCAATGCGCTCGATGCGGAGATCCTCCAGCTCATCGAGAAGTTTTTGGTAGGCCTGGACGCTAAGGGTGACGGTTTCTTGTTTGGACTGGTCAGACATGGCTGCACTCCCTGTTGGCCCCAGCGAGGCGGCCCTCAGGCTCCATCGTTTTGCCATGGCCAAGAGCTGCCTTTATGAAGTGGCGTTGGTTGTCTGAAACACCGCCACCCAACCGTAGGGCCTCTTCCGTGAGTTTCGCGATCCTGGCGTGCTTGTCAGAGACTTTCTTGTACTTCATGCCTGCCTCATCCAAGGTTGTGTCCCGAGAAGTTAAGTGTCACTGAGTGATCACAGCCCCTCAAGCTCAATGTGGTGCCATTGCCGGCTCAATTTCCCAGGAGCTGGCGACAGTAACTTGGAGGCCACGCCGTCCTCCGCTTCGGGCGGATGCCGGCTGAAGTACACGCACGGCTGCTTTCCCATTGTGGGGAGCACGGGGCGCTCAGGGCGTCAGGGGATCGAAAGCCGCTGCCGCCAAGGGCGTGCAGCCAGGCGTTGACTGGCTGCCAGATTGCCACCGAAACAGCTGCGGCACAGAGGTTTGTTCAGGTCGTCGTAACGAATCGGATAGCCGTCTTGGTCAAGCAAGTCGCCGCCAGCAGCCTTGAGGAGGGCATGGCCGGCGACCACGTCGTGCGGAGATACAGGGTAGAGCGAAACCCCCGCGATGCCGTCGCCGGCGGCCACCCGGGCGAGGCGGTAGGCGATGCTGGGCATTGCGCTGAAGCCCGCCGGTGAACAGAGTTCGGCATTCAGCTCCGGTTTTGAGT
>NZ_JAMOIE010000121.1 GCF_024448935.1 Stutzerimonas stutzeri
GATGGGCACTAGCTAGAACTACCTGATTTCGGGGTTCCGACATTCAGCATTACAACAACTAAAAGTGGAGTGACTCATGAAACGTCGTCAAATTCTGGCCGCCGCTGGCGTTGGTCTGGCCGCAACCGCACTGGCCGGTTGCAATAAGGAAGCCGAAACCGCTGCCAAGTCCGAAGGCACCGCAAGCACCGAGAAATTCAATTGGAAGATGGTCACCTCCTGGCCGAAGAACTTCCCCGGTGTAGGTGTTGGCGCAGAAAACTTTGCCAAGCTGGTCAACGAAATGAGCGATGGCCGGCTCACGGTCAAGGTGTACGCCGCTGGAGAGCTGGTGCCGGCACTCGAGGTGTTCGATGCGGTATCCCGTGGCACGGCCGAGATGGGTCATGGTGCGCCCTATTACTGGAAAGGCAAGGTCCCGGCCGCTCAGTTCTTTTGCGCATTGCCATTCGGCCCGAACGCTCAGGAAATGAACGCCTGGCTGCACTACGGCGGCGGCATGGAGCTCTGGGAAGAGGTCTACAAACCATTCGGCGTACTGCCCATGGCCTGCGGTGCGACGGGCGTGCAGACCGCGGGCTGGTTCAACAAGGAAATCAACTCGGTTGATGACTTCAAGGGCCTGAAGATGCGTACCCCCGGCCTGGGTGGCGAAGTGCTGACCAAGATGGGCGGAACGGTGGTCAACATGCCAGCCGGTGAAATCTTCACGGCGCTGCAGACCGGTGCCATCGATGCCACCGAGTGGATTGGCCCGTACAACGATCTGGCGCTGGGGCTGCACAAGGCTGCCAAGTACTACTATACGCCAGGCTGGCAGGAGCCGAACGTCACCTTCGAACTGGACGTCAACCTGAAGGCTTGGGAAACCCTGCCGGACGATCTCAAGAGCATCGTTCGTGCCGCGGCCCGTGCCGTCAACGGAGACATGCTCGACGACTACAATGCGAAGAACATGGAGGCTATGGAGCAGCTGCGCGAGCAGGGCGTTGAAGTGCGCCGGTTGCCCGACTCAGTATTGGCCCGTCTGAAGGAAGTGGCTGCCGAGGTGGTCGATGCTTCCGCCGCTGCCGATCCAGTCGCCAGCAAGGTCTGGGAACAGCAGAGTGCCTATCTCAATCGCTTGTACGAATACGCCGAGCTGAACGAGAAGGACATCTACAACATTCGCGGCTGATCCACCAACCGCATGAACGAAAACGCCGCCCGATGGGGCGGCGTTTTCGTTTGCGTGGAATCAGTTTGCGTGGAATCAGTTTTCCAAGGTCGCGTTGAGACTGATCTGTGCATTGAGCACGCGCGATACCGGGCAGCCTTCCTTCGCCTGATTGGCGATCTGTTGGAACTGCTCGTTATCGGCGCCCGGCACCTTGGCTTTCAGCGTCAGGGCGATTGCAGTAATGGAGAAGCCTTTGTCGTCCTTGTCCAGGGTGACTTCCGCGGTGGTGCTGATGCGCTCGGCAGTCAGTCCGGCCTGACCGAGCAGCATCGACAGCGCCATAGAGAAACAGCCGGCATGGGCTGCGCCAATCAATTCTTCCGGGTTGGTGCCAGGAGCGCCTTCGAAACGGGTGTTAAAGCCGTAGGGGTTGTCTTTCAGCGCGCCACTTTCGGTGCTGAGGGTGCCTTTGCCGGTTTTCAAGTCACCTTGCCAGACGGCGGATGCGGTTTTCTTCATGGGATTCTCCGAATGCTGTGGGTGGATGAATGGCGACGCGGTCTGCCGCTTGGCTGCATGCGGAACGCCATCACCGGCCGGCTGGCCGGCGTTGCGTCACCAGTGTTGTTCGGCTGCGAGGATCGCGCTTGCCAGCTGCATGTCGCTGGCCTGTAGTTGCGGTTGCTGGCTACGCAGTTTCATCAGCATCGCTTCGAGATAGGGGCCACGGATGACACCATCGCTGGCCACGAAGCTGCTGGCGTCTTCCCGTGCCGCGGCGACCAGCTTGTTGTCGTGGAATGTCATGTAAGTGGAAGCGGTGGTCGCCCCCGACGATAGAACCTGCCGAACAAATCCGTTGTCCGCCATCGCCGCCCCAAGCGGGATACAGCTCAGGGTCACGGCTGCCAGGATTGTTTTGCGCATGATGGATGCCTCTGCTTGATCCTCCATTAAAATGAGAGTGTGCAGCGATCAGCAGAGTTCCTTAGAGTTCCTTGGACGCTATCCGCTGCGTTCGATCAGTTGGCGAACCTTGGCGCCGAGCATGTCGATGCTGAAGGGTTTGGCCAGCATATCCATTCCGGGGCCAAGGAACTCGCCACGTAGCTGGGCGTTCGGTGCATATCCGGTGATGAACAGCACGTGCAGGTCCGGTCGGTGCTGGCGCGCGATTTCTGCCAGCTGCCGCCCGTTGATGCCGGGCAGTCCGATATCACTGACCAGCAGGTCGATACGTTGAGTGCCCGTCAGATGCGGCAGTGCGCTGTTACCGTCCACTGCTTCGAGGACCCGGTAGCCGAGCTCGTGCAGAACCTCGACCACCAGCATGCGCACCGCAGCTTCATCCTCGACCACCAGTACGGTTTCGTCGGCCTGCGCGCCGCTGACGGCCACCGGTTTGCTGGATTGCTCTTCGATGTGCGCAGTCTGTGTCCGGTTGCGCGGCAGCAACAAGGTGATCAGGGTGCCTTGCCCCGGTGTACTGTCGATGCGTACATGACCGCCAGTCTGCTTGACGAAGCCATAGACCATCGAAAGCCCCAGGCCGGTGCCCTGACCGATAGGTTTGGTGGTGAAGAATGGGTCGAATGCCTTGGCGACCACTTCGGCTGGCATGCCCGAACCATTGTCGGCCACGCTGAGCGTGACGTATTCGCCGGGTTCTAGGCCGTCTGGCTGCGGTGTATTGAGCTGTACCGAGCCGGTTTGAATGATCAGCCTGCCGCCTTCGCTCATGGCATCGCGTGCGTTGATCACCAGGTTGAGCAGGGCGTTTTCGAGCTGGTGCGCATCGGTGTAGGCCAGCCAGGGGCTTTCCTGCAGGCGGGTGTCGAACTCGATGTGCTCGGCCATGGTGCGGCGCAGCATGTCCTCCATCGACTCGACCAACAGGTTGACGTTCACCGGTTGCGGATCCAGCGACTGGCGCCGGGCGAAGGCCAGCAGACGATGGGTCAATGCCGCGGCGCGATTGGCCGAACTGGCCGCCGCATCGACGTAGCGACCGAGATCGTTGACCTGACCATTGGCGACTCGGCGCTGGATCAGATCAAGGGCGCCCAGCACTCCGGTCAGCATGTTGTTGAAGTCGTGGGCGAGGCCGCCCGTCAGCTGGCCGATGGCTTCCATCTTCTGTGCATGGCGCAGGGTGTCCTCGGCGCGTTCGCGTTCACCCATTTCCAGATGCAGCAGATGGTTGATCTCGGCCAGCTCGCGCGTGCGCTCGGCGACGCGTCGTTCCAGATTGTCGTTCAGCTCGCGCAGCGCTTCTTCGGCGGTTACCTGTGCCGTGATGTCGGTGTTGGTGCCGAACCAGCGGGTCACCTGACCGAAGTCGTCGCGAATAGGTACAGCGCGCGCCAGGAACCAGCGGTACTGGCCGCTTTTGCCGCGTAGCGGGAAGGTTTCCTCCCAGATCGAGCCGATCGCCACGGCGCGTTTCATCGAGGCGCTGACCCGCTCGTGATGATCGGGGTGATGGACCGAGCGCCAACCCAGGGCTCGCATGGCTTCCAGCGTGGTGCCGGTGTAGTCGTACCAGCGCTTGTTGTACCAGTAGATGCGGCCTGCCGGGTCGGCCATCCAGGCGAACTGGCTCATGTTGTCGGCGAGGGTGCGGAATTGCTCCTCGCTGGCGCGCAATGCCGTTTCGGCGCGCATGCGCTCGTCGGCCGTCCAGGCACGGTCAGCGACTTCGCGAATAAAGGAAATGTCGTCCTCGGCCCATTGCCGCGGTCGATCCTGCAGCAGGATCAAGGCCGCGCTGAGGTCGCCCTGCTCGAGCAGCGGCACGCAGACCAGGCTTTGAACGCGCCTCAGGCGCAGGCTTGCTGCCTGTGCCGCGGTACGCGGGTCATGCAGCACGTCTTCGACCACCACCAGTTCGTGGTGCTGCAGGTCGTAGATGAAGTCACCGTAGTCGGCAAAGCACATGCGTTCGCTGTAGTCACCCAGAGCGCCGTCGCTCCAGTAGCGCTCGACGGTGGCGTATTGTCCGCCTGGGTCGATGGACAGAAAGGCCGCGCGGGTCACCTGCAGTGTGGTGCCCAGTGCTCGCACGGCAGCCGTGACGATGGTGATGCTGTCCGGTTGTCCGCGCAGCAGATCGCCCAGCTCCATGAGCACCGATTGGCGCTGTTCGGTGATCTGGCGCTCCTGTATCTGCTCTTCGAGCAGCGCATTCATGCGCAGCAGCTTCAAGGCAGCGTTGCGCTCAGCGGTGATGTCCCGGGCGGTGCCCAGCAGGCGAACCTTTCCATCGCCGTCTACCAGCCGGCGACCGCGATTGGTCTGCCAGCGGAACTGGTCGTTGCGCTCGTCATACACCCTGTACTCGAGATTCAGCTCGCCGCCACCGACCCCATCGAGCGCGTTGCGGAAGGCGTGCAGCAGTGCGTGGCGGTCGTCAGCGTGCACCCGCGCGAGGAATTGATCCACCGTCAGGGCCGGTTCGTTCGGTGCGATGCCCGCGAGCGCCTTGAGCTGGGCATCCCAGTGCAGGCAGTTGCTTTCAAAGTCGTATTCCCAGACGCCAATCGCCGCGATCTCGTTGGCCAGGCTGACGCGCTGTTCGGCTTCCAACAGGGCCTCGCGCGCGCGCTCGGTCAGCGGCCGCGCGGATGCGTTCGGCCACTTCGCGCACCAGTGAAATATCCGCCTGGCTCCAGCGGCGTGGCTGTCGGCTACCGAACAGCAGAAAGGCGCAGTCAGCGGATTGCTCCAGCAAGGGCGCCAGCAACAGGCTGCGGTAATCAAGGTGTTCATGCAGGCCGCCGCAGTTGCCATGACAATCGGCTTCGTCGAGAAGGTCTTCGAACGGCACGATAAGGCCTTGCGATAAGCGCAGGCGTAACGTCCGTGCACAGCCCCCAAGCGTGTAGGAGGCGGACCGAGAGTTGCCGGGGCCCTGCGGCCAGTGCTGATCGATGATCAGGCCGTCGCGCTCGTCCACATGCCCTTGATGGATGCATTCCGTCCCCATCAGCTGGGCAAGCCGATCGGCCATCATGTCGGCCAACTCGATACGACTACCGCTGTCCTGCAGGCGGTCGCTCAACTCGAGCAGGTAGGATTGCAGGGCCTCGCCGCGGGTCCGCTCGCTGATGTCGGTGAAGGTGCAGATCGCCCCATACAGCACTCTGTCTCGGAACAACGGGGCGACCCGGTATTCCACCGGCAGGCTGGTACCGTCCGCGCGATAGAACAGCTCGTACTCGACGTGTGCCGACTCGCCGGTCGTGGCGGTGCGCAGAATCGGGCAGTCCTCGAGCGGATAGGGTGAGCCGTCCGGATGACTATGGTGAATAAGCGGATGCAGCTGCCGGCCAAGCACGTCTTCTTTGCTGGAAAATCCGAGTAGCTTGACGAATGCCTCGTTGCACAGGGTGACCAACCCCTTGGTGTCGATGGAATAGAAGCCCTCGCTTGCCGCGTCCAGCAAGCTACGGGTGAATGCCTCGCTTTCCAGCCGTTTGATCTCGGCCAGGCGCCGCTCATGAATGTCCTGCGCGACCAATACCCAGTGCAGCAGCCGGCAGTCACAGTCGTAGACGGGCGCGCCGCTGCCCTGGAACCAGCGTTGGCTGCCGTCGGCTGCCAACAGCGGGACTTCGAAGCTGCCGGCCTGGCCGGATTTCAGTGCGCCTCGCCATTGCTTCAGTACGCCGTCGCGGTGATCCGGCGCCACCGCTGAAAGCCAGCCCATGCCAGCCGAGGCTTTGGCGCTCAGGCCGGTAAAGTCACACCAGTAGCGGTTGCAGAAGATTAACTGCCCGTCAGCATCGCACTGCCAGATGACCTGAGGGCTCAGATCGACCAGAGCCCGGTAGCGCTCTTCAGCTTGGCGAATGGCTGCCTGTTCATGCAGGCGTTCGGTCAGGTCGCGCAGGATATGGACGAAACCCAGGTGCTGACCGTGATCATCCTTGAGCGGCATCTGCACCCCGCTGGCCCAGAAGCGGCTGCCATCCTTGCGCACATGCCAGCGTTCGTTCACCGCCGAGCCATCGCGTGCCGCGGTTGCCATTTCCTTGTCAGGCACGCCGCTGGCCACGTCTTCCTCCACGTAGAATCGCGAGGCGTGGCTGCCGATCGCGGCGTGCGGTTGCCAGCCGAGGATGCGTTCGGCGCCCTGGTTCCAGCTGGTGATGAGGCCCTGGGCGTCGGTGGTGAGAATCGCGTAATCGACTGCGCTGTCGATGATTTGCCGGTTGCGCTCGTTGGCTTCACGGCTGCGACGCAGCTCCAGCAGGGCCATGACTTGACGGCCCAATGCCTCCAGATGGGTGCGCTGACGCTCCGACAGCTGCCGCGGCTGGCTGTCCAGAACACAGAGTGTGCCGAGCGGCAGACCCTCAGCGGTGCGCAGTGCAGCGGCGGCATAGAAGCCCGTCATGCCGTTGGCCAGCGGCTCGTTGGTCAGGTCCTCGATCACCAGCGGTTCGCTGCAGCCGATGGCACGGGCGCAGAGCGCCTCGTCTCGAGGGCGGTTGCCACCTTCGATGTCGACCGAGGCCTTTATCCATTGGCGGTCCTTGTCGACGAACACGATGGCGGCGCTGGGGGCGGCGCACAGCTCGGCGGCAAGCAGCACCAGGTCATCGAATGCCGCCTCGGCGGGGGTGTCGAGAATGCGGTATCGGGCCAGGGCTGCCAGTCGGTCAGCTTCGTTCCACGTATTGCTTGTGGTGTTCTTCTTCAAAACGTTCGCTCGGCTATCCATGGCGGCAACGATCTTGGTGTCCAGGCGGCGGCCGAGCGCTTGCAACGGCGAGGCAGCGGCGCGGATGCAGGCGGTTGTTGCTATGCAAGATACCTGTGCAGGCCCAATGCCAAGTAGACCTCGGTCTACGGGCAATCTGCCAGAGCCGCCGGTCTGGTCTTGAGCGGTAGCTCCCAAGTTGTCGCGACTGGACGGCGTCAGTGCGGATTGATCGCGGGCCGCGCGAGGCCTCGGTCGGCCGCTTGCAAGGCCGCCAGCAGCCTTTGGTCACGGCGGTAGACGTCGGGACGATAGCGCGGCAGCCCGTTGCTGTCGGCTTCGGCTGTCCAGTAGGCCAGGAGTATCGGTGTGGGTTCCGTCGGGCGGTATTCGTAGGTCAGCCCAGTATCAAGCAACTGGGCAACGCGCTTGCGTTCGGCCTCGCTCAGCAACAAATCGACCAGTTGTGTCACCGATTCGACCCTGACACAGCCCGAGCTGAACGCCCGCTGCGAACGTGCGAACAGGCCCTGGCTCGGCGTGTCGTGCAGGTAAATGGAAAAGGGGTTGGCGAAACGGATGGCCACCCGGCCAAGCGGGTTGTCGGGTCCGGCGGCCTGGCGCAGCAGGATCCGCCCCGGCTTGCTCCAGTCGACCGTGGTCGGATCGAGCACATGGCCCTCGTAATCGAGCACCTGCATGTTGTGTTGCGCGAGGTAGCCCGGATTTTCGCGGATCTGCGGCAGCTTGTCCTCACGCAGGATGGTCGGTGGTACGGTCCAGGTCGGGTTGAGCGTGATTCGCGTGACGATCGACTTGATCGACGGGGTCTGCCGAGTATCGCGGCCCACCTGGCTACGTGCTTCCCATTGCGGGCTGCTGTCACGGAAGTAAATCACTCGCCCGCCAGCAATATCGACCAGCAGCGAGCGCGGCTCGATGTCAGCGGATAGCCAGCGGAACCGTTCCAGGTTTACCCGCAGCTGATTCAGCCGGTCGGCTGGCGTGGCGTTCAGTTCGGTGAATGTGTCGGCACCGAGGATGCCGTCGTCCTGCAGGGCATGGCGGCGCTGAAAGGCCTTGAGCGCGTCCACCAGCTGGTCGCTGTAGCGATCGTCGCCGCCCGGCGCGGCAGCCGTTGCGAGCAGGTAGCCGTCTGCGCTCAAACGCTGCCGCAGCAGTGGCACACGTGGATCTGACATGCCTGGGCGCAAGGTTGGGCCGGCGGGAATCGGCTGCCATTCCGGCTCCGGTTGATCGCGCAGCCGCGCATAGGCCTTGCGCAAGTTGTTGTACTGCTCCAGCGACGGACGCGCCTTATTGAAGGTATGTTCCAAGTGCTCCAGTCCCTCGCTGGCGATCGACATCAGGTGCGCCTCGGCCTGCGTCGCGGGCGCATCGGGGCTGTGCCAGACGGGTTCGATGCTGTCCTGGGGCAGGCGTCCCTGCGCAAGGTGACCTAGGGCCGACAGGTAGGCATGGCTGACTAACACATCGCTGCACTGGCGGTGCCGCGGATCACGTGTGGCGGTTAGCATCGCCCGACGAATGGCTTCGGGATAATAAGCCGCAGGTTCCAGCCCGTCATCGGCCAGCGCTTCGAGCTGCACCAACAGTGCGTCAATCTGCGCATAGGAGGTCCATACCATATCGAACTGGTTGCGCCGATAGAGCTCAGAAAGCCGCTCCCGAGCGGTTGTGTCGATGTCTGCCAGGGGCTGGCCGCATGCGCTTGGGAGGTTCCGAAGGACACCCTGGATTGCGCCGGCGGGCTCGGTTGCCGGTTCCGCCAGCGCCAGCCATGGCGCCAGAAACAATGTGAAAAGCAGACGTGATGTGTGTTTTTTGTACAACGCTTCACTCCTGGCGGTCCCGCTGACTGCTAGACTCCGCCGCTGAATAAGCCACGGTGCCTGGAAAACAAGCCCGTTCAGGCTACTAGAACATGTTGTATCAGACGACGTGGGAGCGATTCAGGTCCCGTCTGATTTAATTTCGCTATTCAATTCGATTGTTTGGGCCTGGTAGCGAGCAGGGGCGTCGGTCGGCAGGGATGATCGGCATTGGCGCCCGACGAGGTTGGGGTACAAATGATGGTTTCGCTTCGCCGCCTCTGTGTGGCCGTCGGCTTGCTCATGTCCATGCCGCTGCTGGCCGCTCCACCTGCTTATCAGCCGATGGTGGACAGTCTGTCCCGCGTGGCACCGACCCTCGATCCGGTGGTGTTGACTCATGCCGTCGCGGCCATGCAGTGCGCCGTGAACCATGGTGCGACGCCGGCTCAGCGTCTGGCGGTCGTCGATTTTTCGCGGCCTTCGTCAGAGCGCCGGCTGTGGATTTTCGACCTGCAGCGCGGACGGCTCTTGCTCAAGGATTTCGTCGCGCATGGCAACGGATCCGGGGAAAATCTGGCCACGCGTTTCTCCAACGTCGAAGGTAGCCATCAGTCGAGCATCGGTCTGTTCCGCACCGCCGAGAGCTACAGCGGCAAGCACGGCTATTCGTTGCGTATGGATGGTCTCGAGCCCGGGGTGAACGATCTGGCGCGCGAACGGGCCATCGTGATCCATCCGGCCGACTACGTGAATCCTGCCTGGATCGAGACCCAGGGCCGCATCGGCCGCAGCCAGGGCTGCCCAGCGGTTCGCCCAGAAGTGGCGCGCATGGTGGTCGACAGCCTCAAAGGCGGCCAATTCATGTTCTCCTGGTACCCGGATCAGCAGTGGCTGCAGTCGTCTGCTTACCTGAATTGCGATCCAGCGCGGGTTGCTGGGATCCTGGCGGCGCGGCAGGGATAAAGGCCGACAAGAGCGTTTGAGGCTGGAAGGTTGGACAAAAAAAGCCAAACTTCTCGTCCAGCGTCCAGCGTCCAGCGTCCAGCGGCTTTATTTCTGCTCACTCTGCGGCGTGACCCTGAGAACCTCTTCCAGGGTCGTGAGGCCCGCGGCGATCTTCTGCGCGCCTGAGAGACGCAAGCTGTGCATGCCGTCCTTGAAGGCTTGGCGGCGCAGGGTGATGAGGTCGGTGTCAGCGGTGATCAGCGGCTTGATCGCATCGTTGAGCAGCATGATTTCGTAGACGCCGGCACGCCCGCGATAGCCGGTGTCGCGGCATTCGATGCAGCCTACCGCCTGATGGGCGTTACCCGGCAGTGGAGCATTCCAGGGTTTGGTCAGGGCCTGCCAGTCATCGGCATCCAGCTGCACCGGAGCCTTGCAATGCGGGCACAGGGTGCGCACCAGGCGCTGCGCCATGACGCCGAGCAGAGTCGCGCGCAACAGGTAGTGCGGTACGCCCAACTCTAATAATCGCGTGATGGCCGATGGCGCATCGTTGGTGTGCAGGGTCGACAGCACCAGGTGCCCGGTGAGTGCCGCCTGGATCGCCATTTCCGCCGTTTCCAGGTCACGGATTTCACCGACCATGATGATGTCCGGGTCCTGACGCATCAGCGCGCGCACGCCGCTGGCGAAGGTCAGGTCGATGTTGTGCTGGACCTGCATCTGGTTGAACGCGCCCTCGATCATCTCGATTGGGTCTTCAATGGTGCAGACGTTGACCTCGGGCGTCGCCAGCTGCTTGAGGGTGGTGTACAGCGTGGTGGTCTTGCCCGAGCCGGTGGGGCCGGTGACAAGGATGATGCCGTTGGGTTGGCCGGTCATGCTCTGCCAGCGGCGCAGATCTTCAGCGGAAAAGCCCAGCTGATCGAAGCCCTTGAGCAGCACTTCCGGATCGAAGATCCGCATCACCATCTTTTCGCCAAACGCCGTCGGCAGGGTGGAGAGGCGCAACTCGACTTCACCGCCATCCGGCGTCTTGGTCTTGACTCGCCCGTCCTGCGGTTTGCGCTTCTCGGCGACATTCATTCGCCCTAGCGACTTGAGACGGCTGACCACTGCCATCGCTACCTGCGGCGGGAACTGATAGACATTGTGCAGGACGCCGTCGATGCGAAAGCGCACTGTGCCCTGTTCGCGCCGCGGTTCGATGTGGATGTCGCTGGCACGCTGGTCGAAGGCGTACTGGAACAGCCAGTCGACAATGTTCACCACGTGCGCGTCGTTGGCATCCGGCTCCTGATCGCTGGCGCCGAGGTTAAGCAGCTGCTCGAAGTTGCCGGTGCCGCTGATCTTCTGGTCGGTCGCGGTGGCGCCGCTGACCGATTTGGCCAGCCGATAGAACTCGACGGTGAAGCGCTGCAGGTCGACGGGGTTGGCCACCACACGCTTGATGGGCCGCTGCAGCACATGGGTGAGGTTGGCTTCCCAGCTCTTGACGAAGGGTTGGCTGCTGGCGATGGTCACCGCCGAGCTGTCGACTGCCACCGCGAGGATCTTGTGCCGCTGGGCGAAGGCATAGGACATCAATGGGGTGACCGCCGCGACGTTGATCTTCAACGGATCGATGCGCAGGTACGGCTGCCCGGCCTGTTCGGCGAGCCAGACGGTGAGGCTTTCCAGATCGAGTTTCTTGCCGGGACGCGCCCGGTCGTCCAACTGCTGCGCGCCGAGAAACTCCAGGGGGTGCTGCTGGCTGTGCGCCGAACTGCGCCGCAGGGTCATGCATTGCTCAGCAGTTTCCTGCAGTAACCGTCCTTGGGCGACCAGATCTCGCAGCAGATCATTGAGGTCGAGGAAACGGTCCTGGGTGGGGGCGGCGAAGACAGACATGGAAAACTCCCGAATAAAAGCAGCGGCAAGCTTCAAGCTTCAAGAAGAGGCAGTCTAAGCTTGACAGCCGTTCGGCACCCGCAGCCACACTGATTCG
>NZ_JAMOIE010000122.1 GCF_024448935.1 Stutzerimonas stutzeri
CCATGCGCACCAAGGGCAAGGAAGACTGAAAGCTGGAAGCTGGAAGCTGGAAGCTGGAAGCTGGAAGCTGGAAGCTGGAAGTCAGTGTAGAGGCTGACACGAACACTCAGGCAAAACTCTTCCCCCCTCGATTGGGCCTTGAGCTTGCCGTTACGACTTAGGGTTCGGCCTGGCGCCTCCTTCCCTGCGTTGCGCGCGCGCCAGCCGCCGGGCCGCCTGTCGGCCTTCGGCCAGCACTTCCTGCACATAGCTGATGTGGCGGTGGATTACTTCGCGGGCCTCATTGGCCTGGCGGGCGATGATCGCCTCGTACAGCTCCTGATGTTGGTGCATGAGCATAGTGCGGGTCTCCTTGCGCAAGGCATACATGCCACCGATGTTGGTCACCACGTTGCGCTTGAGCAGATCGAACAGACCGCGGATCGTGTGCAGCAACACAGCGTTGTGGCTGGCCTCGGCAATGGCAAGGTGAAAGCGGGCATCGGCGGCACCCTCCTCCGCCCGGGTCACCACTCCCTCACGCAGATAGCAATCCTGCAGCGCCGCAAAGGCCTCCCCGAGCCGCTGCCGGTCAACGTCGGTGGCACGTAGCGCGGCGTAATAAGCACAACTGCCTTCCAGCGTATGGCGGAACTCAAGCAGATCGCGCTGCGCATCGGCGTTGTTTTCCAGCAGATGTAGCAGCGGATCACTGAAGGTCGAACCCAGCGATTGGGCGACAAAATTTCCGCCGCCATGACGGCTGACCAGCAGTCCCTTAGCAGCGAGCTTTTGGATCGCCTCTCGCAACGAAGGGCGGGACACACCGAATTGCTCGGCCAACACCCGCTCCGCCGGTAAGCGCTCGCCGGCCCTGAGTGTCCCTTCAAGGATCATGGTCTCGAGCTGCTCAACGATGTTATCGGCCAGCCTTCGCTGACGCACGACACCCACTTCCATAAGCCGCCTCGACTGGTTTGACCACTGGACTGAGTGTCAGCGTATCCAGGCGTTCGCCGCACCGCAACAACACCGGGTTTCGACCAAAGTCTACAGCCAGCTGATTGACGCAACAGCAAGCGAACTCTTACGCTGGCCGAGCTCTACTGTAAATTGGTATTACCACTTTACAAGCAGTAGGAACACAAGAAGAGGACTGATATGTGGTCTCCAGATCTCCGCTCGTTGCAGGTCCAGCCGGACCCCCATTCACACCATATGACCATGGGATCCCCAGATGTCTAACGGACTGCTCGCCCTGTTTGCCTTTACTCCGATCCTGCTAGCCGCCGTGCTGCTGATCGGCCTGCGCTGGCCGGCCAGCCGCGCCATGCCGGTGGTGTTCCTGTTCACCGCCGCCATCGGCCTGTTCGTCTGGGACATGAGCTTCACCCGGATAATCGCCTCAACCCTTCAGGGTCTGGTGATTACCATTGGATTGTTGTGGATCATCTTTGGCGCAATTCTGCTGCTGAACACCCTCAAGCATTCCGGCGGGATCACCGCCATCCGCGCTGGATTCACCACGATCAGCCCTGACCGTCGGATCCAGGCCATCATCATCGCCTGGCTATTCGGCTGCTTCATCGAGGGCGCTTCCGGTTTCGGCACGCCTGCCGCGATCGCTGCACCTTTGCTGGTTGCCGTCGGCTTCCCTGCCATGGCTGCGGTACTGATGGGCATGCTGGTACAGAGCACGCCCGTGTCATTCGGAGCGGTCGGTACGCCGATCGTGGTTGGCGTGAACAGCGGCCTGGATACCGCAACGCTCGGCGCACAGCTGGCGGCGCAGGGTTCGAGTTGGGACTTGTTCCTGCAACAGATCACCAGCAGCGTTGCGATCACCCATGCAATCGTCGGTACAGTGATACCGCTGATCATGGCGATGATGCTGACGCGTTTCTTCGGCAAAGAAAAAAGCTGGAAAGCCGGTTTTGAAGTGCTGCCATTCGCCCTCTTCGCCGGCCTCGCGTTCACCCTACCCTACGTTGCCACCGGCGTGTTTCTCGGCCCTGAGTTCCCGTCGCTGCTGGGCGGTCTGGTCGGTCTGGCCATCGTGACCACCGCGGCACGCTTTAAATTCCTGGTACCTGAGACGCCCTGGGACTTCGCCGATGCGAAGGATTGGCCGGCCGAGTGGATTGGCACCATCGAGATGAAACTCGACGATCTTGCCGCACGCCCAATGAGCGCATTTCGCGCCTGGATGCCCTATGTACTGGTGGGTGCAATCCTGGTGATCAGCCGCATCTACCCGCCAGCCACCGCCGCCCTGAAATCGGTCTCTATCGCCTTCGCCAACATCCTTGGTGAGACCGGCGTCAGCGCCAGCGTCGAGCCGCTGTACCTGCCAGGCGGCATTCTCGTCGCTGTCGTGCTGCTTACCTTCTTCTTGCACGGCATGCGTGCCGCCGAGCTTAAAGCGGCAGTGAAGGAATCCTCCAGCGTGCTGCTCAGCGCCGGCTTCGTACTGCTGTTTACCGTGCCAATGGTGCGCATCCTGATCAACTCCGGCGTCAACGCCGCTGATCTGCCGAGCATGCCGATTGCCATGGCGCGTTATGTCGCCGATAGCGTTGGCGGCATCTATCCGCTGCTGGCCCCTTCGGTCGGCGCGCTAGGCGCGTTTCTCGCCGGCTCGAATACTGTCAGCAACATGATGTTCAGCCAGTTCCAGTTCGGCGTTGCCCAGTCGCTGGGCATCTCGGGCGCGATGATCGTCGCGGTTCAGGCGGTCGGCGCCGCAGCGGGCAACATGGTTGCAATCCATAACGTGGTCGCTGCCTCCGCCACGGTCGGTTTGCTGGGCCGCGAAGGCGTCACCCTGCGCAAGACCGTTTGGCCTACGCTGTACTACGTGCTGTTCACCGGCGTGATCGGCATGGTGGCGATCTACGTGCTGGGCGTGACGGACCCGCTGGTCGGCGTCTGACACTGCACCACCCGTGCCCCGATGATCTCGGGGCACGGTCGTTAGGAAATACGTCCGGCATAAGGCATTACCTTCAACGCCGGAGCTGGGCAAAGCCAGACCGATAACGAAGCATCCCGAGACTTACCTCGTTCAACCGGTGAGAACAACGATGATTATCTCTGCCTCCACGGATTACCGCGCTGCCGCAAAACGCAAGCTGCCGCCGTTCCTGTTCCACTATGTTGATGGCGGCGCCTACGCTGAATACACGCTGCGGCGCAACGTTGACGACCTGGCCAGCATCGCCCTGCGCCAGCGCGTGCTACGCAACATGTCGGAACTCAGCCTGGAAACCCAGCTGTTCGGCGAAACCCTGTCGATGCCGGTTGCGCTGGCGCCGGTCGGCCTCACCGGCATGCTCGCCCGCCGAGGCGAAGTCCAGGCCGCACGCGCCGCCGACAAGAAGGGCATCCCCTTCACCCTGTCCACCGTATCGGTCTGCCCGATCGAAGAAGTCGCACCAGCCATCAAGCGCCCCATGTGGTTCCAGCTCTATGTGCTGAAGGACCGCGGCTTCATGAAAAACGCCCTGGAGCGCGCCAAGGCAGCCGGCGTCACCACCTTGGTGTTCACAGTGGACATGCCCACCCCGGGCGCGCGCTACCGGGACGCGCACTCCGGCATGAGCGGCCCCAACGCCAACATGCGCCGCATGTTGCAGGCCATGACCCACCCACTCTGGGCCTGGGATGTCGGCCTGCACGGCAAGCCGCACGATCTGGGCAATATCTCCACCTACCGCGGCCATCCGACCGGACTGGAAGATTACATCGGCTGGCTCGCAGCCAACTTCGACCCATCGATCTCGTGGACGGACCTGGAGTGGATCCGCGACTTCTGGGACGGCCCGATGGTGATCAAGGGCATCCTCGACGCCGAAGACGCCCGTGACGCCGTGACCTTTGGCGCGGACGGCATCATCGTTTCCAACCATGGCGGTCGGCAGCTCGACGGCGTGCTGTCCAGCGCCCGCGCAATGCCGGCCATCGCCGATGCGGTCAAGGGTGACCTGAAGATCCTCGCCGATTCTGGCATCCGCAGCGGCCTGGATGTGGTCCGCATGATTGCCCTGGGCGCCGATACCGTGATGCTCGGTCGCGCCTTCGCCTATGCGCTGGCCGCCGATGGCGAAGCCGGCGTAACCAACCTGCTCGACTTGATCGATAAGGAGATGCGCGTGGCGATGGTGCTGACCGGCGCCAAGTCCATCAGCGAGATCACCACCGATTCACTGGTGCGCGAACTGGGTCAATACCAGGCCACCAAACACGTCGAATAAGCCTCACGAGGCCGCGCGCCCCGACGCGGCCGCTTCATGCCCGGAGCCCGTATATGAACGCGCCTGCCGCCCTGCCGAACGACTTCCTCGCTGCCGTCGAACGGTTGATCCCGGCCGAACGGCGCTTCGACGATCCGCTTTCGACACTGGCCTTCGGCACCGATGCCAGGTTTTTACCGTTTGATCCCCAAGCTGGTGGTACGGGTCGAGTCCGAAGCCGAAGTGGTGGGATTGCTGCAACTGGCCCACGCCCAGCGTGTGCCGGTGACCTTTCGTGCCGCCGGCACCAGCCTTTCCGGCCAGGCGATTTCCGACTCGGTGCTGATCGTCCTCGGCGATCACTGGGACGCCCGTGAAATTCGCAACGGCGGCGAACAGATCCGCCTGCAACCCGGGGTTATCGGCGCCAGCGCCAACGCGGCACTGGCCCCGTTCCAGCGCAAGATCGGACCGGATCCAGCCTCGATCAACGCGGCCAAGATCGGCGGCATCGTTGCCAACAACTCCAGTGGTATGTGCTGTGGCACGGCGCAGAACAGCTACAAGACCCTCGCCGGTCTGCGCCTGGTGCTGGCCGACGGCACCGTCGTCGACAGCGAAGACGCCAGCAGCGTCGAGTCCTTCCGCCACAGCCACGGCGCGTTGCTCGATCAGCTCGCCGAGCTCGGCCGCACCACGCGCGCCAATAGCGAACTGGCGGCGAAGATTCGCCACAAGTACCGCCTGAAGAACACCACCGGGTTTTCGCTCAATGCGCTGGTCGACTATGACGAGCCGCTGGACATCCTCAACCATCTGATGGTCGGCTCCGAAGGCACCCTCGGCTTCATCAGCGCAGTCACCTACGACACCGTGCCGGATCACCTGCACAAGGCCAGCGCGCTGGTCGTCTTCCCCGATGTCGAGACCTGCTGCCTGGCCGTGCCGGTGCTCAAACAGCAGCCGGTCTCCGCGGTGGAGCTGCTGGACCGGCGCAGCCTGCGTTCGGTGGAGAACAAAGCCGGCATGCCCGAGTGGGTCAAGCTGCTATCGGCCGACGCTTGTGCGCTGCTGATCGAATCGCGCGCGGCCAGCCAGTCGCTGCTGCATGAGCAGATCAACCTGATCATGCTGTCCATCGCGCACTTCCCGGTGGAAAAGCAGGTCGACTTCAGCGAAGACCCGGTGGTCTACAACCAGCTGTGGAAGATCCGCAAGGACACGTTTCCTGCCGTCGGCGCGGTGCGCCAGACCGGCACCACCGTGATCATCGAGGATGTGACCTTCCCCATCGAACGCCTGGCCGAGGGCGTCAATCGCCTGATCCAACTGCTCGACAAGCACGCCTACGCCGAGGCAATCCTGTTTGGCCACGCGCTGGAGGGCAACCTGCACTTCGTCTTCACCCAGGGCTTCGACGACCCGCAGCAGGTGGCCCGCTACGACGCCTTCATGCAAGACGTCACCCAACTGGTGGCAGTGGAGTTCGGCGGCGCGCTCAAGGCCGAGCATGGCACCGGGCGCAATATGGCGCCCTTCGTCGAGCTGGAATGGGGCAGCGAGGCCTACCAACTGATGTGGCAGATCAAGCGCCTGCTTGATCCGCAGGGCATCCTAAACCCGGATGTGGTGCTGTCCGAAGACCCGGATATCCACCTGAAGAACCTCAAGCCAATGCCGGCCGCCGACGAGATCGTCGACAAATGCATCGAATGCGGCTTCTGTGAACCGGTCTGCCCGTCCAACGGACTGACCCTGACGCCGCGCCAGCGCATCGTGGTCTGGCGCGACATCCAGGCGAAAAAGCGCGCCGGCATCGACACCGCCGAACTGGAGCGTCTCTACCACTATCACGGCGTCGAGACCTGCGCCGCTACCGGCCTCTGCGCCCGGCGCTGCCCGGTGGGCATCAACACCGGCGATCTGGTGCGCAAACTGCGTGGTCGGCATGCCGACAACACCCGTGCGGCCAATTGGCTGGCCGAACATTTCAGCACCGCCGTGCAAGGCACGCGCTTCATGCTGCACGTCGCCAACGGCGCGCACCTGATGATGGGCACGCGCCTGCTGAGCAAGACCTCGGCGGCCTTCAGCAAGGCCAGCAAGGGTCGAGTGCCGCTGTGGACACCCGCCACGCCGCAGCCGCTGCAACGCCTGCATCTGCCCAAGCCTTCCGCTCAGGATGAGCGCCCACGGGTGGTCTATCTCGCGGCCTGCGTCTCCCGAGCCATGGGCCCGGCCGCCCGTGATCAGGAACAGGAACCACTGCTCGACACCACCCGCGCGCTGCTGGAAAAAGCCGGCTACCGGGTAGTCTTCCCCGAGGATCTGAACAACCTCTGCTGCGGCCAGCCGTTCGCCTCCAAGGGCTATGCCGAGCAGGCCGAGCGCAAGCGTCAGGAAACCCTCGACGCCCTGCTCAGGGCCAGCCGTGGCGGGCTCGATCCCATCTACTGCGACACCAGTCCCTGCACCCTGCAGCTGGTGCAGGGCCTGACTGACGACCGCTTGCAGGTGTTCGATCCGGTCAGATTCATCCGCACCTACCTACTGGATCGCCTTGACTTCGAACCCCAGCAGGCACCCATCGCCGTGCATGTCACCTGCAGCACCCAGCACCTTGGCGAAGCCCAGGCATTGATCGATATTGCCCGCCGTTGCGCGACGGATGTGGTGATCCCGGAAGGCATTCATTGCTGCGGCTTCGCCGGCGACAAGGGTTTCACCACGCCAGAGCTCAACGCGCATTCGCTGCGCAGCCTGAAAGATGCCGTACAGATGTGCAGCGAAGGCATTTCCACCAGCCGCACCTGCGAAATCGGCCTGTCGCAGCATGGGGGTATCGACTATCACGGACTGGTCTACCTGGTGGACAGAACCAGTCGTGCGAAACTTCTCCCGCTCTCCTGAACCACGCCGGACGAGGACGCCCGTAAATCTGATGAAACGCTCGAGCGCAACCGCAGTCCGAATGAAAGAGCCCAGCATTCATAGGGCTCGATCGCCTCGGCGCCGCCGCGCAATACGCTGAATCAGGCAGGCCCGCCGGGAAGTCAACTCCCTGGAGGATGCTTATGAAAAAGTTTGCCCTACTTGCTGCCGCAGCCTTGCTAGCCAGCCCGGTTGCCTTTGCGGCCGATAAAGACCTCTGCGAAATCAACATGCAGGAGATCGAAGACAACATGGCGACCAGCATGACCACCCTTGGCCAACCAGCCAAAGGTCAGGTAGAAGACCACGTCAACCAAGCGCGCCAGGCTCAGCAGGCCGGCGACACCAAAGGCTGCATCACCCATAGCACCAAGGCGCTGGATGAGCTCAAAGGCCCCGGCAGCTCCGGCAGCACCGGCAGCTCCGGCACCGGTTCGGGCAGCAGCAACTAAGCCCGCACAGGCAAGGTCAGCCGTCATTGACCTTGCCGATTGCCGGCCCATCTTCAAATCGGCGAAACGTCCCAAACTAACTGACCAAGGGCTCGACGTCTTCAGCGATTTTGGCGTATACTGCGCGCACATGAAGCCGCAACACGCTTCATGGGGCCGATTAGGATTCGACGCCGGTAACAAAACTCTAGGTGCATGCCGAGTTGGTAACAGAACTCGTAAATCCACTGTTGCAAACTTATAGTTGCCAACGACGACAACTACGAAGGGTACGCGCTAGCCGCCTAACCTTCATCTGGTCGCTTCGGCGCCAGCGGTCACTAGGGGATGCCTGTAAACCCGAAATGACTGTCAGATAGAACAGGATCGCCGCCAAGTTCGCTGCAGACGTAACGGCTAAAACTCATGCAGCTCGCTCCAAGCACCCTGCCAATCGGGCGGCGCGGAGTTAACTCAATAGATTTGGCTACGCATGTAGTACCGACAGTGGAGAGCTGGCGGACGGGGGTTCAAATCCCCCCGGCTCCACCAATACTGAAGCCCCAACTGTTATCAGTTGGGGCTTTTTCTTGCCTGTTTGCGCCGGTTCCCGCGTACTCGTGCGGGTTTCTGCGAACGCCTGCGGACTTCGCCAGCCGCCCGAATTGGCCGTTCCCGGCCACATTCCACTCTCTCCTGGCCATTCCTCGCTCCGGCCTCGCTCCCTGGAACTGACCCGAAGTCCGCAAAGGCCGCAACGCAGGCCCATACGGATCAAAGGGTTACGCGCGGACGAATCAAGCGGTTGGATTGCAGCATTGGTGGGGAAAAGCAACAAAGATCGTTGTATTTCGTCGGTAGTTATTGACCCCTACCGACAAAATGCAACATCATTGCATCATGGACAGCTCGCACCGGACTATTCTGGATCTCGCCGCCCAACGTGGCCTTATCCGCCCATGCGACCTCAATGAGCGTGGGCTGCCGACTGTCGCCCTGACGCGGCTAGTGCGCCAAGGGTTACTGCAGCGGGTTGGACGTGGTCTGTACGCGATTCCGGATCGGCCCGTCTCGGAACACGCTGCGCTAGCCGAGTTAGCCAGCAAGCACCCGCAAGCCATCATTTGCCTGCTGTCAGCGCTTCGGCTACATGAACTCACCACGCAGTCGCCGTTCGAGGTCTGGCTGGCCATTCCAAACAAGGCCCGCTCGCCAAAGATGGACTACCCACCGCTACGCATCGTCCGTTTCTCTGGTGCCGCACTGACAGAGGGGATCGAGGAACGTGTCATCGATGGCGTACTGGTGCGCGTGACCAACGTCGCTCGCACGGTGGCCGATTGCTTCAAGTTCCGCAAGAAGATCGGCCTTGATGTCGCCCTGGAGGCGCTACAGGAAGGCTGGCGCGCCAAGCGCTTGAGCATGGACGAACTCTGGCGCTATGCCACCCTATGCCGCGTGGCCAATGTGATGCGCCCATACATGGAAAGCCTGTCATGAATCAATTCAATGTGGCGATCAGACCGTCGACCACCTGCTGGATGCGTTGTTGCGACGGAGGTAGCCAGTGACCATCCTCGTTTACGGCGAGAAGGCCAGCCGCACTCATGAAAACCAGATGCTCCACGTTTTTCTGGATCGACTCGAGGAGCGTTGGGCAAACAGCACCGATTGGATTATTACGATTGCAAACGCGATGTGGAGTGGCGCGGAAATCGACTTGGTCTGCATCCTCCCGTCAGCAATCATCGTGGCCGATTTCAAGAGTTATAGCGGCAAGCTGACTGGCACCGAGAACGGGCCCTGGCAAGCTGATGGCGTGATAGTCAAAGGCGGACGGAAGGCAAACCCCTACCAGCAACTGCGCGACAACAACTTCTCCGTTCTTGACTGGCTGCAATCAAAGGCACTGTTGTCCGGACGCAATCTCGGCCACATCTCTGCTGGCGTAATATTTTCAGGCCGGATCGAAGATCAGTTGGAGCTTCCATCCAAGGTTCGCTCCTGGTTCTACCCGACGGATTTGACCAACTGCGCAGCCATGCTCGATGGTCTCTCCTCGCCCGAATTAAGGATTAGCAAAGACGAAGCATTGGAAATCGTCCGCAGGCTCGGGGTTCAGCCGATTGAATGGGCTTCCAGTCGCCCACAGGTGCGCGACATTCATTCGCATCCCGACCTGCCGCAGGCCCGCACACCGCTGACCGGACATCAACGAGAGGCCTTACAGACGCTGTGCAACTTTGTCGCTGCGGACGATTTCGTAAGTTTTTCAGTGCTGGGAATGACCTCGACTGGCAAGAGTCGCCTGCTGGCCGAGGTGGCCGACGAGGTCAAGAAGGCCGGTAAAAAGGTCATCGTGCTGGAGCCCAACCGGCGCCTTGCCGATGGAGCTGAGGTGGAGTCAAACAGCATCTATGCTCATCTCTACACGGGCAGCGTCAACGGCGATGATGAGCTTGAAAACGTGGCAGAGCAGAAGAAGGTCAAGGTCATTCCGTTGCGCGGTTGCGATGACGCAGCGGACAGTGTCTACCTGCTGGACGACTCGCATTTGCTGGGGAATTCGCGCTTCTCGACTCCCGACGGCAAGCAATATGGCAGCGGCCAGTTGCTATCGGATTTCTTCGATTTCGCAGAAATAGGAAACACGAAGCGCAAGGTTGTATTCTTTGGCGATCCCTACCAGATCCAGCGTGGCAGCTCCGAGGAATCGGTGCTTTCTGGTGAATTCCAAAAAGCACGGGGACTGAAGCACCAGTGTCTCGAGCTGACTCAACTCATCGATACCACTGGTGGCTCGGCCAAACTGGCCAATGCGGTCAAGTTGGTGTCTGCCATCGGAACGCAGAAGTTCGCTGCGCTGGAACTGTCGACTGACGACGGTTTCAGGATTGTCGAAAAGAAGGACACAGCGAGCGAGATATTGGATCACTTTCGTGCAGACCCAGGTTCCGTCTGGTATTTGGCCGAGACGCATGGCCAAGCAAATGCATTGACGCAATGGGTTCGGGAGCGCTTGCACGGCAAGAGCTCTTTGGACGCCGTAGAGGTCGGGGACCTCTTGGAGATATACGTCAGCCCAGATGTGCGCGACGCTTTCGGCTCACGCGTGGCGATGCAATCCGGTGGGCGCATCTCCGTCGCGAGTGTCGGCAAGCGTTCCCTGCACCAGCAAGGCTTAAGCTGGGTGAAAAGCGGTCCTGTCAAGTTTCATTCCATCAGGTGTGGGATTCATAGTCGAGATGAGGTTGAGCTCGAGGTGTTCGAGGAGTTTCTGAAGGCGGAAAAACCGGAGTTGGACAAAGAGACTGCAGTCGCTGAAAGCGTCTGGAGAAATGCCATAAAGCGTGACCGAGAGAAGGCATTCGACGGGAAACAGGCCGCGCTCCAAGGGATGGAAGGCCGGTCGCCGCCACCGCCCGCACCAGATTTCACCTATGCACGTTATGGCTATGCCTCGACTGTTCACCATGCTCAGGGCATGTCGCAGCCAGTTTGTTACGTGAATTGCGATCATGCAGCCGGCCGGCACTCGGAGGGATTCTTCCGCTGGCTGTACTCGGCGCTCACTGTCGCTGAACGTGAGTTGGTTCTTTTGAATTTCAGCGACATCCATCCATTTGACGCTGCTGTCTGGAATGCGGGTGCTGTCAAAGAAGCCGCGGACATCGCAGTAGGCGCAGGCTGGGCATTCCAGCCCAACGGAATAGCGTCCGAGAGAGATCAGCAACGCAGCCTGCCTGAGGGG
>NZ_JAMOIE010000123.1 GCF_024448935.1 Stutzerimonas stutzeri
TGTGATGTAATTGCCGCTGTGGTTCTTGCGCGTGGAGAAGTCCATCAGCCCGGCGATATCGGACGGGGCAAAGCCTTCGATCAGCTGCTGAACGAACTCGGGGTAGCTGAACAGCTCCTTGTACCCGGTGTCGTGGTGGTTGCTGGCCATGTAGCCTCCCTGGCGATGGGTGGCCGACAGGATACCACGCCGCCAGACCTGCCCCTTGCGGCCTTTTCGGCCGTAGGAACGGGCCATGCCCGTGAACCGCGTAGCGGAAGAAAGGAAAACGTGGTCTGTCCCCCTATTGTTCTTGTTCCTAATGGAAAATAAATCCGTCCCCTTTTTCCCTGTCCCCTTTTTCCCCAAACATCGACACCTTGCGCGCGAGGATGTGCCAGTTCACGGGCACCCGATGCGCTGAGTCAGTGCCATTCTGGGCTGTCCCCTATTATCATGTCCCTCTTATTATCAGGAAAGATCTGCAACACACGCTGACGGAGCTGCTCGACTACTGGCGGGCCAAGGGAGCAATTGCTTGAAGCAAGGCGCAGCTTATCCGCGGCCACTCCCCCACAGCTGCCAAGCACGCTCATGCGCCGCGCAACATGTATGACTGCGCTTGCTCGCCAGGCTTACGCCTTTTTCCGATAACGCTGATAGGCCGAACGCGCCCGCAGCGCAGGCGCTGCCTCAGGTAAACCACACGAATGAAACTCCTGATCAACACCGAGTCACTAAGGCCGCCCATCACTGGCATTGGCACCTATACGCATAACCTGCTCCAACAGTTCGTCGGGATGTCGGCATTCGACGCCATTGAATGCTTTTCGGGTCATCACTTCGCGCCTGCGGCTCAAGTCTTACAGCAGTGCAGCGCCCAAGCTGGGGCCAACAGCAGCCCGGTACGCCCGGGTAAAAGCCGGCTGCACGGAATGCTGCGCAACTCGACCCTGGCCTACCGAGCTCGCGAGACACTGCGAAACAGCCTGCTGCGCCTGAAGGCCAGCCAACTGAAGGGCTTTGTGTATCACGAGCCGAACTTCATCCTGCGCGCGCACAATGGCCCTTGTGTGGCGACCATTCATGACCTGTCCTTTATTCATTACCCGCACTATCACCCGGCCAAGCGCGTAGCCTGGCTAACCCGCGAGCTCCCGAAGACGCTCGCACGTGCGGACATGCTGATCACCGACTCGGAACACATCCGCAGGGAGCTGATCGACCGCTACCGCCTGGACGAAACGCGGATGCGCGCCATCCATCTGGGCGCCGCCAGCTGCTACGCGCCGCGCACGGCGGACAAAACCGCCGGGGTACTGCAAGGCTACGGCTTGAATCATGGGGCTTACCTGCTGTTCGTTGGCACGCTCGAACCCCGCAAAGGGGTGGAGACCTTGCTCGAGGCATGGAGCCGGTTGCCAGAAGCGCTGACAGAGGCCTACCCCCTGGTGCTCGCCGGTGCGCCAGGCTGGGGCAATACCGATACCCTGTCGACCATTGCCCGACTTACGCAGACGCGAGGCTTGCGCCACCTCAGCTTCGTCTCGGCTGGCGCACTGCCAGCGCTCTATGCGGGCGCCCATTCGTTTATCTATCCCTCGCACTATGAGGGGTTCGGTCTGCCGGTGCTGGAAGCCATGAGCAGCGGTATACCGGTGATCTGCACTCAGGACACCTCGATGATTGAAATTACTGGCGACCAGGCATTGCTCGTCGAACGCGGCAACAGCGAACAGCTCGCGACGCAGATGCAATGGCTGCTGGAGAACCGGTCTGCCCGCGACAGGCTCGCCGCAGAGGGGCTGCAACGGTCCACGCAGTTTTCCTGGGAACGTTGTGCTCAACAGACCCAAGACATCTACAAACTGATCGACCAGTAAGAGGCGGGCACTAAGCGATTGCAGGGTGGTGGGGCAGCCGAGACCTGTCTCGTTTGTAGCCTGCAGCGCCTACAATAAACGGCGTGCCGACGCCGCGAGCCTCTACATCTTAGCAATGAGCGCTCTTGTGGCCTTACCTTAAAGGACCAAAGGCGTGCGCGCACCGCATGCATTGAGCCACTCATCTAGCTGCGCTCGACCATCACCGCTTCACCGTAGCCGAAATGTGCCGCTTAGCACGACGAAGTAGCAATCCAGCGAAATCAGCCAACAAAAAACCGGCACAAGGCCGGTTTTTTTGTTGCTACATCATGGCAGACCGTTAGGTCTGCCATGTCACCAGACCGAAGTCTTAGGCGACAGAGACGAAGCCTGTGTTGGCGTCGAAGCTCAGCTCATCCATAGTCACACCGGTCAGGGTGATTTGCTGGAATTCAGCAGTCGCTGCGCTGCTACCAAACGGGCTGGTTTCGATGTTAACAACGGCATTATCACCAACCTGCGTGAAGAACACTTCAAGTGCAGCGTTGTTGCCGCCCTGGATGCCAGCAGCAGCAGCATCGCTATCTGCACCCAGCACGTAACCGTTGCCTACGAACAGCACGTCATCGCCGCTGAAGTCAGCAAGAGTGGCCGCACCAGTCGCGTCAGTGCCGGTGGAGATGAATACTTCAGCATCAGCAGCAACGCCTACGCCATCAGCAACTTCGGTCAATTCGAAGCCAAGAGTGTCGATAGCCGCCTCTGCATCTACGACAGCGTCGGAGAGCGCTTCAAACTCTGCAGCGGTAGCATTGGCTTCATTGAAGTCTTCGACTTCTTCTGCAAGCGCAGCCTGTTCAGCACGAGCTTCGGCCAGATCCGCTACCAGGCCGGTATCGATCTCCAAGTCAGAATCAGAGTCGACACCAGTGGTAGCCGTCTCAAGCGTTTCAACGCGAGCGATGGCGTTGCTTAGCGTAGTTTCAGCGCTAGTCTCAGCACGATCAGCTGCCAGGCGAGCTTGTACATCGGCCAACAGAGCGTTAGCAGCTGCGTCCAAATTGTCGTTGCTCGCCTCAAGATAAGCAGGGGCAACAACCAGCTGGCCGTTAGCAACCACCAGAACACCAGTCACTTCACCGGTAGTCGCGTCTACAGTCAAGGTGGTGTTCCCGTTAACCACATTGAAACGTGCCAGTTCTGCATCCTGCTCTAGCAAAGCAGCTGTTTGAGCTTCCTGCGCAGCGGTATAGGAAGCCAGCGCATTGACGTAGGTGTTCGCAGCGGTGTTAAGACCAGCCACCGCGTTTACCGCGTTTTGAGCGTTGGTGACCGCAGTCGCAGCAGCAGTGGTGGCGTCATTCAGTTTAACCTGCACGACCGCAGCACTGTCAGCACCACCAATTGTAGCTGCCGAAACATTGAGAGCGCTAATAGCAGTATTGAGATCACCCAAAGCGGTAGTTACAGCCGAGTCAATAGCTACTTGCGCATCGGCGACCGTGCCATTCTCGTCATCAAGGTAAGCCTGAGCGTAGGCTTCCTGAGCATCGATGGCAGCCTGCAGGCTAACAAGGGCAGCAGCCAGGTCATCGTTCGAAGCGCCTGGACCCTCAACGTCTTCCACGATGGTCTGCAGCGCAGCAACAACAGAAGCTGTGTCAGCATTAACGCCGAGGAGGATGTCGCCGCTGTCGGCCTTGTCATCCTGGTTGTACTCAGCACCACGAACGGCGGTGTAGTAGTTGGCAACGGTAACCTTGTTGGAGATGATCAGCGCGTCACGCGGGCTCAGGCCGCTCAGAACGCCTTCGATCAGCTGATCTTCGGTGATCAGACCGTCGCTCAGCGCGTTGGTCCAGAACTCCTGGCCAGCAGCGTCAGCCGGGCGGCCCAGTACGTTCAGGTAAACCTGGGCAACCAGATCACCGCTCGACAGACCCTCGTACTGGCCCATGAACTCTTCGCTCTGTACGAACGAGGCGTGTACGTTTGCGAGGCTCAGACCACCGTTGTTGATGGCGTCCAGCCAGAAGTCCAGACCGGTTTGGTCAGCAGCGCGACCAAAGTAACCGACGTACAGCTGTTGCAGATCAGATGCAGTTGCCATTGAGCAGTATCTCCAAATAATTAAGTCGAATCGACATGTAGACCTGGATGTAAAGAACCCGTCGGCTCAGTCTACCTGCCATGCCCCATCGGGGCATGGCCCCCCTTGATGGGTGGTGCAACGTATCGAACGATGCGGTACTCAATGTCCTGAAAGCACCGACACCTGCCGATAACAAGCCCGGCCATGCTACACACTTTCCGTTGCGCGCAACAAGACCAACTTCTTGATTCCGAGCGTGAATTAAGCAGTTGACACCTTGAAGGTGACTAATGGTTATCAAGCCGCGCCGCGACATGAGCATCGAAATCGTTCAACAATACCTGATTCCCAAGGCCGCTGAGATGATCCCCATCAAGGAAAAGCGGCTGGCCATTTCGCCAAGCAGAGCAACGCTCGCCCGAGCAAAGGAGGGGAAACGGATCCCACATTGTTACCCCAGGCAACTGTCGCGCAATCTCCGCAAAGGCCACCAGGACTGGGTGACGATACGCCTCCAGCTCAGCCCGCGACACGGCAAACCCCGGTTCACAGATGGGATTGGCTCGGTTGAACCAGTCGGCACAGCGGAACGGGGGCGCGCGGAACAGTGGTTTAGGTGCCTCCAAGATCACACGGATGCCGTTTCGCGTAAACTCACGCAAGGTTTCGACAGCAACTTCCTGCGCGCGCAGCCGCCCTGCGACAGCGGTTGCGCTGAACACCTGATCCTGGACCTTATCAAGGCTGAACACCCCCCACTGGTCCGCCAGCCGCGGCATGCGCAATGAGGGCAGGAACAGCACATCGCCCGGCTTGATGCGGGTACGCAGATCGCGCAGCGCCGCCTCGATGTGCTGCTGGCAGTCGGGGTTGTCGATATCACGCCAAGGCTGCAGGCTTACGAAGGGGCAGCCACCATTGTTATAGGCATAAAGGGTGCGGCCGGTGTGCATGGCATATTGCTTGAACATCCCCTCATAGGCCAGGGAGTGGGAATCACCGATGACGAATAGCGTAGTGGACACTTCGGCCGGCAGCTGCTCGCATCCTCGCGGTCGATAGATCAACAGCAGACCGCCTTCGACATCATGATATTCGGGATCAGCATTGCAGCCGGGATGGTCAGGGTTGCTCGACCAGCCGTGGGGGTACCAAATTTCGGCCTGCTTGCTGAGCTGACTGAGGGATATCGAGCCCTGGTGCTGATCGATCGAGTACATGCCCCAGCTACCCAGTGCGATAGCCGTCAGCCCCGCTGCGATGGTCACAGGCTTAGGCGCCCGACGCAGCACAGGCGAGCGCCTCAATGGATTTTCAATCCAGTGATAGGAAGCGAAGGCCAGCACAAAGGCCAAGGTCACCGCTGCGACCCGTGTGGGCAGCGTCTCCAACCCACAGGTCCAGCGGAACAAGACGAACACGGGCCAGTGCCACAGATAAAGGGAGTAGGAAATCCGGCCGATCGTTACCAGCGGGGCGCAGCCCAGCACAGGGTGCAGGGCGCCTGGCCGTCGATGCAGGCAGAAGATCAGGCCCACCGTGCCCACCACTGCCAGCAAGGCACCCGGGAATGGAAAGGTATCAGAACGAGAGAATACGAACGAGGCCAGAATCAGCCCTACCGCCAGCACCGCGGCCCAGTTCCAGGACTGCGCCCTTGCGTGATCTGAGCGCTGGCCAATCCATTGATAGAGCAGAACGCCGGCGGCCAGCTCCCAGAAGCGTCCCGGCGACAGGAAAAATGCCGCTACCGAATTTTCTCGCACGTGCCATGCCGAGAATAAAACCGACGACAGCAAGCCGACGGCAAACAACCCGACGGATAGCCGCCGCCCTCTTCCACCGGCCAGCCAAGCGATGAAGAGAAACGGAAAGACCAGATAGAACTGTTCTTCGACCGCCAGCGACCAGGTGTGAGTGTAGGGGTTGTATTCGGTAGCCGGCGCGAAATAGTCGCGTCCGGACTGGGCAAGAATGAAATTGCTCAGGCCGAAGAAGGCGTAGAAGCCGGTTTGATGATTGATGGAACTCAGCCAGGCACCGGGAATGAACAGCGCACTGAAAAGTGCCGTGACCAAGAGGCAGACAATCAGTGCAGGAAAGATGCGCGTTATGCGACGCACATAGAAGTAGCCGAAAAAGCGCCCAAGGCCTTGCAGTTTGTGACCTGCGATCGATGCGCTGACGACAAAGCCGGACAAGACAAAGAACACGTCTACCCCCGCGAAGCCGCCCGGCAACCAGGGTCCGTGAAGGTGATAAATCAGCACGGCCAATACGGCCAGCGCTCGGACGCCGTCGATGTATGGCTGATAAGGTAACGTCGGTTGCGGGCTCAGCCCTGCGGCACCCTCAAGATGAGGTGCCGCACCTTTATAGGAGGAAGTCAGGCTCAAGGGTCCCCGTGCCAGTCGTGAAAATCAGCGGCTGCCCCGGACTACCGGAGCATTATTCGCTGCAGATTATCGGCGCTCTGCTGCCATGTCAGCCATGGCATGTCACCTGAAGCGGGCTTGAAGCCCCCGCTCTGCCAGGCGCTGATGGCCATTTCCAGTTCCGAAGCGCTGTCGGCGCTGAAGAAACAGGCATGGTCCCCGGCCACTTCCCGGAAGACCGGAATATCACGCGCCAGAATCGGCACGCCTTTCTGCGCCGCCTCGATAAGGGGCAGGCCAAATCCCTCGTCCAGCGACGCTGCAAGCAGCCCGTCAACGGATGCATAGACTTTTTCAAGAAACTCGTCACTGATGCCATCCAGCCAGAACAGACGCTCACCTAATTGGGGATGTTGGCGTATTCGCCTGATGAGCTCAGGAATATCGCGCCGCTGCTCGTCTGAGACGTCCTGCCACCCTTCCCGGCCGACAATAACAAGATTGATCTCGCTACCTGCCTCCCATAGCTGAGTAAATGCAGCCAACGCCTGCAGGTATCCTTTGCGCGGTTCCAGCGTACCGACCATGAGTACGCTTGAACGTGCCGCCAGCTTCGCCAATATCTCGTCAGCATCAGCGGGCATCCCGTGACTGGGTGCCGCACTAGACAGGTCGGCCCCATGATGCGAGTAGTCGAACGTGAACGTATCAACGACATCCGGATGCGTATCTGCAAGCCAACGGCGCATTTCATCTGCAACGGTGCGCGTTACGAACACAGCGCCGTCCAGCAATGCCACACAGCTCAGCCATCGCGCAAAGTGATCATCGGAACGCGGGGGAAAGAGTTCGGGCCGCGTCACAGGCAATAGATCGTGCACGAGCACCCGGCAATTCACGCCCTGTTCCCGGATGCAGGTGAAAAGCCCCTGCTGGCTGGCCCGAATGAAGGCATCTCCAGAGTAGTCGAGCGCGATCAGGCGGTCACCCTCAGTGAAATCAACGCCTTGGTCCTGTATGACTTCCGGTATCCCCAGCAGGCGAGCGGTGAACGCACTCGCATACCGGTAGTGCCAATGGCCGCCTTCGTCAGTGAGGTAAACAGGCTCTACGCGACAGCCAGGCGGTGGTGTCCCAAGCAGAGAGATAACCAGAGCCTTGGCGACTCTTTCGATACCTGTGTGGCGATCCAGGCGGCTGGTCGCCGTGACATCCAGCAGCAATTGTCGCTGACGGGCAGGCGCGCCTACGCTACTCACGAGTCGTTCGGCCAGTGGAAGAAGCGCTTCGTCAGTAGCCTGACCAGGAAGTACGCTCATGGCTTGACGAAGCTGCTGCTCGTTTTGCCGGGCTTGCGCCATGAAGGTGCTGATGGCATCGCGATACAACAGTGCGCAGCCAGCCGGTGAGTGTTCGGCTTCGATGAACGCCTTTGCACGCTGCCCCAGTGCCTGCCGAGCGTCATGCTCTACCCAGAAATGGTTGATGGCGCTGGTCAGTTCGGCCGTTTCAAACTCGTCCGGTATCCGATGCACGCCTTCAGCAGGCAGGTCGGCCATGCTGCCGTTTGCGTTCACAATGGTGGGCAAGGCGTGGTTCATGCAATCGAGGACTGCTGCCGATGTTTCGCCCCGCGACAGGGTGCGCAGTTGTACGGCAAGATCGGTAGCCGCCAGGTAGTCGCGGAAGCTCTCGCTGCTTACCCAGCCCGTCACCTTTATGCGTGCTTCGACGCCGCTATCGAGCATGGCAGTACGCAGCGATTGACCATACTCGTCGTTCCCCAGCTCCCCGACGAAGACCAGCAGGCAATCAGGATCTTGAGCGAGATCCGACTCGAGCCACGCCTCCAGAAGCCTGTGATTCAGTTTGGTGACACCCAGTTGGCCATAGCTGCAGATGACAAATGCAGTGTCTGGGATCTGCAGGCGCTCGCGGGCGACTCGCTTGCTCTCTAATGCAGCGGGTACGCGCACTAGCGGGATGCGTCGCCAGTCTCGCGCGACCTTATCCCCATACCACTGCCGAGCAAGCCGGAACGAAACGTCCGAGTGCACGATGACGCCCTGGGCGGCTTCGATGATGGTTCGGTTGAATGGATAACGAAAGGCGATCTGCGCGCCCTCTTCTCCATTCAGGGCTTCAACAAGGGCTGGATAACCGTGGCTGTAATAGAGTTCTCGCAACTTGATCCCCTGATGCTGCGGCTGAGCTTCGAGGGACCAGATCAGGCCACTGAGAAAAAAGTCGTGCAGCACTACGATGCCTGGGACGTCTTCAAGCAGTGAGACCATCCAGCCGTGGTAGTCCGAGTTGCCAAAGTGATAGAGCACTGCATCGACGTCATGCATATGCTCACGCAACCATTGCGCATCACGCACCTGGCAGTGCTCCGTTACCCAAGAAGACTCGACGGCGCTCTGCGCCACGATCACATCGATCTGGTAATAGTTCGCCAGCTCGGGGAGCAACTCAGCGCTGTAATCGGCGATCCCTGTGCGTTCCGGCGGCAGCGGTGAGACGAAGGCCAGCCTCGGCAGCCCTGCTGTACTCGGGCGCTCATCGCGCGCACCCAGCCTGGACATCCTGGACGCAAGACGTATCGCGCGGGGCGAGTAATTGGCAGCATACCCGCCCGCGGAAGCGTATGGCCGTTCAAGTGTCGTTTGCAGCTTCCGCAGCCAGCTTTCCAGCGCTGGGACCCGGCGAGCGGCCCTCAACAATGGCGCGGTCAGCGTTGGCCTGCTGCGCAGACTCGAGACCCCTGCCCGCACCGGACGCAGCAGCATCTGCTGGGCTCGGGGCCGATCCAGATGACGCAGAAAATCCGCTACGTCACGTACTGGCTGAGTGATTCTCCATGAGCGGCTATGGTAGACCTGCTGCAGTGCCGACTCGGTCTCATCGCAACGGGCTTCCGCTTGCTCACAGCGCAGTTCCGCTTGCTCACAGCGCAGTTCCGCTTGCTCACAGCGCAGTTCGGCTTGCTTGCAGCGCAGTTCGGCTTGCTTGCAGCGAAAGTCCAGGTCAACCAGCCTTTCCTCGAAGTGAGAAAAGCGCTCGGCGTTCCATGTATTCAGTGCCTGCTGATCCTGCGCCTGCCGCTGAAACAGGTGCGTGACTTGCTGATCATGCCGGACGGCCAGCGCCTCGAGGCCCAGCCCGTAATCCCGGGCGAACAGCTCGGCAAACGTATCTGCCTGGTTTGCCGTCGGCACATTCTTTTGCGCGACGATGGCGTAATCCGGGCTGACTCCGTAGAGCACCTGCCAAAGTCCGATACCGGCGTCCGGGGAACGTAGCGCTGGATCCTCTTGCAAGCGAACAACCTTGCTGCGAGCGAAACCACTCTGCTCACACAAAAAATCCAGAAACAACGCAGGGACAGGACGTTGATGGGTGGGGTCGAGATAAAAGCTGCTGGTGCCAACTATAAGGTTTTCGCTGTTGGGTGTTTCCAGTATCAGCAGCCCGTCAGGCGTCAGCGTGCGAAATGCCTCTTTAAGGAGCTTGCGCAGGTAGTCGAATTCGAGATGCTCGACAACATGAAATGATGTGATCAGGTGGTAACTGTTGTCAGGAACAGCCCGCAGTGCGGTTAGCGCGTCGTCATTACGGGCCTGGAGGTGTGCCTCGTGACACGCGGCCAGCATGGCATCATCCAGGTCGACACCGCTGGCGTCAAAACCGGCCTCGCCGAGCAACTGCAGCCACTCACCCCGCCCACACCCGATATCGAAGGCGCTCGGCCTCTCATGGATTTCAAGCATGGCATCGAGAAACGGACGATAACCTGAGAGACGGGCGCGAATCTCCTCACGAGAGGCACGAAACCGCTCTTCAAGCGCGCGGTAGAAATCGTCATTCATGATCGTGCTGGCACTCCAAAATTCTTCCCAACCAGGCCACACCGGCAAATTCACGCTGGCTACGGTTGACTACTTCAAACATCAGCGCGCGCTCCTGCCAAGCATAGTTACGGTCGATATGCCCATGCCTGCTATGGAGCGCTAATGTGATCGAGTAGGTTCCGGGTCCTATGTTGGCATCGAGTACAAATCGCCACGATAGCGATTGTCCCGGCTTGACGTCATGCGTTATCTGATCAAGCTGGCGGGTGTTGGTGCCGAATACGTCCTGCCCGTATCTGTCCTTGATGAGGAACCCAAGAACCAGATCAGGCACAGCGGTCACGCACTGCGCTTGTACGTGAATGTTAATCGTCTGCCCGACGTCGACAATCTCGACAGGCAGGTTGTCCGCTGTGAGCTCGCAGGACTCGAACACCACCTCACCCGTACCGGACAGGATGGCACCGTCTTTCTGAGGGTCATTGCTGATCTGCTGATCCTGATGCGCTGCCAGCAAGGCGTTGTAGTAGTCCATGACCGCATCCGGCTCGCCCTGCATGGCGACCCGCCCCTCATTGAGCAGAATCGCCCGATTGCAGATGCTCTGAATAGCCTGCTTGTCATGGCTGACCAGGAGAAGCGTTGTGCCCTCTCGGGTGAACTGACGTATACGGTCAAAACTTTTGTGCTGAAAGTACGCATCCCCGACCGAAAAGGCTTCATCGACAATGAGTATCTCGGGCCGTTGTGCGGTGGCAACTGCAAACGCGAGCCGCATCTGCATACCGCTGGAATAGACCCGAACAGGCTGATCGAAGTAATCGCCTATTTCTGCGAAGGCATGAATATCATCCACCAGCTCATCAATCTGGGCTTTGGTAAACCCCATGAGGCCAGCGATATCAGCAATTCTCATTATG
>NZ_JAMOIE010000124.1 GCF_024448935.1 Stutzerimonas stutzeri
CGCAGGCCAAGGTCTGTTCCCCTACTCGATTCCGGCTGCTGACGTGCAGACCCCCACGGGCTCCGATTCGAAGGATAGATAGTCGATATCCAAGGTCTACCTTGTTACACCGGATCCGCTTTGGCTCGGGTGGTGACGAGCGAAACGGGCGGTTATCGATCCGCTCGCCGTGCACGTATCAGCAGTCCATGGAGCGAGTCCTCAGATGACCAATGCGGATGCGCCGCAAACGCCCCGCGGGGCAGTGGTGACTCTGGCCAACAGGTCCAGAGACCCCAGACATGAAAAGGCCGTGCATGAGCATCTGGCCAAGCGTCTAGCGGCAATTAAAGGCCTGGCGTTTCTCGGTGAGTACGACCGGTCCATCGAGTATTCGCATCCGCTGTATTTGGTGCCGTCTGGCACCATCATCGGTACAGACGCGGCCCGAGAGCTAGGCCTCGATGATGAGGACGATCTGTTCGGTGGCGTGGTACCGCAGGCATTCATCGAAACCAAGGCCATCACGCATCCACTGGTGCGTCCGGATGCAGATGCGCCAGTTGGTTGGTCTCGTGACTTCGCCACGCGTGTCAGTGGCAGCGTGCTTCCCGGCTATAGCGTCTTTTCGCTCGCAGATGCCCGCGAAGCCGGGCGGCGGCTGTTGCATGAAGGTTCGCTGAGGCTGAAACCAGTGCGAGCCACCGGCGGGAGAGGGCAGGAACGCATCAATACCGGGCAGCAGCTGGATAATGCGCTGGAACACGTTGACGAGAAGGAGTTGGCTCAGTACGGGCTGGTGCTCGAGGCCAACCTGGAGCCCGTGACGACCTTCAGTGTTGGACAAATTCGGGTGGCGGGGAGAACGCTCAGCTACTACGGGACTCAGCGCCTGACGCCCGACAATTCTGGCGAGAGGGTTTACGGCGGATCAGATCTGGTCGTGTCGGACGGTGACTTCGAGGCCTTGCTGAGGCTCGATCTTCCGGAGCAGGCCCGGCTGGCCATTATGCAAGCGCAGGTCTACGACGATGCCGCATCGGCGTGCTTTCGAGGATTTTTCGCGTCCCGTCGTAACTACGACATTGCCCAGGGCGTCGATGGTCGTGGTCGTGCCTGTTCCGGTGTGCTGGAGCAGTCATGGCGCATCGGTGGCGCAAGTGGTGCCGAAATCGCAGCGCTTGAGACGCTCATGCAGGGCCAGAGCGGGGCAGTACGGGCGTCTACCGTTGAGGTTTATGGTGAGTCGCAAGTAGTTCCGTCCGGTGCGACCGTACTGTTCCGCGACGAAGACGCCGAGGTTGGCTTTATCACCAAGTACGTAATGGTGGAGGATTATGGCGACTCAGAGTGAATGCGTAGATATCCCGGTCGACGATGAACATATCGCCGGTACTTTCCTCTCACCGCCAACCAAACTGCCCGGCGTATTGTTCGTGCACGGCTGGGGGGGAAGCCAGGAACGTGACCTGACACGCGCCCGAGGTATAGCGGGGCTGGGCTGCATCTGCCTGTCCTTCGACCTGCGCGGCCATGCCTTGACGCTGGCGCAGCAACAAACCGTTACGCGCGAGCAGAATCTCAATGATCTGTTGGCCGCGTACGATCTGCTGGCGCAACACCCGAACATCGACCCATCGGCGATTGCCGTGGTGGGCACCAGCTACGGCGGCTATCTGGCGGCCTTGCTTACGGCCCTGAGACCCGTGAAGTGGTTGGCCATGCGGGTTCCGGCGCTGTACGGGGACGATGACTGGATGGTGCCCAAGCGCCAGCTGAACCGGGACCTGCTCAACCAACTGCGCGGCCGACGAGTCGTGCCGGAGGAAAACCGTGCACTGGCAGCCTGCGCCGACTTTCGCGGCGACGTGCTGATCGTCGAGTCCGAACACGATCACCTGGTCCCGCACAGCACCATCATGAGTTACCGCGCCGCTTTCCATCAGACGCACTCCCTGACCCACCGGATCATCCTTGGCGCCGATCATGCGCTGACCAGTGATAGCTGCCAGAAGGCCTATACCGACATCCTCGTTAACTGGGCGACGGAAATGGTAGTCGGGGCCCGGCTCGACCAGCAGCAAGGCGTCGCCGCAGCGAACCGCCGCTAACCTGGTGGTGAGGGGGGCTGAATGGGGCTGACAAACCGGCTCCAGTGTCGATCCAGGACCTGCTGTTTCAGGACTTCGATGACATCCACCAGCAGCTCTTCGAGCGCCAGGTCGGTGTTCTCGTCCTGGTAAATCCAGGCCTCGAAAAACTCGTCGGCCAGGTTTCGTGCGAGTCTCTGGAACTGCGGGCTGTGAAGTCCTTCGGCGGCGCCTTGAAGGAGCTGGGCGGCGATATCACTGAGCGCTTCATCCAGGGTATCGGCGACTCGACCCCCCATGGGCAGGCGGCGCAGTCGGATCACCTCCGGGTTGTTCAGCAGGGCCTGGTGAATCAGTCCGCCGACATAGCCTTCGATGGCTCCCCGATTGTCCCGGTAGCCGCTCTCCAACATGCTGTGCATGCGACGGGAAAGGTCGTTGAGCAGCCGTTCCTTGCGCGGTCTGACCACCACTTGCAGCAAGCGGCGGGAAAGGTCGTCGCTGGCTCCGATCTCCTGCTGCATGCGGCTGAACAGGCGAACCATGACGCGATCGGATAGTTCTTCGAGCAACAACAGGTAGTAGCGGTTGACCAGGCCGAACACCGCCCAGCGCCGCATGTCGATCAGGCCCAACCGTTGCAGACGGATCAACAGGCTGCCGACACGCAGTACCCGCAGCCAGCGCAAGCCGCTCAACGGAATGCAACCGAGCACGTCATACCAGTGCGCAAAGGGGTAGTAGTACCAGCGTGCATAGCGGCGTTCGAACAATGCGACGATCCACCCTAGCAGCACGTCGAAGACGAAAATCGCGACGAAGGCGAGGTCGATGTGCTGGAAATTCTGGTGAATCTGCGCGTCGTAGCGTTGATGCAGGGCGGGAGCCCATTCGGCCAGAAGGTCGTTGATCGGCTGCAAAATGAACAGGCTATCGAACAGGATGAGCCCAAGGTTGATGCACACCAGCAGGATGATCAGGACTTCCCAGGCCGCGTGCAGCCCGTCGATCAAGCGCTCGCGCCGCCGCGTTTGCTCAGGCATCGCCAGGCGCACTGGCCGCATGCCAGAGGATTTCAGCGCAGCCCTGACGCCGTGCAATCAGCCGGGCCACTACGAAGAACAGGTCCGACAGGCGATTGAGGTAAGCCAGGCCGACCGCGCGTAGCGGCTCGATTGCATTGAGTTGCTGGCAACGGCGCTCGCTGCTGCGCGCCATGCTTCGGCACAGATGGGCAAGGGCAATCAGTCGTGAGCCGCCCGGCATGATGAAATCTTCCAGCGGGCCCAGCTCCTGATTCCAATGATCGATTGCCGCCTCAAGGCGGGCGACTTCGGTGTCGGTCAGCGCCTGATACTCAGGCATCGCCAGCTCACCACCCAGGTCGAATAGACGATGCTGGCAGGGCCCCAGGACTTCGATCAGTTCGGCCAGGTCTGGCCAGCGCGCCTGGGCTTCGGCCAGCTCGGCCAGCAACAGGCCCAATTGACTGTTAAGGGTGTCGATTTCGCCCATCGCCTCGATTCGCGGATGATCCTTGGGCACTCGGCGGCCGTCGGCCAAGCCGGTTTCTCCGGCATCACCGGTGCGGGTGTAAATCTTCGAGAGTCGGTTGCCCATCTGGATTCCTTGATTCAGCTGTTGTTGGGTTCGGTAGTGGATGTCAGCGGCAGGCGCAGCGTAAAGCAGGTGCCCTGGTCCAGCCTGCTCTGCACTTCCATCTGGCCCTTGTGATTGTTGGTGATGATGAAATACGAAACGGAAAGACCCAGCCCGGTTCCCTGGCCCACCTCCTTGGTAGTGAAAAAGGGCTCGAAGATTCGCTTGCGGATATGTTCAGGAATTCCGCTGCCGTTGTCTTCAACCTGAATTTCGCACCAAGGCGGATTCAGCCGTGTGCGCAGGATGATCTGCCCGCGGCCTCGCTCCGGTTTCTGATGGATAGCCTGGGCGGCGTTTTTCAGCAAGTTCAGCAGCACCTGTTCGAGCTCGTTGGCGATACAGGGGACGCGGTCCACCTGGGGATCGAGGTCTCGGAGAATTTCGATGGAGCGGAAGTCGAAACCGTCCATCAGCGCAAAGTCGTTGCCGGCAATCTCCAACGCCTGGTCAATAAGCACGGCCAGTGGGCACTCCGCCAGTTGCCGGTTGCTCAGGCGACTGAAACTCAGCATGTGGCTGACGATCTTGGCCGCTCGCGATCCGGCTTGCTGAATACCGTCGAGCAGTTGCGGGATCTCCCTTTGCTGCAGGTACAGGTTGACGGCTTCCAGCGAGACCCCGGTATCCAGCGCGACATCACGGTTCCGCTCAAGCTCAGGCGATAGCCGCCGGCGGATGTTCTGCGCATTGTGCAGGATGGCGCCGAGGGGGTTGTTGATCTCGTGTGCCATACCTGCGGCAAGGCTGCCTACCGAGAGCATCTTTTCCGACTGCACCATGATTTCCTCCATGTTGATCCGCTCGGTAATGTCGTCGATGCGGATCACCACGCCCCGACCGCCACCGCCCATCAGGGGGTAGAAGGTCAGCGCATAATGCCGAGGCTCACCATTGAAGGCCCAGGTGACACGTTCGATCTTCTCGACCTGATGGCGCTCTGATGTACGACGGATCTGACTCAGGAACGGCCTTAGCGGCTCGAAGGCGATGAAAACGGGCTGGTTCAGGGCGTCATCGATTGACGTTCCGGATAGCACACTGGCCTGTTGATTCCACTGGGTCACGTAGAGTTGCTCATCAAGCGCAATGAGCACCGAGGGCATCGAGTCGATGATGCTGTTCAGGTAGTTCTGGAAGCCGGTGAGTTTCTTTTCGATCTTGCTGCGAACCTGGACTTCGAGCTCGAGCTTGCGGTTGGAATGACGGGTCTCCTCCGCCAGGCCTTGGGCGTGATCGAAGGCTTCCTGGGCATCGTCTCGGGCACGCTTGAGCTGCTGCTCGCGAGCCTCCATGCGCGACAGCATGGTGTTGAAGGCATCGGCCAAGTGGCCGATTTCGTCCCGGTTTCTCGGTGTCGCCCGCAGCGAATAGTTTTCTTCCCGGGTGACCTGGCGGGACAGGGCTTCGAGGTCACGAATCGGACGGGTGATCAATTGGCGGATCTGTCGTGCAACCAGCGCCCAGAGCAGCAGGCTGGCCAAGAGTATGGCGATACTGGCGGTCAAGGTGCCCGTGTAAAACGCGCCGGGCAGTTCGCTACTGGCGACCATCAACAGATGACCTGGTGGCCCCGCGGCCTGGGGCAGCTCGATCAACAGATTGGCGCGCATCTCGCTCTTCTGCCACGCAGGCAGGTCGCTCACCTGCTGCGGTAAGTCCAGCCGATCGCCACGATACAGTTCAGCCAGGCTGCGCCCCGTGCGGTCATAGACCACAGCCGCCCGCAGTGGCGCATATTCGTTCAGCTTCCCCAGCAGCTCCTCAGCAGCCGCTTTGGATTCCAGGGCACGATGACTCAGCTCGGGAGTTGCCAACAGCTCACCGAGGGTATGCATCGCCTGGGGCGCGACGCTCTGCCGCGATATCCAATAGGCCGCGCTGATAAACGTGAGGTTGGAGACCAGCAGCAAGGCTGCCAGCAGCACGAGCAAAGCGATCAGCAGCTTGCGGCCGACCGGAAGATTTTCAAGGCGCTGGCGCAGGGTCATGGCAGGCACGGGCGAAGGGTGTTTCTGCAGGGTAGCGGGGGCTCAGTCGGCGGGCAATCCGTGACGGCGCAGGAGCGTCTGGAGTCGCTCGAACAGTTCGTTCAGCTCGGGGGTTGCCAGGCTCTGCTGACGTGCGGCCCGGCAAGCCTGCCCAAGCAGAAAGCCGACTTCGGTTCGGCGCCCGCTCCGCACGTCCTGATGCATCGATGAATAGTTTTGCGCGGTCGCCTCGATGATGCGCAACACTTCCGCTTCGAGCCCATCGGCGGCCGCGCGCTGGCCGCATGCCCGCAACACCTCGCTGAGCTCGCTGCAGAGCCGGTGCAGCGGCTCGGGCTGATTCAGTAATTCGCCGTTGCGGCAATCGTTCAGCACGCTAAGCGGGTTGATGGCGCAATTGATCGCCAGCTTGCGCCAGAGTTTGGCCATGATGTCGTCCGCCCAGACGTACGGAATCTCCGCCATGTCCAGCTCGGCAAGCCAGGGCGGTGCTGGGCGATTGACCGGATCGCCGAGCCAGTTCTGGCCCCGGCCGGCATGCACGACTCGAAAGTCGGCCTGACGGTAAGCCCCTTCGGTGCTGGAAACGAAGATGCAGCGGCTCTCCGGCCAGCGTGCCGCAATGGTCTGCTGGCTGCCCAGGCCATTTTGCAGCAGGAGGATTTCCGACTGTTCGGCAAGTCGCGGCGCCAGTTCCGCGACGGCGGCTTCCGCGTCATAGGCTTTGCAGGCGACCAGTAGCCGTTCTATCGGCGTCGTCGCCTCTGGTAGCTCTGCGGGTATTGGATAGACACGGCTCGCACCGTTCTCGATCAGCGCAAGCCCTCCCGCGGCGTGGTACTCGGCAAGCCGTTGGGGATTGCGCAGGATGATGCGCAGCGGCACGCCGGCGCGAAACAGGCGCGTCGCCCACAGCCCGCCCAGGCTGCCGGCACCCAGTACGTGCCAGGTGCCTGCCATCAGGCGGGCTGCTTGTAGCGCATGGGCACGATACGACCCGTGGCGTATGCGTCAGGTAATAACGAGCCGGCCTCTGCGATGATCCGCTGGGGATCGACCGGCAGCGCGCTTGCATCAAGGCTGATCATCGCGATACCGGCCTTGATTGAAACGAAGCCCTGGTCGGTCTTGAACGCCTTGAGGTTGAGCCCTTCATGCAGCCGCTTGAAACTGCTCGGAGAGCACCCGCGCACGTCATCAATCAGCGTCAGCACGCCGAAATGGCGATGGTCCAGGCGAACGAGCACGTCGAGCGGGCGTAGCAGCTGCTGGAGACGCCTCGCGACACTTCGCAGCAGGTCCTGAGGAAACTGTTCACCGTAGCGTTCCCGCTGGCTGGAAACCTCCGGCAAGCCTATCAGCAGAAAGCACAGCGCACCGCCACGGCTTTCGATCTGGCGCACGCTGTCGCCAAGGCGCCGATGCAGGTAACGAGCGTTTCCGAGCCCGGTGATCGGGTCGATCAGGTTGCGCTTTTCCAGGCTGGCGATGGTTTCGGTCAATAGACGGTTTTCGCGCATCAGCCGCTGCAGTGAGCCGCACAGTCGATCGGCGGCAAACACCCTGGGCACGAGCTGGTCGTTCATCACCGACTTGCCGATGAAATCATCCACGCCGTGATCGAAGGCCTTGCTCAGCACGTCCTGGCCGTCGCGGCCGGTCAGGAGAATGATGTAGGTGTAATGATCGGACATCTCGTCCTGCTGGCGGACCTGAGCGGTCAGCTCCAGACCGTCCATTTCCGGCATCAGCCAGTCAGCGAGCAGAACATTGGCGGGGCGTTGTTCGATCAGCTCCAACGCCGCGCTGGCACTGTTGGCGAAACGAATGTCTTCGTACCCGGCCTTGCTGAGCGCGCGACCTATCATCACGCTGGAGAACTTGGCGTCGTCGACCACCAGGATGCTGAGTTGGGGGTTGGGCATTCAGGGGCTCGGAGATGGAGAGGGGCTGCACCAGGAATGGAAAGGCCTGAGCAGCGCGAACAGTTATAATGATGGCGCATTTGAACCGTCAAGCTAAGCGCGCTGGGTCACACCCTTGCGCCGTTTCCACAGGAGGAAGCCCATGCCCTCGTTCGACGTGGTGTCCGAACTCGACAAACACGAGGTAACCAACGCGGTAGATAACGCTGTCAAGGAACTCGACCGGCGCTATGACCTGCGTGGCAAAGGCAGTTTCGAATTCAAGGAACTGACCATCAATCTGACCGCCGACGCAGATTTCCAGTTGGAGCAGATGTTGGAAATCCTCAAGTTGAGCCTGGTCAAACGCAAGATCGATATCCAGTGTCTGGAGTTGAAAGACCCTTATCCATCCGGCAAAACCGTCAAGCAGGAGGTGGTGCTGCGCGAGGGTATCGACAAGGAACTGGCGAAGAAGATCGTAGCGCACATCAAGGAGGCCAAGCTCAAGGTGCAGGCGGCCATCCAAGGCGAGCAGGTACGTGTAACCGGCAAGAAACGCGACGACCTGCAGGAAGCGATCGCTCTGCTGCGTGCCAAGGATTTCGGGATGCCATTGCAATTCAATAACTTCCGCGATTGATCACCCCGCGCTCGTTCGTGCAGCTGGCAGCATTAGCCGAGCGGCGGCTACGGCGCCGATATCAAACGGGCGCCCAAGATCCTGCTGGAGGTGCTGAAGACGAACCTGTGCTGCGCGAAAAAAAGCCGGCAGCAGCCGGCTTTTTCTTAGCTATGTTCGGTCGAGGATATCGGCTCGGCGCCGGTGGATTGCGGGCGACTGCGTGTCCATTGCCAGACAATCAGTACCAGCGTCGGAATGCCGAGCAACGCAGTCACCAGAAAGAAGTGGCTGTAACCGAGATGCTCGACCATCACGCCCGAGTAGCCGCCCAATAGCCTTGGCAATAGCAACATCAACGAGCTGAGCAGGGCGTACTGGGTCGCAGAGAACTTCAGACTGGTCAGGCTCGAAAGATAGGCAACGAATGCGGTCGAGGCCAGCCCGCCGCTGAAGTTGTCGCATGAGATCGTGACGATCAGCATGTTGAGGTTGGCGCCCATTTCCACCAGCAACATGAACATGAGGTTGGTCGCGGCTGATGCCGCACCGCCAATGAACAGAATGGGCAGGATGCTGAAACGCACGATCAGCAAGCCGCCAAACGCAGCGCCAAGCAAGGTCATGATCAAACCGAAAAGCTTGCTGACGCTGGCGATCTGATCCTTGCTGAAGCCCTGGTCGATATAAAAGACATTCGCCATGACCCCCATTACCGTATCGGACATCCGATAGGTGGCGATCAGTCCGAGCAGTAACAGCGCCTGCCAGCGATACCGCAGGATGAAGTCGGTGATGGGCGTCAGCACCGGCCCCATCAGAATCCGCCCCGGTCCGGAGAGGCAGCTCCAGCAGATCAGCAGGTACAGGGTGCCGCGTGGCCAGTAGCCGCCCCAGTAGGACTGGAACATGCCCGTTGTAGACACCATGAGGATGATGAGGATGATTACCGATACGGCCTGATGGACAAAATCGAAGCGTGCCGGGCGCTGGCGTTGGCCAGCCTGTTGAAGCATCTGGCGCACCGGAACCATCAGCGACCATCCCCAGGGTGACAGCGAACCGATGATAAACAGCAGATACAGCGATGCACGTGGCCAGGCCTGGGCGATCAATGCGTTGATCGTTGCGGGAAGGGAAATCAGCAGCACCAGCAGCAGGCCGACCGCAGCCATCTGATGATTGAAGCTGAATCTGGACGGCTCATGAGGCAGCGGCGCGGCGCCTTGGGGTTCGGGAATCAACAGGCTGGTGACAAGGCCCGGAAGGATGAGGAGAGCGAAGGCGATATAGGTCGTGGCCCAGGCGGCCTGGTTGTATTCGATGTTGCTGGAGCCCAGCCACTCGGCTAAAAACAGCGCGCCAGCGCTGGCCAGCAGCATGGCGATGCGATAACCGGTCATGTAGCTCGCGGCCAGCGTGGCCTGCAATTTGTCTTCGGCAATTTCCAGCCGATAGGCATCGATGGCGATGTCTTGCGTGGCCGAGGCGAAAGCCACCGCCACGGCCAGTGCGATCAACATGGTCAGGTTCTGTTGCGGATTGCACATGGCCATGCCGATCAGGCCGATCGCGATGACCGCCTGCGACAGCACCAGCCACGAGCGTCGCCGGCCCAGGCCGCCGATCCAGGGCAACCGCCACTGGTCGAGCATCGGCGACCAGACCCATTTGAATGCGTACGCGAGACTGATCCAGCTGGCAAAACCGATGGTCTCGCGAGACACACCCGCCTCGCGCAACCATACAGAAAGCGTGGAAAAAACCAGGATCGCAGGAAGCCCGGCAGCGAAGCCAAGGATCAGCAGAGTCAGTGAGGCTGGACTGGCATAGGCGGCTAGCGCGGCGCGCCAGGTTTCACGGGACATAAAGGCAAATCAGGGACAGAACATGAAGCGCACACTCTACCCGCTGTGCTCCGCCGAATGCCAGCCGTGCCGACGTATGTCCACGCGGTCGTTGATGATGGTCACCCCCTCGGCGCGCAGCCGCGTGCGCTGTTCATGCCCGGCGGCGCTGCCGGCTGGCAGGCTGATTCGGCCGCCAGCGGCGATCACCCGGTGCCAGGGCAGGCGGGTGCTGTCGGGTAGTTGCGACATCAGCCGGCCGACCCAGCGTGCAGCACGCCCGAGCCCAGCCATCGCGGCCACCTCTCCGTAGCTCACCACCTTGCCTGCCGGGATCTGCGCCATGACCAGGTAGACGGCTGAGCGGCGCGATTCGGCGTCGGCAACGGCCAATGGAGGTTGCTCGATCATGTAATGTTTCCTGTATACGGCGTGCTGTAAGGCGGCGCTGAACTCGCTCCCCGTTCGGCGGTCAGTGCTTGCTGTGACCAAGCGCATAGGGATAATGCCGGCCTTTTTAACCGCTCCTACGCAGAATTTCAGCCCTCTATGTTTT
>NZ_JAMOIE010000125.1 GCF_024448935.1 Stutzerimonas stutzeri
ATGGATCGCCAGCAAGCTCGCTCCAGTTTGCTGCGCGACAGCGCGGCGCCTGGACGACGGGGGATCTCCTGCAACAGCGCAGCCTGGCTGCTGCCTCAATAAAGCGCCTGGTACAGCTTGCGGCGGTAGGTGGTGACCAGCGGGTGGTCGCTGCCGAGCAGGTCGAATACCTGCAGCAACGTCTGGTGCGGCAGGCCGTCGGCATAGCCGCGATTGCGTACGAACAGCTTCAACAGTCCGTCCAGCGCCGCTTCGTGCTGCTGACGGGCCAGTTGCTGAATGGCCAGCTGGTAGGCCGCCTCGTCATCTTCGGCGTTCTGCGCCAAACGGCTCTTGAGGTCGGCAACCTCCGGCAGGTCATTGGCCTGGCGCAGGAAGGTCAGCTGCGCGCGGGCGCCAGCCAGGGCCTGCTTGTGTTCGTCGCCCTTGACGGCATCGAGCACCAGTTCGGCTTCGCCGAGCTCGCCACGTTCGGCCAGGCAGCGTGCATAGAGGATCAACGCGACAGCGTTCCCGTTGTCTTCAGCCAGCACTTGCTTGAGGAGCTCCTCTGCCTCACCGATGCGGCCCTCGGCGAACAGCGCTTGTGCGGTGTCCAGCGAGTCCGCTTCCGGCGCCGCGGGCGCCTGCACGTGGGGCTCGAGCATGGCGCGAATCGCAGATTCCGGTTGGGCGCCGGCAAAGCCATCGACCGGCTGGCCATCCTTGAACAGCACTACGGTTGGCAGGCTGCGTACGCCGAAGCGCGCAACCACGTCCTGCTCGATATCGCAGTTGACCTTGGCCAGCACGAGCTCGCCCTGATACTCCTCGGTGATCTTCGCCAACAGCGGCATCAGCGCTTTGCAGGGCGCACACCACTCGGCCCAGAAGTCCACCAGCACCGGCTTGTGAAAGGAGTTTTCCAGCACCAGCTGCTCGAAATTGGCGCTGGTGACGTCAAAGATGTAGGGAGTCTGGCTCATTGGAACTCTCGGAATGGGCGCATGCGAAATGAGGCGTGCATGTTAAGTGGGGACGAGCCGATTCGGAAGCAAGGGCGGCACTGATACCCGATCAGCGACCGGGGATCGTCAACGGCCAGCTCGCCAGTTCGCTGTAATGGATACCCGACGAGGTGTTTTCGGAGCAATAGAGGCCGAAGTGGCGCACCGGCCAATGGAATGCTGGTGGCTGGATATCAGGCAAGGCGTGAACCTGGCGTGAAAGCGTGACGTGCGGCAGAAACGGCCGTGCGTCGAGCGTGACGCCGTGGGTGGCCAGCCCCGCGCGCAGTTGCTCGACCAGTTGGTTCAACGGCGGCGGGCTCTGGCTGGGCATCAGGCAGGCGAAATCCTTGCCGATCATCCGCAACTGATCGAGCCGCAGCGCAAAGGTATCGACGCGCACCTTTGCCGCAAGCGGCTGCAAGCCCCCGAGGGAGGCCGCGGGCTGGTTGCCGAGAAAAGCCAGGGTCAGGTGCAGGTTGGCCTGGGCGACGGGCCGACCCTCTATCTCCTGGCTGTCACGCCAGTTGCAGACGGCCTCAGCGAGACCGGAAGGGCAGGCCAGGGCGAAGAACAGGCGTAAGGGTTTGTCGGTCGGCATGTTTCCTCCTGACGGCAGGCGCTGCTTGTCAGCACATCGCGACGGGCACGGCTTCGCGACGGGCGTGGTAGAGGCTGACCCGGCGAAATTCCGCAGGTTCGGCCAGGTCGGGCCAGGTACAGGCGTCAAGGATGTCCAGGCGCTGATACAGCGGGTGCTGGAAATCCCGCACACGGGAATCGGCCACCAACGCGACTTGGCCGCGACTGAGGAACTGATCCAGCAAGGGCAGGTTGGCCCGATCGTAAAGCACGTCGGCAACGATGATCAGGTCGTAGCGGTCGGCCTCGCTGAAAAAGTCGTCCGAATAGTTGAGCTGCACGCCGTTGAGTTCGGCGTTGGCGCGGCACGCGGCAAGGGCCAGCGGGTCCAGGTCGCAGGCCACAACCTCGGCCGCGCCGGCCTTCGCTGCGGCAATCGCGGCGACACCCGAGCCCGAGCCGAAATCCAGGACACGCTTGCCGCGCACCCATTCCGGACGCTCGGCCAGCCAGCGCGCCAGGACCAGGCCGCTGGCCCAGCAGAAGCACCAATAGGGCGGCTCGTCGAGGATTCGCCGGGTTTCCTCCGGGCTGAACGCCCGGTCCATATTGGCCGCATCGATCAGCCATAGACGGATATCGCTGCCGGGCAGCGACTCGATGCTCAGCGCAGCGTCGCCGAGCAGCTCAGCCAGGGCTTGTTGCAGCGCAGCGGGCGGGGTCAAGGCGCTGGCACCAGATGCAGCGGGCCCAGGGACTGGCTGGCCGGGCTGCTCACCTGCACGGTTGGCAGACGCATGATCAACTGCCCCGAGCGGGTCACTCGCCCACGCAGTTCCACGTCTCGACCCTGAGGGAATTTCTCGGCATTGAACTTGAGAATGAAGGGCAGCTCGGTTCCCCGACCCTGCAGCTTCACATTGCTCAGCAGTCGGTCTGGCTGGTCATGGCGGTTGACTTCCAGCAGCGCCAGCTCGACTTCGCTGTCGGCCGGGACGCCGATCAGGCTGCCGTGCAGTTCGTGCATCAGGGTGGTGGCCTGGGGCGGTTCCTCGAAGGTAACCGCCGCAACAGGACGCTGGGATTGCTCACTCGAACACCCAACCAGAACCAGCAGCAAAGCAGGCAGAACAAAGGGGCGTAACTGCACGGACGGCTCCATAACATGAGGTTGATGCGCGCCTGTATAGCAACAATCCGCTCGATTTGTCTTGCTGGCGGGATGCGCTACCATGGCTCTCCCGACGTCTGACAGCTCTGACCCATGCATTGTCCCTTCTGTGGTGCACATGACACCAAGGTCATCGACTCGCGCCTCGTGGCCGAGGGTGATCAGGTGCGCCGTCGCCGTGAGTGCCTCGCCTGCGGCGAGCGTTTCACCACCTTCGAGACCGCCGAACTGGTCATGCCGCGGCTGATCAAGCAGGACGGCAGCCGCCAGCCATTCGACGAAGAGAAATTGCGCGCCGGCATGCAACGCGCGCTGGAGAAGCGACCGGTCAGCGTCGAGCGCCTCGAAGAGGCCATCGCCCACATCAAGCATCGCCTGCGCGCCACCGGCGAGCGCGAGATCAAATCGCGCGTGTTGGGCGAGCTGGTGATGGTCGAGTTGCAGAAGCTCGACGAGGTCGCCTATATCCGCTTCGCCTCGGTTTATCGCCGTTTTCAGGATCTCAACGAGTTCCGCGAGGAAATCGAGCGCCTGTCACGCGAGCCTGCAAAAACCGAATGAGCACCAAGGATCACGCCTGGATGGCCCTGGCGCTGCAGCTGGCGCGCAAAGGGCTGTATTCCACGCATCCCAACCCACGGGTCGGCTGCGTCATCGTCAAGGATGGCGAACGCATCGGCGAGGGCTGGCATGTGCGGGCTGGCGAACCGCATGCTGAAGTTCATGCCCTTCGACAGGCCGGCGAGCGCGCCCGCGGTGCGACTGCCTACGTCACCCTTGAGCCCTGCAGCCACCATGGCCGCACGCCGCCTTGTGCCGAAGCCTTGGTCAACGCCGGCATCGGGCGTGTCGTCGCGGCCATGCAGGACCCCAATCCGCAGGTCGCCGGGCGTGGCCTCGAGCGCTTGCGCAGCGCCGGTATCGAGGTGGCCAGCGGCGTGCTGGAGGCAGATGCCCGCGCGCTGAATGTCGGTTTCATCAAGCGCATGGAGACCGGGCTGCCCTACGTGCGTGCCAAGTTGGCGATGAGCCTCGATGGCCGTACCGCCATGGCCAGCGGTGAAAGCCAGTGGATCACCGGAGCCGCTGCCCGAGCCGAGGTCCAGCGGCTGCGTGCGCAATCGAGCGTGGTGGTGACCGGCGCCGATACGGTACTCATGGATAACGCCAGGCTGACCGTGCGTGCGGCAGAGCTAGGGCTCGATGACGAAATGACCGCGCTGGCCATGCAGCGTCCACCGTTACGGGTGCTGGTGGATGGCCAACTGCGCGTACCGCTGGCCGCGCCGTTCTTCCAGGTCGGCCCTGCGCTGGTGGCAAGCACCCGTTCCGATCAGGCCGAAGTTTATCGGGCAGCGGGTCATGAGGTGCTGACCAGGCTGGGCGATGCGGGGCGTGTGGACCTGCAGGGTTTGCTGCGCGAACTCGCTAGCCGTGGCGCCAACGAGGTGCTGCTCGAAGCGGGTCCGCGGCTGGCTGGCGCCTTTGCCGCGCTGGGGCTGATCGACGAGTACCAGCTGTTCGTCGCGGCCAAGTTCCTCGGCTCCAGCGCCCGGCCGCTGCTCGAGCTGCCACTGGAGCGCATGAGCGAGGCGCGCGAGTTGCGAATCGTCAATATCCGGGCGGTTGGCGACGACTGGAAAATCATCGCCGTACCCACGAACTGACGCCCGCCTGGCCCTTGCGGTCGGTCTCGGCAGCGCATGCCGCTGCCGACGGTTGCCTAGCCGTAACCTCTGACATACCCAATCCCTCGTGGCACCTGTGAAGGTCCGGCGCGTGCGTCCTGGTCGTGTCCTGGTTTGCGCGGAGGATCGGCATAGGGCGAGCGGATCCTGGCTCGGCGTGTCGGTACGAAGACTGCGGGAGTGACGTTCCTTGCTGATCGCCTTGCGTTGCATCGGGTGCGGCTGGCGGTATCTGCGCGCGATCACCCGCTGCGATGCCCATGGACAAACAAGCGCAGCGCTACGAGGATCGTCCGGGATTTTACTGGCTGGGCTGGAGGTCAAAGGATCGTTTGCCGGCTGCAGAACCGGCGCAACTGTGGTAAAAACGGCGCCGGGCCTTAGCGGCCCACGTTCTCAGGGCGGGGTGAGATTCCCCACCGGCGGTAATGACGCAGCCAAAAAAAGCTGGAAAGCGTAGCGAGCGCAGGTCAGGCAAGGCGTGATTCGACGAGAAAGCGGATTTTACTGCGGTAAATGAGCATTTCGAGGAGGATTACAACGCAGCATGGCCTGGGCGCAGTAGCTTTCGATTGGCGTCTAGCCCGCGAGCGCTTGTCTTTGACAAGGTCAGCAGACCCGGTGTGATTCCGGGGCCGACGGTATAGTCCGGATGAGAGAGAGCGGGATGCCTCGACGGGCGCCTTGCGCGCGCGCGTCCACTCCCTATCGATCTGCAGCGCCCTGTTTTATCAAAACAGGAGTTGGTCATATGCATCGTTTCAACAGCCTTCCACGGGAGGCCGTATGTTCACCGGAATAATCGAATCCATCGGGACCATTGGTGCCATGACGCCGAAGGGTGGCGACGTGCGGGTGCTGGTCGAGACCGGCAAGCTGGACCTGGCGGACGTCAAACTGGGCGACAGCATTGCGGTCAACGGCGTCTGCCTGACCGCGGTCGAGCTGCCGGGCAACGGCTTCTGGGCCGATGTCAGCCACGAGACGCTGGCACGCACCGCATTCATCGATCTCAAGCCTGGTAGCCGAGTGAATCTGGAGAAGGCGCTGATGCCGACCAGCCGTCTCGGCGGGCATCTGGTCAGCGGTCACGTCGATGGCGTGGGCGAGGTGGTGGCGCGTGAGGAAAATGCCCGCGCCGTGCAGTTCCGCATTCGCGCGCCGCGCGAGTTGGCCAAGTACATCGCGCTCAAGGGCTCGATCACGGTCGATGGCACCAGTCTCACGGTCAACGCCGTGAACGGCGCGGAGTTCGAGCTGACCATCGTTCCGCACACCCTGGCCGAAACCATCATGGTCGACTACCGCCCCGGACGGCAGGTGAACCTGGAAGTGGACCTCTTGGCTCGCTATCTGGAGCGCCTGCTGATGGGCGACAAGGCCGCCGAGCCCAATGCCTCGGGCCTGACCGAAAGCTTCCTGGCCGAACATGGCTACCTGAACCCGGCTCGTTGAAGAAGGATTGGCCACATGGCTCTGAACACCGCTGAAGAACTGATCGAAGACATCCGCGCCGGCAAGATGGTCATCCTCATGGATGACGAGGACCGCGAGAATGAAGGCGACATCATCGTCGCCTCCGAATGCGTGACCGCCGAGCACATCAACTTCATGGCCCGTTTCGCCCGTGGCCTGATTTGCATGCCGATGACCCGCGAGCGCTGCGAAACCCTGCAGCTGACGCTGATGGCGCCGCGTAATGGCTCCGGCTTCGGCACCAGGTTCACCGTCTCCATCGAAGCCGCCGAAGGCGTCACCACCGGCATTTCCGCCGCCGACCGTGCGCGCACCGTGCAGGCGGCCGTAGCCCGCGGTGCGACAGCCGAGGACATCGTCAGCCCCGGGCATATCTTCCCGCTGATGGCGCAGCCAGGCGGCGTGCTGGCGCGGGCCGGTCATACCGAAGCGGCCTGCGACCTTGCGCGCATGGCTGGCTTCGAGGCCAGCGGCGTCATCTGCGAAATCATGAACGACGACGGCACCATGGCGCGTCGTCCGGAGCTCGAACTCTTCGCCGAGCAGCACGGTTTGAAGATCGGCACCATCGCCGATCTGATCCACTACCGGATGATCCATGAGCGCACCGTCGAGCGGGTCTCCGAGCAGCCGCTGGAAACCGAGCTGGGGCAGTTCAAACTGGTCACCTACCGCGACGGTGTGGAAGACACCGTACACATGGCGCTGACCCGCGGTGAGATATCGCCGGAAAACCCGACGCTGGTGCGCGTGCACAACATGGAGCCGTTGCGCGATCTGCTGCTGGTCACCGTGCCCGGACGCTGGAGCCTGCGCGCTGCGATGAGCGAAGTCGCCAAGGCCGGCAGCGGCGTGGTGTTGCTGTTGGGCAACCCGCTGACCGGGCCGCAACTGCTGGCCCAGCTGAACCGCCAGCAGTTGCCGAGCCCGGCGACCTACAGCACGGTTGGGGCGGGCTCGCAGATCCTGCGCGATCTCGGGGTGCGCAAGATGCGCCTGATGAGTTCGCCGATGAAGTTCAACGCGATATCCGGCTTCGATCTGGAAGTTGTAGAATACCTGCCTGCCGAATAAATGATGTCAGGGCGCCGCGATGCAACGCGGCGCCTTCGTTCTTTAAAGAGATGAGAAACCACCTATGACACTGAAGACCATCGAAGGTACCTTCATCGCCCCGCAGGGCAAGTTCGCCCTGGTCGTTGGCCGCTTCAACAGCTTCGTTGTCGAGAGCCTGGTGAGCGGCGCCGTCGATGCGCTGGTGCGCCACGGCATCGCCGAAGACGCCATCACCATCATCCGCGCGCCGGGTGCCTTCGAGATTCCACTGGTCGCGCAGAAGGTCGCCCAGCAGGGCGAATACGACGCCATCATCGCCCTCGGCGCGGTCATTCGTGGCGGCACCCCGCATTTCGAATATGTCGCGGGTGAATGCACCAAGGGCCTGTCCCAGGTCTCCATGGAGTTCGGCGTGCCGGTCGCTTTCGGCGTGCTGACCGTCGACTCCATCGAACAGGCCATCGAGCGTTCCGGCACCAAGGCCGGCAACAAGGGCGCCGAAGCCGCACTTTCCGCGCTGGAAATGGTGAGCCTGCTGGCGCAGCTGGAGGCCAAGTGAGCCTGAATCGCGACGACAGTCAGGATGCCCCGCAGCCCAAGGCCAAGGGCAAGATCGCCACGCGCCGTGTGGCGCGCAGCCTGGCCATGCAGGCGCTGTATCAGTGGCACATGGCAGGCCAGAGCCTCAACGAGATCGAGGCGCAGTTTCGCGTCGACAACGATTTTTCCGGCGTCGACGGCAACTACTTCCATGAGTTGCTGACCGGTGTGGCGCGGGCCAAGACCGAAGTCGACGGCGCCATCGTGCCGCATCTTGATCGCCCGCTGGCAGAACTCGACCCCGTCGAGCTGGCCGTCCTGCGCCTGTCCACCTACGAGTTGATGCAGCGCATCGACGTGCCCTACCGGGTGGTAATCAACGAGGGCATCGAGCTGGCCAAGGTGTTCGGTGCCACCGACGGGCACAAGTTCGTCAACGGTGTGCTGGACAAGCTGGCGCCCAGCCTTCGCAGTGCCGAGGTCAGCGCTCACAAGCGCTGAGCCTGCACGGCCTGATGGGTGAGTTTGAGCTGATCCGCCAGTACTTCGCCGCCGCCGCTTGTGCCAGGGCTGGCGGCGACGTCGTGCTGGGCATCGGCGACGACTGCGCCTTGCTCGCCGTCCCGCCCGGTGAGCAGCTGGCGATCTCCACCGATTCGCTGGTCGCCGGCGTGCATTTTCCCGATCCCTGCGATCCCTATCTGCTCGGTCAGCGCGCATTGGCCGTGTCGACCAGCGATCTGGCCGGCATGGGCGCTGCGCCCATTGGCTTTACCCTCGCCCTGACGATTCCTTCCGCTAACCCCGCTTGGCTGGGCGAGTTCGCCCGTGGCCTCGACGCCATGGCGGCGGGCTGCGGCATGCGTTTGATCGGCGGCGACACCACGCGCGGCCCGCTGAGCATGACGCTGACGGTGTTTGGGCGCGTGCCGGTAGGCCAGGCGTTGTTGCGCAGCGGCGCGCAGCCGGGGGACCTGCTCTGCGTCGGCGGGCCTCTTGGCGATGCAGCTGGCGCGCTGCCGATCGTGCTGGGTGAGCGCGCGCAGGGCACCGCCGAAGCGGCGGCGCTGCTCAGGCGCTACTGGTCGCCCCAGCCGCAGCTGGCGCTGGGACAGGCGCTGCGCGGCAAGGCGAGCGCGGCGCTGGATATCTCCGATGGCTTGTTGGCCGACTGCAACCATATCGCCGCCGCGTCCGCTGTTTCGCTGGTAATCGAGCAAGCCCGGGTGCCGCTGTCGGACTCGCTGGTGCGTTTCGCCGGGGCTGAGCAGGCCCTGCAATCCGGCTTGGGGGGAGGTGACGACTATCTCTTGGCGTTTACCTTGCCGGCCGATGCGTTACCGAGCCTGCAGTCCGAAGGATGGCCCGTGCACGTCATTGGCCATGTGGAGGTGGGTGAGGGCGTTCGGTTGGTTGATGCTGAGGGAAGGTCTGTGGGCATCGGCCAGCGAGGCTACACCCACTTCACCCGTTGAGCCGCCGGCGCTCGAATCAATCATGAGGACAGCCGTTTGACCGAATCAGCCGCGCAAGCCGAGCCGATCCCGCTCTCGGTGTGGAGCAATCCCTGGCACAACCTGGCCTTTGGTTTCGGCTCCGGCATCTTGCCGAAAGCGCCGGGCACCTGGGGCTCTCTGGTAGCGCTGGCCTTCGTGCCGCTGTGGCAGATGCTGCCGGGCTGGGGATACGGCGCGCTCATCGTCGCCAGCATGCTCTTCGGTATCTGGCTGTGCGGCAAGGTCGCTCAGGATCTTGGCGTGCACGACCATGAAGGCATCGTCTGGGACGAGTTCGCCGGCATCTGGATCACCTTCTGGCTGGTGCCTGCGGGCTGGAACTGGCTGTTGCTCGGGTTCGTCGTGTTCCGTCTGCTGGATATTCTCAAACCCTGGCCGATCAGCTGGGTAGACCGGCAGGTTCACGGCGGGCCGGGCATCATGCTTGATGACATCCTCGCCGGCTTCGCCGCTTGCGCTGTGATGCACATCGCGGTGCGCTTGCTGAGCTGATTGTCTCGGAGGCTCGGGCTGTGCGTCGGATCGCTGTAATGCCGGAAGGGCTCGTGAAACAATGCGGCCTGTCCTGTGCCAAAAGGCTGCCACTGATGCGCCTCGTTTCTTTGTTGCTCTTCTCCACGCTGTCGCTCCTCTCGCTGGCTGTCACCGCTGCACCACGGGTGCAGGTGGTCGGCCTGTTCCCTGGCGCTGCCGTGTTGAACGTCGACGGCCAGCGCAAGCTGGTTCGGGTCGGTCAGGTAGGGCCAGGCGGTGTAGAGGTCATAAGCGCTGATTCGACAGGCGCGGTTCTGCGGGTGGAGGGCGTCGAGCGCAGCTATGGTCTCTCTCGTGAACTGAGCGCCGGCTTTGCCGAGCCTGCTCGTCGGCAACTGAGCATCGCCCAGGGGCAGGGCGGTCACTACTGGATCGCCGGTTCGATCAATGGCCAGCCGGTGCAGTTTCTCGTCGACACCGGCGCCACATCGGTAGCGATCAATGAGATCCAGGCGCGGCGCCTGGGAATCGATTACCGGGTCGATGGCCGGCAGATCGTCGTCGGCACCGCAAGCGGTACCGCCAAGGCCTGGCGGGTGCAGCTCAATAGCGTCAAGGTCGGCGCCATCGATGTGCTGGGTGTCGAGGCGGTCGTGCTCGAGGGTGCGGCGCCGTCTGACGCCCTGCTCGGCATGAGCTTTCTCAGTCGGGTCAGCTGGCGGGAAGATCAAGGTGTGTTGAGGCTTGAATCGAAAATATAATAAAAAGCCGATAAGAGCGCTGGAGGCTGGAAGGCCGGACGAAAAGGCAGCGGAACGTTGGTGTTTCGAGATGCAAAAACTGCGGAAAAGCGAAAAAAACTTGACAGGGGAGCGTTCGGGGCCAAACCCTGTCCAG
>NZ_JAMOIE010000126.1 GCF_024448935.1 Stutzerimonas stutzeri
ACGCGCAACGCGCCATGCCAGGCGCACGATAAAAAACTCGACACTTCGAGTCGAAAAGGCGGACCGTGGAGCCATCTTATGGGACGTCAATGGGCTAAACGAGAGGTTGTGGCTCAGCAGTGGTTGGCGTTGCCATCATCAGTTATCTCGTTCTGCGGATTATTCTCCGGATCATTACAAACCGCCTGCGTGAGCGTTCACGGCTGGAACCTTGACCCCGCCCGGCCCGAAGGCGTGGCTGCCGCCGGCTTGGCGCTGCGCGCCCGGGCCGAAAAGCTGCCGCGGCGGGAATGGATCATGCCGATCGCTGAATGTCCACCGACTGCGGCAAAACAGATGAACTTTCGGCCGGATCAGTGTCGATAACTGATGGGATTTGCTGCCATTGACCTCTACACGGCGCGTCATTCCGGCCAACGACGACGGCTGCAGCCAGGGGAAAATGCCGCACTGGATGCCGCTGCGGCTAGCACTTGCTGCGCGAGCCCTGCGCACGAGGAACCCGCTGCCGCGCTGCAAGCGGCCGCCACGGCCGCATCCCGCCGTGGCGCGAGCTGAGCCATCGACGGGCCACATTGACTCGGCGCGGCACTATCCCCGGAATCAGCTACGACTCGCCTGCCGATAGGCATCCCCGATGCGCTCGCTGACGTTTTCCGGTTGCGGCTACCGCCGTGCTCATCAATCGCCACAGGAGATGCACGCCATGACCGAATCTGCCACCAAGTCCGCCCGTAGGCCCGACTGGGATGCGGTGATGGTCGACATCGTCGACTACGTCCGCGACTACCGGATCGACAGCGCGCTCGCCTACGAAACGGCGCGCCACTGCCTGATCGATACCCTGGGCTGCGGCCTGGAGGCGCTGGAGTACCCCGCGTGCAAGAAGCTGCTCGGGCCGGTCGTCGATGGAACGCGGGTGCCCAACGGCGCCCGGGTTCCAGGAACCCGCTTGCAGCTCGATCCGGTACAGGCGGCATTCAACATTGGCGCGATGATCCGCTGGCTGGACTACAACGACACCTGGCTCGCGGCGGAATGGGGCCACCCGTCGGACAATCTCGGCGGCATTCTGGCAGTGGCCGACTGGCTGAGCCGCAGTGCGATTGCCTCGGGCAAGCCGCCGCTGACGATGCGCACGGTGCTGACCAGCATGATCAAGGCGCACGAGATCCAGGGCTGCATCGCACTGGAGAACAGCTTCAACAAGGTGGGCCTCGATCACGTGCTGCTGGTCAAGGTTGCGACCGCCGCGGTGGTGGCCGACCTGCTCGGGCTGACGCGCGAGGAGCAGCTGGCGGCACAGTCGCTGGCCTGGGTGGATGGCCAATCCCTGCGCACCTACCGCCACGCGCCGAACACCGGCAGCCGCAAGAGCTGGGCGGCGGGCGATGCGACCAGCCGCGGCGTCCGCCTGGCGTTGATTGCGGCCACCGGGGAGATGGGCTATCCATCGGCGCTCACCGCCAGGACCTGGGGATTCTACGACGTCAGCTTCCGCGGCCAGCCGTTCCGCTTCCAGCGGCCGTATGGCAGCTACGTGATGGAGAGCATCCTGTTCAAGATCAGGTTTCCGGCCGAGTTCCACGGCCAGACGGCCGCCGAGGCGGCCCTGATCGTGCACGGCCGGCTGCGCGCGGCCGGCAGGTCGCCGCAGGATATCCGCAAAATCACCCTCCGCACCCAGGAGGCCTGCATCCGCATCATCGACAAGCAGGGCCCGCTGGACAATCCGGCCGATCGCGACCACTGCGTGCAGTATATGGTCGCGGTCGCACTGCTCCATGGTCGCCTGACGGCCGAGGACTACGAGGATTCGGTCGCAGCCGAACCGATGATCGACCTCCTGCGCGAGAAGATGGTGTGCGTCGAGGACCCGCAGTTCACGCAGGATTATTACGACCCGGACAAGCGTTCGATCGCCAATGCGCTGAGCATCGAGCTGACCGACGGCACGGTGATGGACGAGGTGGTGGTCGAGTACCCCCTCGGCCATCGCCGGCGGCGCGCCGAGGGCCTCCCGCTGCTGGAAGCCAAGTTCAGGACCAATCTGGCGCGCATGCTGCCGGACAAGCGGCAGAAGCAGATCCTCGACGTCTCGCTGGACCTGGCCAGGCTGGAAGCCATGCCCGTGAACGAATACCTGGACCTGTACGTGATCTGAACACTCCGGCGATAGCTCCCTATCGCCGCGCCGTTCGGCATCGCCTGCTGCCCGCCAAGTGCCGCGACGCCGGGCTTTTTGCCGGATGGACTGCAAGATCGGCGAAGCGGGTCAAAAACAGGGGCATCAGCTTTTCGCCCTGATCTTGCCGTGGAAGGCCCAAGCCAAGGGTACTGTATGCGTGCCAGCGTGACCGGCATCAGAATGACGAAGCCGGCCAGGATGAACATCTGACTCAGCGGCGCTGAGGAAGCCTCAGCGAGATCGAGCGCCGGCGGAATGACCAGGGGATAGAGCGCTACGATCGTGCGCCGAAGGCCACGCTGAACCAGCCGAGCACCGCGAACAGTGGCAGAAAATGATGCTTCCATGAGAAAGCGCGCCAGAATGCGGCCATCTAGGCCACCAGCGATAGCACGATGTCAGGGTCAAGCCAGCCTTCTCATGCACGGTATCCAGTACAAACGTCCAGGCGACCACACCCGCCCAGCAACACGAGCATCGCCCCAACCATGTGTAGCCGATGACCGGCACCAGGCCGCAATAACGTGGAAAGCCGCTAGCCACTCCCATCCGTTACCGCTGTATGGGCCATCGCCAGCGTTGCAGGCTGCAGCGCCCTGTCTCGCCTACGCGCCGGCCCAGGAACGCTGGCGCTGGCGCTGGGCGCGGGCAGATCCCGCCTCGCCAGTTCGTTTGGGCTGCGGCCACGCCGGTGGTCAGGCGCGCAAGCCGCAATGAAGTCCGTATTCCGGAACCCACGGCTGTAGGCGATGCGGCGTGCGCCACCTGCCGTTAGGCAGTCCATCGCCTGCCAAGCCAGGCTACAGGGTGGTGAGAAAGGCCTGTATGGCGGCGTTGACCCGTTCAGGATGCGTCAGGTTGGCGGCATGCGGAGCGCCTTCGATCACCTCCAGCCGGGAATGCGGCAAGGCAGCCGCCATGGCCTCGGCGCTAGCCAGGGGAATGGCCTGGTCCGCCGTGCCATGGATTACCAGGGCCGGTACCTGGATCTCGCTCATCCGCGGCTGGATGTCGTCACGTCCGTGCAGCGTGTCGAAACAGGTGGTGACGTCGTGCGCTGCCTTCTGCTTCCAGCCCTGCTTCCATTGTTCGGCGCCCGGCCAGTCGCGTCCGATGATGAGATCGGCAATCAGCTCGGCACTCTCGTCGGTCAGCCCCTGGGTGCTCCACTGTTCCACCAGTGCCTGATGTTGCGGCAGGGTTTCGGGAGCCTCTGGCAGCGCCTGGGAGTCGATCAACACCAGGGCCCGCACCCGCGAGGGGTGGTTCAAGGCGCAGCGCAGCGAGAGATAGCCGCCTTGGGACATGCCCACGAGAACCGCTCGCTGGATGTCCAGGTGGTCGAGCAGGGCCGCCAGGTCGTTGGCCGAATCGTAGTAGGTGAAAGGCTCGATCGTGTCGCCTGCCGTGTTGCCGTGGCCGCGTTCGTCCCAGGCAATGCAGCGATACTGTGACGACAGGGCGCGGATCTGCGGCTCGAACATGCGGTGATCCATCAGCAAGCCGTGAGAGAAGACCAGCACGGGAGCCGCTCCGCCGGTATCTTCGTAATATAGATGCTGGCCGTTGACATCAGCGTAAGGCATGGCGTCTTCCTTTTTGTTGTCGATTGTTGAAGCCCTACAGGCCGGAGCCTGGCGTTTCTCCAACCTACACCCTAGTCAATAACCAATCGCTGTCAACTGACGCCGTCACCCCAACCCACGGCTCGGTGGCCTGGCCTGGAGTACGGCTGCGGGTCGTCCGGGTCGGGCTCGATCCAGCCGGGCTCGCCGTCTTCCGCTGACAGGCTGGCGCCAGCTCCAGGGCCGCGGCGTCTTCCCGGCAAAGGAACGACAGGTACGCCGTGAGCGAACCGGACATGCCGCGAAGCGCCACATGAGCAGCGGCGGCCGTCTCGATCACCGGCAACAGGTCGCGCTTCTGGCTCGGCAAGTTGAGGCTCACCGCGACGATCAGGTCGCTTAGCCAGACACCACGGGCACGATGGCAACGGGTTGAGCAGCCCGCCGTCCACAGCCGGATATTGAAGCTCGCCATGCGGCCTGGGTCGAGCCAGATACGCATGGCATAGGGTTTCAGCTCGCAGAGCTGGTTCATCGCGTCCCGCACCGAAGTCAGTACCGCAGTGTCCGGCGCTCATGCGCTGACCACTTCCCGCCTTGGCACAACTGGTTGGAATTGATGCCGTTATGCCTGGCTACCATCGAGGCGCCTTGCGCAGGCTCTCCGCACCATGGTGAGCTTTTCCTCAACGCTCCAGCACCGACGCCGCTCCTGACAGTCTTTTTGCTGCTAACCACAAACATGACTCTGGACTGCCCGAATCAGGCTGACTGACCGAACGCTCCCGGGATGGGTATCGAGTGGGCGCGCGGAACCCAGCCATCTACCGCAACCGTTTGATCCCCGGCCCGCTAGCAGGCCGTTGAAAAACTACCTGCGTTGGCAATCCTGCATCAAAAAGATCCTGGGTCGCCAGCCCGGTCACAATGCTCATTTACAGCCGTAAACTCGATCGCGAGCCCGGTCCGCTTCCTCGGCCCTTTTGGCCTTGTCCTGCCTGCCTCGCCTACAGTTTTCAACGGCCCGCTAGTCAGGAGACAGTCCAGCCCGCGTCGTCGAGCGCGGCGGCTGCGGCCTCGGCCTCCGGAGCCCCTGGCGTCCAGCGCGAGGCATCGAGCCGTCGCCCGGTGACCGCGGACGAGGCGTCCGAGGCCAGCCAAAGAAGCGGCGGCACGACAACGGCGGGATCGAGCAGGTTGGCGCGAGCTTCGGCTGGAAAGCCGTCCGGAATCATGCCGGTTGCCGTGGCGCCGCCCGGAAGCAGCGCATTGACCGTGACCCCGGTCCCTTCGAGGTCCTGCGCCCAGATGATGGTTTCCGATTCCAGCGCCGCCTTCGAGGGGCCATAGGGCGAGAAGCCACGCCGGCGCATGGTGGCGTGATTCATGGTGATGTTGACGATCCGCCCGTGACCGGCGGCGATCATGCCCGGCGCGGCCGCCCGTGCCATCAGGAACGGCCCGTTGACGTTGGTATCGATCACCATGCACCAGACCTCCGGATCGGCCTCCCAGAACCGGGTCGGCTCGCTCAGAAAGCGCTCGCTGACGTACTTCATCCCGCGCCCGGCGTTGTTGACCAGCAGATCGAGCCGGCCGAAGCGTTCCTGCGCCAGTGCGACGATGCGGGCGCAGTCTTGCTCACGGGTCACATCGGCGACCATTGGGACGATGCGGCCGCTGCCATCCTCCGCGGCGACGGCTTCGACCTCCGCTGCCTCGCGGGCGGCGGTGGCGATCACCCGCGCGCCCGCGGCCGCAAGGCCGAGCACCATGGCGCGGCCGAGCCCGCGTCCACCGCCGGTAACAATGGCGACCCGGCCCTCCAGCGCGGCGCCGCTCACCGGTTCAGCGCCTGCATCTGCGGCGCGGCGTAGCGCGGGCCCGCAGCCGCCCCCGGCGGCAGGATGCGGTCGATGCGCGCGAGGTCCTCGGCGCCGATCCGTACGTCAAGCGCGCCGACATTCTCCTCCAGTCGGCTGCGCTTCTTGGTGCCGGGGATGGGCACGATGTCCTCGCCCTGCGCCAGCAGCCAGGCCAGCGCGAGCTGGGACGGCATGCAGCCCTTCTCCTGCGCCATCGTCTCGATCTCCTGCACCAGATCGAGGTTCTTCTGGAAGTTCTCGCCCTGGAAACGCGGCGAGTGGCGACGGTAGTCGTCCTCGGCGAGATCCTCGATGCGGCGGATCTGCCCAGTGAGGAAGCCGCGTCCGAGCGGGCTGTAGGGGACATAGCCGATGCCCAGCTGGCGAACCGTCGGCAGGATCTGCTCCTCCGGCTCTCGGCTCCATAGCGAGTATTCGGTCTGCAGCGCGCTGATCGGATGCACGGCGTGCGCCCGGCGGATCGTCTCCGGTGCCGCCTCCGACAGCCCGAGGTAGCGGACCTTGCCGGCCTTGACCAGCTCGGCCATGGCGCCCACCGTTTCCTCGATCGGCGTGTCCGGATCGACGCGGTGCTGATAATAGAGGTCGATGTGGTCGACGCCGAGGCGCTTGAGCGACGCGTCGCAGGCCTGGCGCACGTATTCGGCGTCCCCGCGAATACCGAGATACTCGCCCTTCTCGTTGCGGACATTGCCAAACTTGGTGGCCAGCACCACCTGCTCGCGGCGATCGGCAATCGCCTTGCCGACCAGCACCTCGTTGGTGAACGGGCCGTACATGTCGGCGGTGTCCAAGAAGGTCACGCCAAGCTCGATGGCGCGGTGGATGGTCGCCACCGCCTCGGCCTCGTCGCGGCCTGCATAGAAGTCCGACATGCCCATGCAGCCGAGGCCGAGTGCGGAAACCTCGAGGCCCTGGCGGCCCAGTTTGCGCGTTTGCATTTGCAGGTTCCTCTTTAAGTTGTCGCCTTCAGGATAAACCGGCGGTGTCATCCGACCAAGAGGATGACGCTGTTCGCGGTCCTTGCAACAACGCATGAACCGCTCGGTGTTGGAGCGCAATACCCTGGCCTCGTTCCCCGCCCCAGGGACAGACATTGGCACAACAGCGAAATAGATTTCCTGCAGAGGTCGAATGTGCTCCCAGATACTGTCGACTACACAGCGAGAGAAGCTCGTCCCAGCACCGTCAATGACATGGCATGCGAGTTGCCCGCATACAGCCGATCCCCGCCAGATTTCAGCATGGCATTTATCCAAGCGTTCGACCAGACGCAGTGAGCCGCACCAACTCAGCTGGCCACTAGACAGGAGCATCAGAGCAGCGTCGCATCCAGTCGGCGGAATCGCCCTTGGGATTGCCCCATTGGTAATCATTGACGAAGCTGATCGGGGTAATGCTGGCGCGTAACGAGCGCGCGCAGTTCCGCCATCTGCTTCGGGGTCAGTGGCGTATCGATGGCGACGAATTCGTAGTACTGGTATTCACTCATCACGATTCACTTTCCGTGAAGGCCATGTGATCTGATCGATGGCATTCATTCGCCGATTCGATACCCCATGGCCTTGTATCCGCGCCGGCGCTTGTCCCACATCCGCAGCAGCGCCGGGTGGCCCGTGTCCACGAAATCGATGATCCGCACATCGGTCTTGTTGGCATGCTCGCGGTGCAACCGGCCGGCATACTGCTGCAAAGTACCCCTCCACGACACCGGCATCGCCAGCACCAGGGTGTCCAGCGGTGGATGGTCGAACCCCTCTCCGACCAGCTTGCCGGTGGCGAGCAGTACGCGCGGCGCTTCCAAGGGGAGAGCCTCGAGTTGCCCAATCAGTGCCGCTCGCTGCTTCCGTGACATCCGGCCGTGCAGGACGAGCAGTCCTGGAATCTTTCCAGCCAAAGCCGCCGAAATGGCTTCGAGATGGTCGGTACGCTCGGTCAGCACCAGCACCTTGCGGCCTTGGCTGAAGGCGTGTTCGATTTTGGCGGCGATTGCGGTCGTTCGGCCCTGGTCATTGGCGAGGTGCCGGAACACATCCTGAATTCCTGCTTCGAGCGGCAGGTCGATGCACCCATGCAGCGAATACGGCGCCACCGCCAGATCGTGCGGAGCACCGGCAGGTTTTGCCGCCGTGTGCCGAATGGGTCCACATTGCATAAAGATGATCGGTTGCTGGCCGTCGCGACGGATCGGCGTGGCGGTGAGGCCGAGCACGTATTTCGCCTTGGTGCGCTTCAGAATGGCGTCGAATGACACCGCGCCGACATGGTGGCATTGATGCGCGCCGTCCATGGCGCGCACCCTGCGGGCGCACTAACGTGCGTCCAATTTCGCTCCCGACGAAATTGTCATCCACGATGACATGACTGTAGTTCTCGACCAACGGATTCACTTCGCCCTTCCGTGACAGGGACTGCATCACCGCGATATCGATCTTCCCTGTGGGTCTGGTCTTGCCGCCACCGATCGTGCCGATCGCACCTTTGTCGAGACAAAGAAAGGACCGCAGACGCTCCTGCCACTGTTTGAGCAACTCCGTGCGATGTACCAGCACCAGTGTGTTCACACCACGGTTGGCAATCATCGCTGCCGCGACGACCGTCTTGCCGAAGGCGGTAGGCGCACACAGCACGCCGACGTCATGGCTCAGCATTTCCGCAACCGTCGATTGCTGATCCGGGCGCAACTGACCGGCGAGGGTGACTTCCAGCGACTCGCCACCATAGCGCTCATCACGCAGATCGCAGCGGATGCCGTTGTCTCTCAACAACGCCCGCGCGGCATCCAGGCAACCGCGCGGCAAGGCAATGTGCTGCGGATAGTTCTCGGCACAGCCGATCACGCGCGGTTTATCCCAGACCGACAGCCGCATCGCCTGTGCCTTGTAGAACTCCGGGTTCCGGAACGCGGCGAGGCGGATCAAGCGGTTCGCCAGCGCCTGTGGCAACTGTGCTTTCTCGAAGTAGACGAGATTGGCCAGCGTCACAGCAAGCGACTCTGGCATGGAAGGCCCCGACAATTTATTCGCCACCGGCATCGAACGCTGCCACGGCTTTGCCAACTCTTCTTCGTCGATGAATGTGACATCCAATGGATGCACGCCACCGGTAGCACGCAGAATGCTCGGCTCGATATCGTGCGGCGCCATCGGCTGGATTGAAGCTAGGAACGCCCATTGGTCGTCGAACGGGCGCAGTTCCATATCGACGAAGACGCTGCAACCGTTTTCGCGGGGTGTTTTCTGCAGCGGCAAGGCGACCAGGTTGCCGAAACCGCCCTTGGGCATCGTGTCCTGATTGGGGAACAGGCGGTCGTAGGACGCGAGCTTCAATTGCCGGGTGCGCGAGCAGGTATGGCTGATGATGGCCGTGCCCAGGCGGCGGGCATCGCGCGCCGGCACCCGGCCAGCGAAAAATACCCAGACGTGCGCCCCTTCGCCGGATCGTGAAATCTCGATAGCCGCCGGGACACCGAGTTCGGTGCAGGATTGGGCGAAGGCCCGGGCATCTTCTTTCCACTCGGCTTCGTCGAAATCGATGGCGAGAAAATGACAGGTATCGTCCTCCAGCAGGGGATAGACGCCGACCGTGTGCCTGCCGGCAAGATGATCGTACAAGACTGCATCCGATAGCGGGATCAGCAGTCGACTGCCACAATCCCCGCACTTGATGCGCGGCTTCTCGCAGACACCTGCGCGCCATTCACTCGGGCCATCCATGGCCCTCGCCCTCCGGGCAGCTTCGCTGTGCAAATTTGCTCTCCTTGCAAATTTGTCGTTGGCGCAGGCCGGCGAGTAGCCCGACTTGGCCGAAGTCTTGCCTTCCCAGCGGATCGGATAGACATCCGTGCGTCCCCGGAACAAGCGGCGAAACAGCGCTATTTTTTCGTCCGTGGAAAGCCGTGAGGGCTCCAGCGTCAAAGCTGGCGGCACGGGTTCCGGCGGCGCGCGCCATTGAATGCCGTTCGCTTCCAGCAGGGCGATCAAGCGGGCGTTTTCAGCCTTCAACTCCAGCAAGGGATCGCGCTCAATCATGGACTCGGTACCCGGCGATCATTGTCCAAGCCGATAGATTTCGAATACCGGAAGGATACGAATTTTCTACCTGACATCCTATTTGTCGCGCAGTTCGTTTCTCCTTGAGGGACGAATTGAGCGAAAAACATCGATATTTACTGCGCAGTATATGAACCGGAACGCCACTACGAAATACACAAGTTCGCCGAAGCGTTTTTAGTTTGTATGTCGCTCTTGTTTGGTTTTACCGTCTGAAGCCACACGGATACGACAGTAAATGCAGACACCGAGATTTCAAGAACCAATCTACCGTCAGGTTTACCGTCAAATCTTCGCGCTGCATGCGCGAACCGCCGACAGATGACAGGTGCGAAGCCTTTCGACATCAATCGCTTACCGCCGCAAGTCCGCGCAATTGACGATGTGGCCGAAGTGATTGTCAAAAACCACCAAGCCGCTGATAGTGCTGAATAATTCTTGCCGCTTCGAATGCCAGTCACTCCCACTCGATCGTCGCTGGCGGTTTGCTCGATACGTCGTAGGTCACGCGTGAGATACCGTCGATTTCGTTGATGATGCGGTTGGAGACCTTCTCCAGCAGCTCATACGGCAAATGTGCCCAGCGTGCGGTCATGAAGTCGAAGGTTTCCACCGCACGCAGGGCGATGACCCAGGCGTAGCGGCGGCCATCGCCGACGACACCCACCGATTTGACCGGCTGGAAGACC
>NZ_JAMOIE010000127.1 GCF_024448935.1 Stutzerimonas stutzeri
AACGAACACGCAGGTCAGCTGATTGCCGATGGCCTTGTGCAACAGCGCCGCAACCACCGAGGAGTCGACACCGCCAGACAGGCCCAGCAGCACGTTGGCCGTACCGACCTGATTGCGAACCTGCTCGACCAGATCATCGACGATATTGGACGGCGTCCACAGCGCTTCGCAGCCGCAGATTTCCAGCAGGAAACGCGACAGAATGCGCCCGCCCTGGCGGGTATGGGTCACTTCCGGGTGGAACTGCACGCCATAGTAGCGACGCTCATCATCACCCATGGCGGCAATCGGGCAGCTCGGTGTGCTGGCCAGGATGTGGAAGCCTTCCGGCAGCGTGGTCACCTTGTCGCCGTGGCTCATCCAGACGTCGAGGCCGAACACGCCGTCGTCGTCCATATGGTCTTCGATGCCGTCGAACAGCCTGGACTTGCCAACCAGATCGACCCGCGCGTAACCGAACTCCCGCTCATCCGAACCCTGCACCTTGCCACCCAGCTGCTCCGACATGGTCTGCATACCGTAACAGATACCGAACAGCGGTACGCCGAGATCGAACACGGCCTGCGGCGCGCGCGGGCTACCTTCGGCGTGCACCGACTCCGGGCCGCCAGCCAGGATGATGCCGCGCGGCGCGAAGTCGCGAATGTCCTCATCGCTCATGTCGAACGGATGCAATTCGCAGTAGACGCCGAGTTCGCGCACCCGACGGGCGATCAGCTGGGTGTACTGCGAGCCGAAATCCAGGATCAGGATGCGGTGAGCGTGAATGTCGGGGTGGGCCATTTTTTCTTCACCTGAATAATGGCTGAAGGCTGAAGGCTGAAGGCTGAACGAAAAAGCACGATCGTCCAGCTTCCAGCCTCCAGCCCTCAGCGAAAGAGCTCGATTAGCCTACGCGGTAATTTGGCGCTTCTTTAGTGATCTGCACATCATGCACATGGGACTCGGCCATGCCGGCACCGGTGATGCGCACGAACTGCGGGTGGGTGCGCATGTGATCGATGGTCGCGCTACCGGTATAGCCCATGGAGGCGCGCAGGCCGCCCATCAGCTGGTGAATGATTGCCGCCAGCGAGCCCTTGTACGGCACGCGCCCTTCGATGCCTTCCGGCACCAGCTTTTCGGCACCGGCGGAGGAATCCTGGAAGTAACGATCCGACGAACCCTGCGCCTGGGACATGGCGCCCAGCGAGCCCATGCCGCGGTAGGCCTTGTAGGAGCGGCCCTGAAACAACTCGATCTCGCCCGGAGCTTCCTCGGTACCGGCAAACATCGAGCCCATCATCACGGCGTTGGCGCCGGCCACGATGGCCTTGGAAAGGTCACCGGAGAAACGGATGCCGCCATCGGCGATCATCGGCACGCCGGTGCCTTCGAGCGCGGCGGAGACGTTGGCGATCGCGGAAATTTGCGGCACGCCGACACCGGCGACGATTCGCGTGGTGCAGATCGAACCTGGGCCGATACCGACCTTGACCGCGTCAGCGCCAGCCTTGACCAGGTCCAGCGCGGCTTCGGCAGTGGCGATGTTGCCGCCGATGACCTGCACCTGCGGGAAGTTGTCCTTGACCCAACGAACGCGATCGAGCACACCGCGGGAGTGGCCATGTGCGGTGTCGACGACGATCACATCGACGCCGGCAGCAGCCAACGCTTCGACACGCTCGGCGGTGTCGGCGCCGGTGCCGACCGCAGCACCGACACGCAGGCGGCCCTGATCATCCTTGGAGGCCAGCGGGTAAGTCTTGGCCTTCTCGATATCACGGAAGGTCACCAGGCCGCGCAAATGGAAATTGCCGTCGACCACCAGCATCTTCTCGATGCGGTGCTCGTAGAGCTTGGTTTTGATTTCCTCAAGCCCGGTGCCTTCCTGAACGGTGATCAGCTTTTCCTTCGGCGTCATGATCGCGGCAACCGAATCACCGACGTTCGGCGTGAAGCGCAGGTCGCGCCCGGTGACGATACCCACCAGCTCTTTGCCCGAGACCACGGGGAAGCCAGAGAAACCAAGCTCCCGCGCCTTGCGCAGCAGTTCGCTGATCTTGGTTTCAGGCGTCACGGTCGCCGGATCGTGAACGATGGCCGTCTCGTGGCGCTTGACCTTGCGCACCTCGGCAGCCTGCTGCTCGACATTCATGTTCTTGTGAATGATGCCGATGCCGCCTTCCTGCGCCATGGCGATGGCCAGGCGGGCTTCGGTGACGGTGTCCATTGCCGCCGAAACAAGGGGAATGTTCAGCTCGATTTCGCGGGTCAGGCGGGTCTTGAGGCTGACATCCTTCGGCAGGACCTCGGAATATCCCGGGATCAGGAGAACATCATCGAAAGTCAAGGCTTCTTGGCTGATACGCAGCATGGCGGGGGCTCCCAGGCGGGAAAAAGGAAGCGCGGCATTATACCCACGCACACCATTACGCTCAATGCGGTTGTAAGGTCCGTCGCGCGCGTTCCGCTTCGCTACGCCGAACAAATGACTGATCGGTCACCGCTACGCAACCACCACCGCAATCTCGAATCCCAGCCGTCCAGCGAACTGGTCAAGAAAGGACTGGGCAAATACAGCCTCGCCCCAACCGTTGAAGATGAAGCCAAGATTGGAAAAGCCGCAGGCCGGAATGAACAGGAAGCCGTTGATGTCATCCTCGTACCCGCATTCCGGACAGGTGAAGGTGTCGGTCTGTGCAGGCATCCACTCGTCGAGACTCTCGAACAGCGCCTCCCCAATCTCTTGCCGGCATTCAGGGCATCCGGCCTCCTCGGCAAACGCCCGGGTCGGCGTGTAGATGCAGCGCTTGGTCACGACCTCCAAGCCATTGATCGGCTCAGCGAACGGCAACCGCTCAGGGTGCAGCACAACGTTGCGCGCACCCGATCCAAGCGCATAGGCCATGCCGCCAACACCCCGTCCACAGGTGGTTGGCAGCGCCTCGACGATGCGCCGCTCGGCAAGCCAACGCAGGATCATTCGCGCCTTGGCTTCATGGCCAGGAAAGGATGAGATACGCGGCACGACGATCGCTTGACTGTGACTCATGGCTGGCTCAGACGGAGACGAGAACTGGCGCAGCTTAATATGCTGTCGACCCAGGTCAAGGCTACTCCATCGCCCGCTGTCCGTTTAGCCTCCAGCCTTCAGCGCTCTTTTCGCGCTTTTCCCTTATCATCCCCGGCATGCTCAAAGATCCTTTCCAACGCCTCAATCTCGACCGTGAAGTGCTGACCGTCAGCCAGCTCAACGGTCGCGCGCGGCTGCTGCTCGAAGATGTCTTCGCCCAGGTGTGGGTAGAAGGCGAAATATCCAATCTGTCCAAGCCGGCATCCGGCCACGTCTACTTCACGCTGAAGGACAAGAGCGCCCAGGTGCGCTGCGCGCTGTTCCGACAGAACGCCTTGCGTGTGCGTCAGGCATTGCGCGACGGCCTCGCGGTAAAAGTGCGCGGACGAGTGTCCTTGTTCGAGGGCCGCGGCGACTACCAGTTGATCCTCGATAACGTCGAGCCAGCCGGCGACGGCTCGCTGCGCCTGGCCTTCGAAGCGCTAAAGGAGAAGCTGAGCGCCGAAGGCATGTTCGACGCCGCCGGCAAGCGCGCCCTGCCCGCTCACCCGCAACGTATCGGCATCGTCAGCTCGCCCACCGGTGCGGTGATCCGCGACATCATTTCGGTGTTCCGTCGACGTGCGCCGCATGTTGCCCTGACGCTGGTACCGACCCCGGTCCAGGGCCGCGAAGCGACGGCACAAATCGTCCGCGCGCTGGAACTGGCCGACCGTGGCGGCTTCGATGCGCTGATCCTGGCGCGCGGCGGCGGCTCATTGGAAGACCTGTGGTGCTTCAACGAAGAAGGGGTCGCACGCGCCGTGGCAGCCTGCGAGACGCCGATCGTTTGCGCCGTGGGCCATGAAACCGACGTCTCCATTGCCGACTTCGTCGCCGACGTACGCGCACCGACGCCTTCCGCGGCCGCCGAACTCCTGGCTCCCAGCAGCGCCGACCTGCGCCAGCGACTCGATGGCCTGCGCCAGCGCTTGCTGCTGCGGATGCGGGACCGTTTACACCGCGAGGCAACGCGCCTCGAAGGCCTGACACGCCGGCTGCGACACCCCGGCGAGCGCCTGCAACAACAGGCCCAGCGCATCGACGATCTCGAACAACGCCTGCTGCGCGGCATCGACCGTCGCCTCTGCGCCGGGCAGGAACGCCTCGCCCGCCTCGAAACGCGCCTTGCGGGCCAGCACCCAGGCCGAAACCTGAACCTGTTGCGCCAACGCCTCGATCATCTGTCCAGCCGCCTACCCCGAGCGATGCAGGACACCCTGAAAGGCCATCGCCAACATTTACAGGGACTGGCGCAGACGCTGAATGTCGTCAGTCCGCTCGCCACCTTGTCACGTGGCTACAGCATCCTGCTCGACGAGCGCGGCCAGGCCATTCGGCATGCGGGCCAGACCCAGCCCGGCCAACGCCTCAAGGCGCGTCTGGGCGAAGGCGAACTGGACGTCAGGGTCGAAGACAACCATCAAACGCCCGTCACCCTATCACTGCTGGACTAACCCACTTTTTGCCCAGGACTCTTATGCGTTTTGCCCTTGCCCTGCTGCTCTGCCTTTCACTTCCCGTCCACGCCGAAGGTTTTCTCACCCGCCTGCTGAACAAACCCGTACCCGGTGGCGTCGCGGTAATCGACCTGGGTAACGATCCCAGCGCGCCAACAGCACGGTACGACGGCAAACCGGTGCTGGTGGTACGCGAAGATGACCAGCGCTGGATCGCCGTTGTCGGCATCCCGCTGTCGGTCAAAGCCGGTCAGCAGTCGCTGGACGTCAGCGGCCAGGCACATAGCTTCCGTGTCGAACCGCGCACCTACCGCGAACAGCGCATCACCTTAAGGAACCAGCGCCAGGTCAACCCCAACCCCGCCGACCTCAAACGTATCGAGCGCGAACTGGACGAACAGACAGGGGCCTATAGGCAGTTCAGCCCACGCCAGCCCAGTAACCTGTTGTTCGACAAGCCGGTCAACGGCCCGCTGTCCTCGCCGTTCGGGCTGCGCCGCTTCTTCAATGGTGAAGAGCGCAATCCGCATTCCGGGCTGGATTTCGCTGCGAAGACCGGTACACCGATCAAGACTCCGGCGGCCGGCAAGGTCATTCTCACCGGCAATTATTTCTTCAATGGCAAAACCGTGTTCGTCGACCACGGCCAGGGCCTGACCAGCATGTTCTGCCATTTGTCGCAGATTGATGTGAAGGTCGGCGACGAGCTTTCCCGTGGTGCCGTGCTCGGCAAGGTCGGCTCCACCGGCCGAGCCACCGGCCCGCATCTACACTGGAACGTCAGCCTGAACGATGCACGGGTCGACCCGTCGATCTTCATCGGTGCGTTCAAACCCTGATCCGCCCCAAGGACCCCTTATGCTCATCAATGCGCAGGACTCGACGCTTGTCATCATCGACATTCAGGAACGGCTATTTCCGGCCATCGAAGACCACACCACGTTGGCCGGGCACAGTGCCTGGCTGATCCAGGTCGCCCAACGCGTCGGTGTGCCGGTGCTGGTCACCGAGCAGTACAGCAAGGGCCTCGGCCCTACGATCGCAGCCCTGCGCGATGGCATGGCTGACGAGGCGATCATCGAGAAGCTGCATTTTTCCGCTGCGCGCGATGGCGAACTGTTCAGGCGCCCCGGTGGCGAGCGCAAGCAGTTCATCATCAGCGGCATCGAAACCCATATCTGCGTACTGCAGACCGTGCTCGATCTGCTGGCTCGCGGCAATCAGGTGTTCGTGGTCGAAGAAGCTGTCGGATCGCGCCGCGCCAGCGACAAAGCGCTTGGTCTGGCACGCATGCAACAAGCCGGTGCCAGCATCGTTTCGCGCGAAATGGTTGCGTTCGAATGGATGGAACAGGCAGGGACCGACCTCTTCCGCTCGATTAGCCGCGAGTTCATCCGCTGACAGGACGCCCCCTGGCATGTGGTTGTGGTCTGACGCCAACTGACGGAGCGGTACGATGCAGGAAGAAATGAAGGTCTGGCTGGAATGGCTGGGCGAGCATGCCGAACTGGAGACGCTGGTCGCCAGCGCGGCGCTGATATTCGCGGCCTGGCTGGCCAACTGGGTGGTCAAGCGCATCCTGGTGAGCGGTCTGTACAAAATACTGCGCAGCACTCGCGAAACTCAGCTGCAGGATTTCGGTATCATTCGCCGGTTGTCCAACATCGTGCCGGCGCTGGTGCTGTCGATTGGAGTGAATGCCGTACCGGGCCTGCCGGAAGCGGCCGTCACCGTCGTGCGCAATGTCTGCGGTGGCTTCATCGTGCTGACCATCGCCCTCGCCCTGGGTGCGCTGCTGGACATCATCAACATGATGTACCAGCGCCGCGCCGATGCGCATGTGCACCCCATCAAGGGCTATCTGCAGGTGGTCAAGATCGTGCTGTATGCGGTCGCCACCATCCTCATCATCGCCACCCTGATCGACCGTTCGCCGCTGATCCTGCTGTCCGGCCTTGGCGCAATGGCGGCGGTATTGATGCTGATATTTCAGGACACCATTCTTTCGTTGGTGGCCAGCGTGCAGATCACCTCCAACGACCTGATTCGTGTTGGCGACTGGGTGGAAATGCCGCAGCTGAACGCCGACGGCGATGTCATCGACATTGCGCTGCATACGGTAAAAGTGCAGAACTGGGACAAGACCATCAGCAACATCCCGACCAAGCGCTTTATCAGCGACTCGTTCAAGAACTGGCGGGGCATGCAGGAAAGCGGCGGCCGCAGGATCAAGCGCAGCCTGTTTCTGGATCAGCAAAGCGTGCATTTTCTCAGCAGCGACGAATGCGAGCGCCTGCATCGATTCAACCTGCTGGATGAATACCTCACCGAAAAACGCCGAGAGATCGACGAGTGGAATGCCAAGCTTGAAGAGCGCGGCAAGGAGCCGGTGAATACTCGACGGATCACCAATATCGGCAGTTTCAGAGCATATGTGGAACGCTACCTGCGCAGCCATGGCGGTATCCATCAGGGTATGACGCTGATGGTGCGCCAGCTCAGCCCCACCGCCGACGGCTTGCCGCTGGAAATCTACTGTTTCACCAACACCGTGGCCTGGACCCCGTACGAGGCGATCCAGTCAGACATCTTCGACCACCTGCTGGCGATCCTGCCCGAGTTCGGTCTGCGCGTGTTCCAGCACCCGAGCGGTGCGGACATGCGCGAGGGCTATGGCTCGGTCAGCCAGCTGCTCAGCCGACCGATGCCGCAGTTGCCCCAACCGAGCGACCGGCGCGACGACGACAAACCCGGGACGGCTGATTGCAACCTGCAGTGAAAGATCACCGCTGGCCAAGCCAGAGACCCGCTGTGAACTTTCCTTTGCGTCTCACGTAAATCCTGCCGTGGCTACTGCTCATCGTGGCCGGATGATCGCACGTCCCGAGGCCCAGGCTGAGTGCGACACGGGGCCGCAATCCAGCCGGGCAATCAATCTTCGATTACCGAGCACAAGCGATTTTTTATTTTTCTTTGTGGGCTTTTATTAGTGTTTTTCACCATTTTTTTCGATCCCGTTGCAACACCCGATAGATGAACTCTACATTCGGGCCATAACTACACGTCGACCTGCTCTGCCCTCCCTGCTTCGTGCCACGTTTTGGGGGGGGCCTGCCCAAGGAAATTGCCATGACCATGCTCAAAGATCCTTCAAGCAAATATCGCGCGTTCCCGGTGATCAATCTGCCTGACCGTACCTGGCCATCGCGGACCATCACCCAGGCCCCGATCTGGCTCAGCTCCGACCTGCGCGACGGCAACCAGTCGCTGATCGAGCCGATGGACGCGGCGAAGAAGATGCGTTTCTTCAAGACGCTGGTGCAGATCGGCCTGAAGGAGATCGAAGTGGGCTTTCCCTCCGCCTCGCAGACCGATTTCGATTTCGTTCGCGAACTGATCGAGGGCGGCCACATTCCCGACGACGTCACCATTCAGGTGCTGACTCAGGCTCGCGAGGACCTGATCAGCCGCACCTTCGAATCGCTCAAGGGTGCCAAGCGGGCCATCGTTCATTACTACAACGCGACCGCGCCGAGCTTCCGCCGCATCGTGTTCAACCAGGACAAGGCTGGTGTGGTGAACATCGCCGTCGCCGCGGCGCAGGTGGTCAAGCGTCTCGCCGATGCGGCGCCGGAAACCGCTTGGCGCTTCGAATATTCGCCCGAGGTGTTCAGCTCCACTGAGACCGACTTCGCCGTCGAAGTCTGCAACGCGGTGATCGAGGTATTCCAACCGACGCCTGGGAAGAAGCTGATCCTCAACCTGCCGGCCACCATCGAGGCCGCCACGCCGAATATCTATGCCGACCAGATCGAATATTTCGGCCGCCAGATCAACAAGCGCGACTGCGTGCTGATCAGCCTGCACACCCACAACGACCGCGGCACGGGCGTGGCCGCCACCGAACTGGGCCTGATGGCCGGTGCGGATCGCGTCGAGGGTTGCCTGTTCGGTAACGGCGAGCGCACCGGCAACGTCGATCTGGTGACCGTAGCGCTGAACATGTACAGCCAGGGCGTCGATCCACAGCTGGACTTCTCCGACATCGATGCCGTGCGCAAGGTCGTCGAAGAATGCAACCAGTTGCCGGTCCATCCACGCCATCCCTACGTCGGCGATCTGGTCCACACAGCCTTCTCCGGCTCGCACCAGGACGCGATTCGCAAAGGCTTCAGTCAACAGGATCCGAATGGCGTATGGGAAGTGCCATACCTGCCAATCGACCCGGCCGACATCGGTCGCAGCTACGAGGCGGTGATTCGCGTCAACAGCCAGTCCGGCAAAGGCGGCATCACCTTTCTGCTCGAACAGGAATACGGCATCAGCCTGCCGCGGCGCATGCAGATCGAGTTCAGCCAAGTGGTGCAGAAGGAGACCGATCGGCTGGGCCTGGAAATGAGCGCCAAGCAGATCTATGCGCTGCTGGAAGCCGAGTACCTGCAAGCCACCGCGCCCTACACGCTGAAGGGCCATCGTCTGCAGGAAGAGAACGGCACCAGCGCGGTGGACGTGGAAGTCGCGACCGATGGCGAGGTTGCCCACTGGCGCGGCATCGGCAAGGGGCCGCTGGAAGCGCTGGTCGCCGGCTTGCCGGTGAAGCTGGAGATCATGGATTATCACGAGCACTCGATCGGTGCCGGCAGCAATGCACGGGCCGCGGCCTATATCGAAGTGCGTCTGGATGGCGAGCGCCCGCTGCATGGCATCGGCATTGACGAAAACATCACCACCGCCAGCATTCGCGCCTTGTTCAGCGCCCTCAACCGGGCCCTGCGTGAGGCCCAGCTGAAAGCAGCCTGACCGGGAGATGGCGGGCTCTGCGTAGGGCCCGCCACGCTGCAACCAGAGCCGCCCGGGAGGCGGCACGATGGCCACCGCTTGCCGCTACCCTGACGGGAGCCTCTGCTCCCGACCCACCGTTTCGCCGCTGCATGACAGGCAAGCAATCGCTCGCCAAAACCCGGCGCATCACGTACCGAACACCTCCCACCCGCACCAGGTCTATCCCATTCCAGCAGAAATGCGTGAGTCATCGGCAGGATTGTGCAACCGGTCCTGTTCGCTATTGGCATAGGCTTTAGCACTTCCGCCCACTCGATAAAACGCCACAGGAGCGCTCATGAGCACAACCATCGGTTACGCCGCATTTGACCCAAGCACGCCACTCGCACCTCATACGTTCTCGCGCCGTGCCGTAGGGCCGAACGATGTGCAGATCGACATTCTCTTCTGCGGCGTCTGCCATTCTGATCTGCACACCGCGCGCAACGAGTGGAACAACACCCGCTATCCCTCCGTGCCGGGCCACGAGATCGTTGGCCGCGTGAGCGCGGTCGGCGCGAACGTCAGCAAGTTCAAGGCGGGCGACATCGCTGGCGTCGGCTGCCTGGTCGACAGCTGTCAGAGCTGCCCTTCCTGCGGCGAGGGTCTCGAGCAGTATTGCGAGAATGGTTTTATCGGCACCTACAATGGTCCCGCATTCGGCGGTGGCGAGAATACCTTTGGCGGCTATTCCGACAACATCGTGGTGAATGAGAAATTCGTCCTGCGCATCTCGCATACCGAAGACACGCTTGCCGCTGTCGCGCCCTTGCTATGTGCAGGCATCACCACCTATTCGCCGCTGCGCCAGTGGAAGGTCGGCCCCGGTCAGAAGGTCGGCGTGGTCGGTCTCGGTGGCCTTGGGCACATGGCGGTAAAGATCGCCAATGCCATGGGCGCGCATGTCGTGCTGTTCACCACCTCGCCCGACAAGAAGGAAGACGCCCTGCGCCTGGGGGCCAGCGAAGTCGTGGTATCGAAGAACCAGGGG
>NZ_JAMOIE010000128.1 GCF_024448935.1 Stutzerimonas stutzeri
ATCGCGAACAAGCTCGCTCCAGCGGTGCCTGGGCTTTGGTAGGAACGGCCCATGGCCGCGAACGGGGCCGCACCGATGGTTGAGATCCGGATTCGCGGGCATGGCCCGCTCCTACGATCAGCAGCGAGCCGTGGCTTGGCGGATCTAGTGCACGGCCTGGTTCACGGCATTGATCAGCGCTTGCAGGTCGATCGGCTTGCGCAAGTGCAGGTTAAAGCCGGCGGCCTTGGCTGTTTCCACGTCGCGCAGCGTGCCGTAGCCAGTCAGGGCGATGCTTGGCGTGTTGCGGTTAACGCCTTCGCGAATCGAGGCCATCATCTTGTGGCCGTCGATCCCGGGCATACCGATATCGGAAACGATCACGTCGAAAGCCGACTGCTCGGCCAGCGCGATACCCTGCGCGCCGCCGTCAGCCGTGGTTACGATGGCGTCTTCGCTTTCCAGCAGCTCGCACATGGTTTCGAGAATGTCGGGCGAATCATCCACCAGCAGGATCTTGATGCCGGATAGCGCACCCGCTTCCCCGTGGTTGGCCAAGTCACCCAGTTCGATTTCGGTCTGCAGGTGAATCGGCAGCCAGATGCTGAAGCGCGCCCCCCGGCCGAGGCCTTCGGAGAAGGCTTCAATACGGCCGTTATGGGCCTCGATCAGCTGCTTGACCAAGGCGAGCCCGATGCCCAATCCGTGTTTGGAGCGCTGTGCATGCTGCATCTCGGCCTGGCCGAACATGTCGAACACCTTGGGCAGGAAGTCGGCAGATATCCCCTCTCCCGTATCGATGACGTCCAGCCGGGCCTGATCGCCCTCGCGCTCGAGCTGAAGGCAGATACGCTCGCCGCCCTTGGTGAATTTCCAGGCGTTGTTCAACAGATTCCAGATGACCTGCTCCAGTCGCGTCGGGTCGGCACGAATGTAGATCGGCTGCTCTGGCTTGAAGGTCTCAAAGATGATGTTCTCGGCCTGGGTCAGTGGAGCGAACACCGCCTCGATACCGCGCAGCACTTCCTGGAACTGCAACGTCGAGCACTGCAGTTTCAACTTGCCGGTACGAATCCGCGAGACGTCCATCAGGTCGTCGATGATCCGCGACTGGCTGCGAACGGCGTTCTGGATCGCCTGGGTGGCCTTGCGCAGGTTCGCGGAATCCTTGGCGGCCTGGGATCGCGCAATCAGGTCGGCGTTGAGCTGGATCAGGTTCAGCGGATGCTTGAGCTCATGCGAAAGCACGGCGAAGAACTGATCCTTCTGCATGTTGGAGGCCTGGATGCTCGCCAGCTCGCTTTGTTGCTCGGCATCGCGCTGACGGTCCTCGGTCAGGTCGCGGGCGATCTTGGCAAAGCCCATCACTTTTCCATCGCTACCGATCAGCGGATTGACCAGGCCGCTGAAGTAACACGCCGAACCATCCTTGCGCACATGCCAGCGCTCATCGGTCGCCTGGCCATGCTCCAGCGCACGTTTGCGCTCGGCTTCCGGCACGCCGGCCTTGCGGTCGTCGTCGTTGTAGATCATTTCGACATGCTGGCCGATGGCTTCCTTCTCGGCATAGCCGAAGATGTGTTCGGCCCCGGTGTTCCAGGTCGTGATGTAGCCATCGCAATCCAGCGTGATGATGGCGTAGCCCTTGGTGCTCTGTGCCAGGATCTTCAAATGGGCTTCACCGGCGCGCAGCTCTTCCTCGGCGCGGCGTCGGTCGGTGATGTCGATGAAGGTCAATACGGCGCCCTGAATGCGGTCGTCCAGGGTGCGGTAGGGTAAGAACCTCGCCAGATACCAGCGGTTGCCGTCTCTGGATCCGATCTCGCGCTCGACCAGGTGAAGCTCCTCGAACGCCTTGGCTGCATCGGCATGAAGCTGCGGATAGTCGAGGCGATGGGTAATGTCGAGTAGCGATCGGCCTGCATCATTGCCGATGACGTTGAAGATGTCCCTGGCGCGAGGCGTGAACCACTTGATGCTCATCTTGCGGTCGACAAACACCGTGGCGATGTCCGTTGAGGAGATCAGGTTCTGCAGGTCATCGTTGATCTTGCTGGTCTCGTCGACCTTGGTTTTGAGTTCGAAGTTGACCGTGGTCAGCTCTTCGTTGATCGACTGCAGCTCCTCCTTGCTGGTCTCCAGCTCCTCGGTGGCCGAGCGCAGTTCTTCGTTGATGGCCTGCAGCTCCTCGTTGGAGGCGCGCAGCTCCTCGGTGGAGGTCTCCGAGTGCTCCATGGTGACCTGCAGCCTTTCCTTGGTCTGCTGCAACTCGGCTTCCAGCTGGGTCAGCACGCTGTCCTTGGTGTCCGGGTCCTCCAGGGTGTTGCTGTCCATACAGGCTTCGACTTCATCGAACAGCACCAGCATGTAGTCGCTACCCGCTTCGTTATCGCGGAACGGGCGAACCACCATGTTCACGTAGTAGCTGCGGCCGTCGCGCTCCAGCCGGACCCGCCGCGCCTCGACGCTCTTGCCGGTGTGGGCCGCCTGGTACAGGGCAGTACGCAACTCGAGCCGCAATTGCGGATGCACCAGCGTGGGCAGGTTCAGCGAGGGCTCGCCGCCCACATAGCGCAGGAAATTCCCGGCCCGGTCGGACATGTGCACGATTTCGGCGTCATGATTGACGATGACGCTGGGCGGCGCGTACTGCTCCAGCGCGCGTTGGTGCACATCGGCGAAGGAGAATTTCCGGTTGCGCCTGGACGGTTCGCTGAATGGAGGGCGGCTCGGGGCGCTCAAGGTAAAGCCCTGATAGGGCCCGGCAGGCGCGCGTCGCAGTGAGGACGACACTTCCTTGGCGCGGTAGATACGGTTCTTCTTGTCCACCGGCGTGAATAACTGGCTGCAGGCATCGGCAGTTTCCGAGCTGCCGAGGAACAGGTAGCCGCCGGGGTTCAAGGCGAAATGAAACATGCGCAGCACTTCGATCTGGATGTCCCGATCCAGGTAGATCATCAGATTGCGGCAGGAAATCAGGTCGAGCCTGGAAAACGGCGGATCGCGCAGAATGTTGTGCCGGGCGAACAGGATTCGTTCCCGTAGCTCTTTCTGCATGCGGTAATGATTCTGTTCCTTGGCGAAGTACTGCCGCAGCCGTGCCGGCGGCACGTCCGTGACGATGGCTTCCGGGTAGATACCCGCGCGAGCGGTTTCCAGCGCCCGGTCGTCTATATCGGTGGCAAACACCTGGGACAGGATTTCACCCTTGGCACCGCTGATTTCAGCCTGGTCGGCCAGCAGCATGGCCAGTGAATAGGCTTCCTCCCCGGTCGAGCACGCCGCTGTCCATACGCGCAAGGATCGATCTTCCAGGTCCCGCTTCTGCTCGAACAGCGCCGGGATGACGTCGCGCTCCAGGGCCTCGAAGGCCTCGCGGTCACGGAAGAAGTTGGTCACGCCAATCAGCATGTCTGCCAACAAGGCGGGTGTTTCTTCTGGGTGGCTTTGCAGGTATTTGGCGTAGCTGGGCATGTCGCGCAGGGCATTGACCTGCATCCGTCGTTCGATGCGACGCAGGACCGTGGCTTGCTTGTAGTGTCGAAAATCGTGGCCGGTGCGGGCGCGCAGCGCCGCGAGAATCTCGCGCAGTGCCAGCTCGTTGGGTTTGGATTGGATGTGAGCGTGAGCAAACTCGACCTCGCCCTGTGCCTCTCCGGCGTGCTCGCTGTCGCCTGCCGAGACGATGGGGTCTTGCCGAGCCAGCAGCACTTCCAGGTTATGGCGCAGCTCCACGAGCTTTTGCGGCATATCCACCACCGGCAGAACGATATCGACCAGGCCGGTTTCGATGGCGCTGCGCGGCATCGAGTCGTATTCGGCGTCCTCCGGGGTCTGCGCCAGGGTGACGCCCCCCTGTTCCTTGATACGCGACAGCCCGACCGAGCCATCCGAGCCCGTGCCCGATAGCACGACACCGACGGCGTGGTTGTGATGCACATCGGCGAGGGCGCGGAAGAACAGATCAATGGCGACCTGGGGGCCGCGCTCACGCTCGGGTTTCAACAGGCGCAGATAGCCGTCGTTCATCGACAGGTCCATTGCCGGCGGGATGACATAGATATGGTTGCGCTCGATGGCGGTGGGTTCGGTGATCTGCAAAACGGGCATCTTGGTGACGTTCTGCAGAATCTTGTCGGCATTGCTCTCATGCTTGGGCGAGAGGTGCATGACAACCGCGAACGCCATGCCGCAATCGTTCGGCATGTTCTCGAAAAAAGTGAGCAGTGCCTTCAGGCCGCCTGCCGACGCACCAATCCCGACCACAGGAAATCTCAGCGTGCTTCGGGTCAGGTTGCTGTTCTTGGGCGTTGACGGCTCAGGGCTGTTGCTCATCGATTCCTCGGCGTTTTGGATCCATATGCCTTTCGGCCGGCAGTTAAAAGGGAGACAGCGAGACAGCGAGCGGATTCCTTTGACAACCGGCTGGGGCTGCCGGGCGGATGATAAAGGTTGGTGGGGCCGATTACTGTCCGAGAAAAACTTCAACATTCGATGATATTCACGGCGAGGCCGCCGCGGGCGGTTTCCTTGTACTTGCTCTTCATGTCGGCGCCGGTCTGGCGCATGGTGCGGATCACCTTGTCCAGCGAGATGAAGTGCTTGCCGTTACCGCGCAGCGCCATGCGTGCCGCGTTGATCGCCTTGACCGAGCCCATGGCGTTGCGCTCGATGCAGGGCACCTGAACCAACCCGCCCACCGGGTCGCAGGTGAGCCCGAGGTTGTGCTCCATGCCGATTTCAGCGGCGTTCTCGACCTGTTGCGGCGTGCCGCCGAGCACTTCGCACAGCGCCCCGGCCGCCATTGAACAGGCCACGCCCACTTCGCCCTGACAGCCCACCTCGGCGCCGGAAATCGAGGCGTTTTCCTTGTAGAGGATGCCAATGGCGGCGGCTGTCAGGAGGAAACGCACCACGCCGTCTTCATTGGCGCCGCGGATGAAGCGCATGTAGTAGTGCAGCAGCGCCGGGACAATTCCGGCAGCGCCGTTGGTAGGGGCGGTCACCACCCGGCCGCCGGCGGCGTTTTCCTCGTTGACCGCCAGCGCGTACAGGTCGACCCAGTCGAGTACCGTCAGCGCATCGCGCAGAGTGGCTTCGGGGTGTTCGTTGAGTTGCCGGTACAGCCCGGCAGCGCGGCGCTGGACCTTGAGGCCGCCGGGCATGACCCCTTCGGTGTTGCAGCCTGCCTTCACACAGGCCTGCATCACCCGCCAGATCTTCAGCAGGCCGGCGCGGGTTTCCGCTTCCGGGCGCCAGGCGGCCTCGTTCGCCAGCATCAGCTGGCTGATGGATAAGCCATGCTCGTCGCACAACGCGAGCAGTTCGTCGGCGCTGTGAAAGGGATAGGGCAGGACAGTCTGGTCCTCGACGATGCGGTCGTTGCCAGCGGCGTGCTCGTCGACCACGAAGCCGCCGCCGACCGAGTAGTACTCGCGACTGCGCAACTGCAGCCCGGCCGCATCGAAGGCGCGGAAGATCATGCCGTTGGGGTGGAATGCCAATGGCTTGCGGATGAATTGCAGGTCATTGCCGGTCTCGAAGCGAATGCGTTTTTCGCCCAGCAGGCGCAGCTCGCGGGATTCACGCATCGCCGCCATGCGCGGGGGGATGGCGGCGGTATCGACGTCCTCGGGTCGCTCGCCTTCGAGTCCGAGTAAAACGGCCTTGTCACTGCCATGGCCTTTGCCGGTGGCGCCGAGCGAACCGTACAACTCGACCCTCAGGTGGTCGGTGACGGCCAGCAGGGCGTCACGTCTGAGCCCCTCGGCAAACCGTAACGCGGCGCGCATCGGCCCCACCGTGTGCGAGCTGGACGGGCCGATACCGATTTTGAACAGGTCGAATACGCTGAGTGACATGCAAGGCTCCGAAACGAACAGGCTTGTACAGAGCCTAGACCGTCCGGCATTGGCGAATGCTGACAAAAACGGCAAAGCTGCGCACAGTCCGGCTCGCGTCGTCGCCAAGCAAAAGGTGTCACCCTTGCTTAGGACAAGCAGGCGCTCGTTGCGCTCGAGCCGGGCGCTAGCGCCCGAAACCGCTGGGCGCTTCGCTATCGTGCCGGGTCCAGGGCCGAGCCGCCCCAGGGGTTGGCTTCGAGGCTGTTGTGCACGGCCGTCGCCGCCTGCGCCGCCTGGCCGATGGCAACACTCATCTGCTTCAGGCCCATGGTTACATCGCCGATGGCATACAGGCCGCGCATGGTGGTTTGCAGGTGGTCGTTCACCCAGATGCCGCCGTACTCGTCACAGTCGACGCCCAGCTGCAGCGCCAGGTCGGAGCGATACCGCGCACCGAGGCTGGGGTAGATGATGTCGAAGTGATGCCGCTCGCCACGGCTGGTCAGCAGCTCGATGCCGGTGGCGCAAGGGTGCAGGGATTCCACACGGTCGCTGATCACCCGGATGTCATAGTGCCCGGCCAGCGCGATGGCCTGGTCGCAGGCATTGGGCTCGCCATGCACCACCACCGTCACGCGATCGGTGAAGGTGCGCAGGAACACCGCATGGCTGATGGCATTTTCCGCCTCGCCATAGACTGCGACATTGTCCCCGTCGACCTCGTAGCCGTCGCAGATCGCGCACAACCGCACCTGGCCATTGCCGATGGCCTGCTCGACATCGGGCATGTCCGGCAGGGTGTCCTCGATCCCGGTGGCGAGGATGATCCGCCGGGTCACGCAGGTGGCGTCGCCATAGCACGCGCTGAATCCGTCGGCGTGGGGCTCGATGTGCTCGACCCGGCCGTGCTCGAGCCGCGCGCCATACCCCCTGGCCTGTTCGCGCAGCCGGGCCAGCAGGTCGTTGCCGTTGATGCCCGGCGGGAAGCCCGGGTAGTTATGCGATCGTGGAATCCATGAGGCGCGACTGGAGCCGGCGTCCACGACCATGCAGCTACGGCGGAAGCGTGCGAGATAGAGCGCTGCAGTCAGTCCGCCCGGCCCACCGCCGACAATCAGGCAGTCGATCACGGTGGGGTTCGGCGATGAGGGGGGCGAAAGCTGGTTCATGGCTGATCGGATTGGCTGAGGATGTTGCCTGTAGAAAGGGGCAGCGGAGCGAAAGTTCGGTCGTTCCGATGAGCGAAATGTCCGGTTTTGAGAGCGGGTCGGACATTCTGGTGCTTGTGCCAGCACCAACGATGGCCAAGGCTTTCCGCCTCGGTTGGCAGACACGATCAGTGTCCGGTTCGACGCCAACCGCATTCCAGGCGCCGACCGCCGCAGTCGAGAGGATCCGGCCACTCAAACCGGGCAATCCCTGGCCCGGTTGTGCGGCCATAGACCATCGGCCGACACCCTGTGGCCGTCATCGGATGCCGGCGGCTCATAGGTGCGTTTGCAGCGGATCAGCGGTCGGCCTCCATTGGAAGAGCGATGTTCGTGTCAGGGTATAAAATATTCCAAGGTTGGTAAAAAGAACCTATTCGAATGGGGTAAAAAAGATCGTAGGCTTCGCAATGCCTTGAATTTAAAGGAATATCAAAGCGGCACGCTTCATGACTGTATACAGGGGAACGACCCGGCACACAACGGAGCATCGGATGAGGAATTCAGTCGCTTTGGTTACCTGCGCAACCCTGCTGCCCAGCTCGCTGGCTGGCGCCGACGAGGGGTATCGGCGCGCGAGGATCGCGTCGTCGGTGGCGGTTTCGGTGGGCTCAGCGGGTTCATGCTGGGCGCAGCAGCCGGCGGACCCATCGGTGCGCTGATCGGCGCTGGCCTGGGCTACCTGGCCGGGCAGGGTGTGCAGGAGGCGGCCGGGCTGGAGCAGACCCTGTTTGTGATCGAGAAGGACGGTGGCAGTCGGACGCGGCTGCGGACATCGAACAACGGCCTGGTCGCCGGACAACAGGTGCAACGCGAGGGTGGCGAGCTGACCGCGCTGAATCGCCAGGGCCTGTTCTGCCGATGCCGCTGGCTTTGCTAGGCTGGCCGGCATCACAACCGAAGGAGCCGTGATGAGCTATTCCCTGTTGCATGTCACTCATTTGCTGGCGGCAATCTTCTTCATTGGCACCTTGTTCGTCGAGGTCGCGGTGCTCAGCCGGGTGCGCCAGCACCTCGAGCCGGAGCTGATGCAGCGAGTCGACAAGGCCGTCGGCGCGCGGCTGCGGGTGGTGCTGCACTGGGTCGTGCTGTTTGTCTATGGGGCCGGTATCGGTCTGGCCTGGTTTCACCGCCAGGCATTGGCCGACCCGTTCGCCAGCAGCTTCGCGACCTTGCTGTCGCTGAAGATCCTGCTGGCGGTCGGCGTGTTCCTCAGTTTCGGCTTGGTCGCCATGCTGCTGCGTGGCGGGCGCATGTCGCCGGCGCGCTATCGGCGCATCCACTGGGCGATCTTTGCGCAGATGGTAGGGATCGTGCTGCTGGCCAAGGGGATGTTTTACCTGCACTGGTAAGGGGCTCTAGTGCATCGGCGCCTGGCGAACGATGACCTCGGTCAATTCTGCCGCGCTATCAGTCACCGTGATTGATGGCCGATTCAGCAGCTTTAGGCTCGTTCTTTTTCTGTCGCACCAGGCCTATGGTGAATGCATCCAGACCCGTCAGATCGCCGAGGTATCCGATGCATTTCGCCTATAGCCCAGGTGTCGACGCGCTGCGTCGGCAGCTACTCGCCTTCATGGACCAGTACATCGTGCCGCGTATTGGCGCCTGGCACGAGGAGGTCGCGGCCGGGGCCTATCCGGTTTCGTTCATGGACGACCTGAAAGCCTTGGCGCGTTCCGAAGGCTTATGGAATCTGTTCCTGCCGTCACTAGGCGCAGATGAGCCAGGCATGGGTCTGAGCAACCTCGATTACGCGCCGCTGGCGGAGATCATGGGCCGCGTGCACTGGGCGTCGGAGGTGTTCAACTGCAACGCGCCGGATAGCGGGAACATGGAGCTGCTGCACATGTTCGCCACGCCGGAGCAGCGCGAGCGCTGGCTGAAGCCCTTGCTTGAAGGCGAGATCCGCTCGGCCTTCGCCATGACCGAACCGGACGTGCCGTCCTCCGACGCCACCAATATCCAGACGCTGATTCGCCGTGAGGGCGACGATTACGTGATCAACGGCCGCAAGTGGTTCATCACCAACGCCTCGCATCCCAACTGCAAACTGCTGATCGTCATGGGCAAGACCGACCCGGATGCCGTCAGCCACCGGCAGCAGAGCATGGTCCTGGTGCCGTTCGACACGCCCGGCGTCGAGCGGGTCCGTAACATTGCGGTGATGAATCACCTGGCGCCGGAGGGCCATTGCGAACTCCTGCTGCGCAACGTGCGGGTGCCAGCGGCCAACCTGCTGGGTGAGGAGGGCGGCGGCTTCATGATGGCGCAGGCGCGGCTCGGGCCGGGGCGTATCCACCACTGCATGCGCTCCATCGGCATGGCCGAGCTGGCGCTGGAGCTGATGGTCGAGCGCTGCCAGGAGCGCAAGGCGTTCGGCAAGTATCTGCAGCAGTACTCGAACATCGGCGACTGGATCGCCGAGTCGCGCATCGAGATCGAGCAGGCGCGTCTGTTGGTGCTGAAAACCGCCTGGATGATCGACGAGGTCGGCGCCAAGGCGGCGCGCAAGGAGATCTCGATGATCAAGGCACTGGTGCCCAGAATGCTCACCAACGTTGCTGATCGAGCCATGCAGGTCTACGGCGCGATGGGTTTGACGCCTGATACGCCGCTGGCCGACATGTGGACGGGCGGGCGTACCTTGCGCTTCGCCGATGGCCCGGACCAAGTGCATCTGCGCAGCATTGCCAAGATGGAGATCAAGGCCAGCGAGGCCAATCGTGGCGCGACGGCGGCCTACCTGACGCCACCTCGGCGCTCGTAGGATGGCGTTGAGCGAAGCGATACCCATCAGATTTCAGGGGTTCACCGAGGGGTATCCCAGGCTCAACCCATCGTCTCTGAATCTTCGACACCGAGCGAGCCCGGATCGCCAGCAAGCTGGCTCCTACAGAAGCGATACGTTCCACCCACTGCTCACGAAGCTGACTCAACATCGGTCCGCTTTTCGTAGGCGCGAGCGT
>NZ_JAMOIE010000129.1 GCF_024448935.1 Stutzerimonas stutzeri
TAGCTATCATATGGCTATCTGTCATTCAAGCGCCGTGATTACGTACAGACACTACTTAAAAATACTGCCGGTTGCGACACGTTCGCACAGCCGCCTAGAATCGCCGGCCGCCTGGCCATGACAATAAAGGATCTGCCATGTCGAAACATGCCCCCCCACTGCTCGGTCTCGCCAGAGTGATCGACGCCGTGAACGCCCGCTTCGGACAGGCCTGCGCCTGGCTGACCCTGTTTCTGGTCATCGGAACCGCCATCGTCGTGGTGCTGCGCTACGGATTCGGCATCGGCGCAACTGCGTTGCAGGAAGCCGTCCTCTACGCACACGCGTTGGTGTTCATGGGTGCCGCCGCCTGGGTTCTGCAACGCAACGGCCATGTCCGCGTCGACATCTTCTATCAGCGTTTCACCCCACGCCACCAGGCGTTGGTCGAAGTGCTCGGCACCCTGCTGTTTCTCTTGCCTGTCTGCCTGTTTCTCGGCTGGGCAAGCTGGGACTATGTCGCCAACTCCTGGGCGACGCTGGAAGGCTCCAGCGAATCGGGCGGGCTCAAGTTCGTTTACCTGCAGAAAAGCATCATCCTCGCTCTGGTCGTCTGCCTGAGCCTACAAGGACTATCCGAAATCATAAAAGCTGCCTACATCGTAGCCGGTCGCCTGCCTGCGCCGGAGGTGAAGCATGGTTGAGTTGATGGCAATCCTGCTGTTCATCAGCATCTGCGCGGCCTTGATGGCTGGTTATCCCGTAGCCTTCACCCTGGGCGGCGTCTCGTTGCTATTCGCGGGTATCGGCATCCTCACTGGCACCTTCGATGGCGGTTACCTGAGCGCCTTGCCGAATCGTCTGTTCGGCATCATGAACAACCAGACGATGCTCGCGGTGCCGCTGTTCGTGTTCATGGGCGTGATGCTGGAAAAGAGCCGGGTCGCCGAAGACCTGCTCGAATCCATGTCGCGGCTGTTCGGCACGCTGCGCGGCGGGCTGGCGATTTCCGTCTGTGTGGTGGGCGCGCTGCTCGCGGCCAGCACCGGCATTGTTGGCGCCACCGTGGTGACCATGGGCCTGCTGGCGCTGCCAACCATGCTTCGCCGCGGCTATGATCCGGCGATTTCGACCGGTACCCTCGCCGCCACCGGCACCCTGGGCCAGATCATTCCGCCGTCGATCGTGCTGGTCTTGCTGGGCGATGTCATGTCCAGCGCCTACCAGCAGGCGCAGCTGAAGATGGGCATCTTCTCGCCGAAGACCGTTTCGGTCGGGGACCTGTTCGTCGGTGCCTTACTGCCCGGCCTGCTGCTGGTCGGCATGTACATTCTCTACATCATCGGCGTGGCCATCCTCCAGCCGAAGAAACTGCCGGCCCTGCCGCAGGAGGAGCTCGGCCCGATCGAATGGGGCAAGCTGATCAATGCGCTGGTGCCGCCGCTGCTGCTGATCAGCGCGGTGCTCGGCTCGATCCTCGCCGGCTACGCAACGCCCACCGAGGCCGCGGCGCTGGGTGCGCTCGGTGCGATGGTCCTGGCACTCTACAAGGGCAAACTGAACTTCGGCCAGCTGCGCGAAGTGGCTTATGGCACCACCGAGATCAGCGCCATGGTGTTCCTGATCCTGATCGGCGCCTCGCTGTTTTCGCTGGTGTTCCGCGGCTTCGGCGGCGAAGTGCTGATCGAGGATGTCTTCGCCCAGCTGCCAGGCGGCGTACTCGGCGCCTTCTTCGTGGTCATGCTGGTGATCTTCCTGCTGGGCTTCATCCTCGACTTCATCGAGATCACCTTCGTGGTCGTCCCGATCGTCGGCCCGGTGTTGCTGGCCATGGGGCTGGATCCGGTGTGGCTCGGTGTGATGATTGCGCTGAACCTGCAGACCTCGTTCCTCACACCCCCCTTCGGCTTCGCGCTGTTCTACCTGCGCGGCGTGACGCCGAAATCAGTGCCTACCAGTACGATCTACAAAGGGGTGCTGCCGTTCATCCTGATTCAGCTGCTGCTGTTGGTGATCGCCTACCAGTTCCCTGGGCTGGTTACCTGGCTACCCGAACAGATCTACGGCAAATAGTCCCTTGCAGACGCCCGTTTCGACGCGCGTCTGGCTTTTCGGCAGCCGCTTTCGGCGCGATCATAGCCATGAAGCCGCCATCGCCGAGCCGCCATGTCCACCGCCTCATTCAGCTACGCACAACTGGCCGAACGCTTTCAGCAGCTCGACGAGTTTTTGATGCAGCACCAACCGTTGTGGCGCCCGCGTCCCTTCATGCACATGCGTCTCGGCTGGGAATCCGAACACCCTGAGCTGGCCCTCTGGTTGCGGGGCCGCTCGCTGGACGACGCTGAAGCCGCGCACAACCAGCCCGCACAGTTGCTCGCACCCGCCCCGTATCCACAGCTGGCTGCGCGAGCCATCGCCCTGAGCTGCATGGACGAGCTGCCCTCCTCGCCCATCCTAAACACTGACGCGCGCCAACTGGTCGACGTGCCCGGACGCAAGAGGCTGCAGATCCAGGCATTCGACGCGGCGCTGAGGCTCAGTGAAGTCCCGCACCACTGGGTCGACTGGTGCGCAGGCAAAGGTCATCTAGGGCGCCAGCTGGCCAGGCGCGGGGGTGAGCTGACGTGCCTTGAATGGGATCAGGCTCTGGTTACAGCCGGCGCCCACCTCAGTCAGAAGCTGGGCATCGACGCAAACCACCGACAGCAGGACGTGATGGCCGACGAGACGGCTGCACATCTCGTCCCGACGATGACGCCGGTGGCGCTGCATGCCTGTGGCGAGCTGCACGTTCGTCTGATCAACCTGAGCATTGCGCAACGCTGTCAGCAGCTGGCAATCGCACCCTGCTGCTACAACCGGATCCAGACCGATCGTTACCAGCCCTTGTCGACGCTTGGGCGGCAATCAAGCCTTGCGCTCTCCCGTGACGACCTCGGCCTGCCACTCAGCGAAACCGTCACTGCCGGCGCGCGCGAACGCCGTCAGCGCGACCAGTCGATGGCCTGGCGCCTGGGTTTCGATCTGCTCCAACGTGAGCTGCGCGACAAGAACGATTACCTGCCCGCACCCTCGCTTCCCGGTAGCTGGCTGAAAAAGCGCTTCGCACAGTACTGCCGTGACCTGGCGGCGCTAAAGCAACTACCCGCACCGCCGGAGCAGGACTGGGACGCACTCGAACGGCGTGGCTGGCAGCGCCTGGCCGAAGTGCGCAACCTGGAACTGCTGCGCAGTCTGTTCCGGCGGCCGCTGGAACTCTGGCTGCTGCTCGACCGCGCGCTGCTACTGGCCGAAAACGGCTATGCAGTGCGCCTGGGTACGTTCTGCCCAGCCGAGCTGACACCGCGCAATCTGATGCTGATTGCCGAGCGCGAGGCGCGATTCGCAAGCACATGAACAAACTCATGCAAACAACTGGCAACAAACAGTTTACTCGCCGCGAGCAATGGCTATAATGGCGCCCATCTTTTAGCCGGTATAGCTCAGCTGGTAGAGCAACTGACTTGTAATCAGTAGGTCCCGAGTTCGACTCTTGGTGCCGGCACCATACAAATCAAGCACTTAGCTTGAAATGGCAGTCAACGTTACCTTTGCAGCCTTCCCGCAGGTCAATGTAACAGTCAACGTTAGCCACTGCCCAAAAGAAAAGCCCCGCACAGCATCACGCAGGCGGGGCTAGTGCTGTCACCGGCCCCGGATATCACAAGGAAAAGGCCGCACAGCGTGACGGGGTTTTTTCATGAACGAGGCACTATCCGTCTGATCCTCTGCCCGGTATCCCCTCTAGGGGCCGTCCGGGCCACGGCGAAACTAGATCAATCCCACCTCGCACATACATGTCATTTCCGAACGGGTGTTGTTGGGCAGGATGGCTTTCAGGTCGTACTTTTTGCCGTGGTAAACGATGCGGTCGGCAGTGCTCAGGTCGTCGCGGTAGGGAATCGTCACCTTCGCCGTGGTCGCGGCCTGCAATTGCCCGGCCTGTAGAAATTCGTCACCTCTCACGCTGTCGATAGCAGCCCACTCGATGCCAATGGTTGCCCAGCCGGTTTGCCAGCCTCCCATGCCATCCGAAACACTCGATTCGCGCTGGATCTCGACGGGGTGTCTACGTCTGCCAACACCCATCACATCACCGCCATGGAACGATAAGGGGCCAGCAGCAGCGTATAGGCCGTGCCTTCGTACAAAATCCTGTCGCCTTGGCGCTCACGGTTGACGTACAGATCCCCGGTCAGCAGCAGGACGGCCGCCTGGATGGGTTCAGGCATGGGATCTGGCAGATCGTCGCCCAGGTATTCCTCGACGTGCCGGATCGCGGCGTCCAGATATAGTTGGATCAGCGGATCTTCCAGGGTGTGCATCACGCGCAAATGCTGTTTGGCTTCGGTCACGGTAATCATACGAAAAACACCTCGGTGTCAATTTCAATGGGGGCGGCTGCGGCTTGGGCGGCACCCATTGCCATCGCCAGGGCTTGCAGGCCGTCGATGCGTCCAGTGCGGCGGGACTTGTCCAGCTTGCGGTTACCGGCTGGGTCTTTGGTGGCGACGGCATTCGCGGCACACATACTCAGCACCGGGTGGTTGCCGTGGGCAATGCGGCCGTTCAGCAGCTCGGCTTCAAGTGCGTCCAGTGCTGGGGACATGGATTGGAAGCCCTGCCCGAACGGCACGAGTGGCAGCTCCAGGCCCAGGCGCTCGAACTCTTTCTTGAGCACGTCCATACGCCAGCGGTCGAAGGCAATCGACTGGATATCTAGCCCGTCCAGGATCTCAACCATATCGAGCGCCACGGCTTCATAGTCCACCGTCGCGCCGGGTGTGGTTCTCAGAAAGCCCTCAGCAGCCCACTGGTCATACGGGGCGCGGTCTTTCTTGGCTCGATCAAACAAGCCTTGTTCCGGCGTCCAGAAGAACGGGCGAACCTGCCAGACGCCAGCCGTCTTGCCGATCAGCACAAGCGCCGTCAGGTCGGTGCGGGCGGACAGGTCCAGGCCTGCATACACGGGGCCGTCAAACGGCTCAGGCTCAGCGCCACAAGCTGCCCACACGTCAGGCGATATGAACGGGCTGTCCAGGCTCACACGCTGATTCAGCAGCAGGTTGCGCGCCGTGTTGCTCATGGATGGCATACGGGCGGCTTGCTGCATCTGCTCGCGTAGATCGTCCTCGGATCTGAACAGGCCCATCGCCGGGTTAGCTGCTTTCCAGGCTTCAACGTCCAGCAGGTCGCAGCCCTTCGGTGCGGTGTACAGGTGGCAGACGATGCGCGGGTCTTTCGAGCGTTTGGCGTCGTCAATCCACTGGCTCAGCAGATCGGCATCGTTCGCGGCTTGGGTACTGATGGCGATCAGCAGCGGTGCGGCGTGGGCGCCTTGGCTGGTTGTTATAGCGTCCACGAAGTCGGACTGAGGGCCTCGGATCTGGCCTATCTCGTCGAGGATGGCGAGCACAGGTGACAGGCCGTGCGCCGTTCTGCCGTCAGCAGCCAGGGCGCGAAACTCGGTATTCAGTGGCAGGCCAATCAGGCGTTTGCCCGATGGCACGATGCGGACAATCTTCGACAGGGCAGGCGACTGCATAACCATCTTGGACGCCAGGTTGAACACCAGCGCGGCCTGATCGCGGCTCATGGCACCGGACACTAGCTGCGAGTTCTGCTTGGCTTCAGGCCCTACCAGGTGAGCCAGGATCAGGCCAGCAGTCAGCCCGGACTTCCCGCACTTCCTCGCTATGCTCAAGATGGCGCGCCGGGTGCCGTTCGGGTTGTCGTACACGTCGCGGATGAACTTCTTTTGGAACTCAGCCAGGACTAGCGACTTTCCCACGTCCGCACCTTCCGGCACGACGCAGTATCGTTCGATGAACTGGGTGATCTTCTCGGCGCGTGTCATTGCATCATCGCCATCGTCGGAATCAGATCGTCGTCCAGGTGTGCGCGGGCGTCACGCTCCAGGGCGGCAGACTTCACACTGTTAGCGGAGCGCCCGACTGTCGCCAGGCAATGAACCTGTAGAACTCGCGTCAGGGCAATGGTCCGCTTGCTGAGCGTTTCGAGCAGCGCGGCGGCTGGGTTCACCTTCCCGTCCAGGATGTAACCGTCAGCATCAATCTGGCGCTGTAGCATCTCGATGTCGGCATAGGCTCGGGCCAGTTGGGCGGCTGTCACAAGGTCCACGTCCGTCCAGTTGTCGCGTGCCTTGCTGCTCACCACACGCTCCCAGAACGGCAAATCGCCGGAACGCAGGGTTACACACGCAGGCGGCGCTATCGGGCCTTGTGCGGCGTTCTGAGCGGCTGCTACGGCGGACTTGGCACTGTCTGAGCGTGGGCGGCGTGGTTTCACGTTTGCACCTAGCATTGAAAGAGTGGGAACCATGCGGTTTGGCTGCTGTCGGTTGCTGGTGATTTATTCCACGGATGGTTCGGGTCGTTCGGTCGCCCGTTCACGTCGCAGCCCCACGTCACTCCCCTGCCCATACTTGCCGCTGTCTTGAGTGAGTGGCATTCATGGCACAGGCTCTGAAGGTTCTCCCGGCTGTTGTCGTCGGTGTAGTCGTCGCGGCTGTCCTCGATGTGGTCCACGTCTGTTGCTGGCACTACCAGGCCACGGGCTGCACACATACGGCACAGCGGCTCACTTGCCAGCACCTCGGCCCGGAGTCGCTTCCAGGCGCTGCTGTTAAGACTTAACGTCCGGCGCTTCTTCATGCGTTAACCTCTGGCTCGTTAACCTGGTCGATTCCCTCAATGGCTGGCAGGTTCTCAATTCGGCGGACTTCGGACTTGAGCATCCAGCCGTCCTCGATGCCGCGCTGGTAGAAGTTGGCACGGGTGAGACTGTCACCACGCAGCAGCCCCTCGACATTGTGCTCAACGAAGAACGCGGGGTTCGTAATGCAAGCCCGGTTGATCGCCTGCTCCCACATCACCAGGTGACGGCGCAGTGTGTTGGTTACGAAGAAGCGAGCCAGCTCCACCACGTTGCTGTAGTTCGCTGCCTCCATGTCGCCAATCATCACGGGCGGTACGCGGAACAGACGGGCTGTCTCGACGATGGACAGGCGTCTTGCCTGGATCCAGTCGGCATCCTCAAGCGTCATGCTGACAGTCTTGAACGTCGCGCCTTGTGGTAGCACGGCTGTCTTGCCGTGGTTCATCACACCGGCCTGTCCAGTGTTCCAGCTCTCGCGGATCTGGCCTGCCTGCTCTTTCGTGGTGCCGGGTGGTGTCTCGATAACGCCCGACAGCTTGGTGCCCTGCTCGAACATCTTCGCGCCGTGTGTGCGCTCTGCCAGGGCCAGGCCGATTGTGTCGCGGGCTACCTGAATCGGTGAGCGTCCGAGAATCCCATCGTCCGAGTGGTAGCGCAGGTGCAGGACTTCATCAGCCAGCAGGCGGCGCTGGTTGCCCTTGCCGTCAGCGTGCTCATAGATCAGGTTCCCTTTGCTCGAACGCAGGACAGTGACGGCATCCGGGTGCAGCGGCAGCAGGGCCTGAACAGAACCGTTCGAGTTCCAGACAATCTCGGCATAGGCGTTGCCACGCAGCAGAACATGACGTTGCATCTGCTCGCGGAACTCCATCGCCGTCTGATACCCGTTCGGCTCAGCGTGCAGGATCTTGTACAGCGGGTGGCTGCGGGCCTTCTCGCGTCCGTTGTCGGTGCGGCGGTACACGTCCAGCGGCAGGCTGCCCACCGTCTCACTGATCGCGGCAACGCACGCATACACGGCGCTGATGCCCTCGGCAGTCGTGGTGTTCACGTCCACGCCAGCAACGCTTTGGCCTACTGCGAAACTTTCGAAGTATCGGTCGAATGCTGGGGTCGTTGGCTCGGGGCTGGATCGCTTGAACAGTCGAGGAAACTTCATGCGCAGGCCTCCAAGTACTTACGGGCCAAGCAAATCGAGCGCGGTTGCTGGCTACGGACTTGAACGCTGGTTTCGGCATAGGCCGGGCTTGACGTGATGGTGATCTCGAATAGATCCACGTCGCGCAGCTCGCGCAGGTTGTCGAGCCAGGTTTCCTTCGACGGGATGAATCCGAACGAACATCCGGACACGTCGCCACGCTTCACCAGCTCGGCCAGATCCCGGCCAAGGGTGGTATCGGGCAAGTCCAGCTCGAAGGCCAGCCCTACCTCGTCCTCACGCAGGCGCAGTGTCGAGGAACCAACTTTGCCCAACAGTGAACGGTTGTCGTGCTCATAGATCGCCCGGATGTTGGCGGCGGTCGGAGCTGAAAGAGTCCGGGTGAAGGCGCCTTTGCGGATTACCTCGGCAAAGTCGCCAACGGTTGTCTCGGAGTTGAACAGGGCGGCGTAGCCATACAGCGTCCGGCCCTTTTGCTCGATGCTGAAGCTACGCCGTTCCATCACGCTACCTCGGTCGCTACGACGAAGCCTTGCGGGTGGCGCACGGCGGTGTCTACGGTTGCCATGGCGCGAACCTGAATTCCGCCTCGGCTGTACGCTGGTTCGGCGAATGGGTTGACGAGGATGTCGATCTCACTCCAAACGCCAAGCAGGACTTGCGAGAAGTCGCCCAGGATCAGCTTGCCAGCCGGTACGTTCTTACTCGTTGCCAGCGACAGGCCAGCCATTGCGCCGCTGTCGTACAAGAAGCCCGAACCAGAACCGGAAACCTTCTCAGCAGCAGCCAGGGCGCTACGGATCGCGGCAGTCGTCAGCCAGCGGCCATTCTGAATATCCGCGTCGTCGAGCATTTCCAGCATCGCCAGGACGCCCGCCCAGGTAGTCGGAACGTCGCCCGCGTCTTGGATGCCAACGGTGTTGTTCAGGATGCCCAGCGGCTGCCCGGCAGCACCGGAGCCGTTGATGATCGCGGCGTCGATCTGCTTGGCGATCAGGGCGGCCAGATCCTCTCGAACCAGTTGCTCAATGGCCGGGGCTGATTGCTGGATAAGCTGGCGGCTCATTTCGGTTTTGCCGCCAACGTGCTTAGGAGTCAGCGTGACTTGATCGAAGCTCATCTCGGCTTCTGGTACAGCGCCGCCTTCGGTAACCCAGCCGGTTTCAAGGCCAGATCCGAACTTCGGAATCGCGACGTTGCCACGAAGGCCAGTCATTACCCGGACGCCCATCTGGCGAGCCAGCAGAGCCTCACGCAATGGTCCGACGTACAGGTCAGCGCGATGATCAGTGCCTACCAGTTCAGGCGCGGTAACGGTGGTGTTGGCGCGCTTCTCCAGGCTGGCGAACGGTACGAAAGCACCTTCTGCCTTGCGTCCACTGCGGCGTTCAGCTTCGCGGGCATATTCAGCCTCGGCACCGTCCAGGCTGCGGCCTTCCATCTGAGCGCGAATAACCTTGGTGACGCTCACAGCCCCGGCCAGGCGGTCGAAGTCGGCAGAGGGTGCGCCAGATACCGGAGTACCAGCGGAGCGGCGTTCAACGTCTGCCAGGTACTCGGCACGCTCAACCTGGGCGGACAGGGCGCGCTCCTCGGTCTTGAGGGTGTCGAACTGCTTGGTTTCGTCGGCAGACAGATCGCGGCCTTCTGCGGCTGCGGCATCTACCAGGGTTTTCATGGCGGCGACCTTGGCGGAGCGCTGCTCGCGTAGGGCGGAAATCTTCATTCGTCGATACCTGTAAAGTTAGATGACATGCACGCATACTGTACGCATATACAGTATTCCGCGCAACTAATCGTTGACAGGTACGTTCGCCACGTTGTAGCGGG
>NZ_JAMOIE010000130.1 GCF_024448935.1 Stutzerimonas stutzeri
AGCACCCGCTTCGCGGGCGCGCTTTATGTTTACCTCCCGCTCCCACCTCGGCATCTAAGCAGCTCCGAAAAGCGTGCCGCGTCAAGTCAATTATTCGTCAAAGATTGTTTGACCAACAGTTGACGACAGCGCCACGATTTGAGATACTAACCACGTCGAAGCAATACCGCCTCGACACCCCGGACACCAGCGGCGGCAACCGCTCCGGGGCAATCTGCGAAAGGAGATTCAACCCATGACTATCGAAACCCACATCCTGTATTTCAGCGAAGCCGAGGCCCTGCGCGAGTTCAGCGGCTTCACCGTTGAAGTGTCCCATCAGGCTCGCCCGAACCAGACCCCATCCAACGTCACCATGTACATGATCGTTGCCCAGCGTGGCGGCATCGGTCGCCGCGAGGTGATCGCGGAGTTCCCGCTGGAAATGCACGCCACGATCTTCCGTGACATGTGCGAAGGCTTTGTGCGCAGCGAGCGCCTGACCAAGTAAACCAACCCCGGCCCGGATACCAGCGGCGGCAACCGCTCCGGGCCTTCCTCTGCGAAAAAAGGAGTTACCTATGGCTACTCAAGCCCTTCCCTCGTTCCGTGTCTTCCTGGCCCGCCTGGCCGCTTCTGCGCGCCGCGCAGCGGCCCCAGCTCGCCCGGTGCCGTCCATGCAGCAACTGGCCGAGCGCGGCCAGTTAATGGAGGCCGCCGACCTTCTGACCCTCGCACGGGCTGTTAAACGGGCCTAACCCCACTACCCAACCGAGCGCCGCGGCTTCGCCCCGGCGCTCCCCGCTGGAGAACAGGATATGTACGGACACCAGACCACGCCGACCAAGGCCGCCAGGACGTGCCAGGCGCTTGCCGCCGCTGCGCGCAAGGCCGAGCTGCAACACGATTGGGAAGTGGCCGCAGAGTTCTACGAGGCCGCCGCAACGTTCATCACCAAACCGGGCGAACTGGCGCACCGCGATAGCGCCGGCTTGCTGCGCAAGGCCGCCGCCTGCTGGGAAGCTGGGGATCGAGGCCAAGGCGCAGGACCTGGCCACCGTTGAAAATGTGGATTGCGCAATCCAAAAGGCCCGCTTACGCGGGCCTTTGTCATCGTGCGACCGGCTGGAATGGCGACCCGCCGCAGTGTTCACCACCGCAGAGAATCGCCAGCTCAGGCTTGCCCCATACCTGCGTTGCGCACTTCGGGCACCGGTACTTGACCCGGTTTGACCGGTTCGGCGGCACCTCGGGCGGCAGCTCGACCAACTCACCCAGCGGCCCCAGGTCATCGCCGCCCTGATCCACGCTTTGCCCCTGGCCTTCGTCCTCACCGTCTACGTCATCGACAAACCCGCGCCCATTCGAGCCGGTCGGCGGGTCAATTTGCGGTCGTTCCGGGGGAAATCGGTCGTACCACGACAGGGAGAAGTCCCGCGTCAGCAGCTCCGCACAGCTCACGTCAAAGCGCCCGCCTGGGATGATGTAGTGATCCATCTGTTCGCCCAGGCGCTTGCCACCAGGTGCGCCGGTATTGCTGGGCATCAGGCCCAGGGCTTCCATGCGTGCGGCCCATTCCTTGTTGTGGTAGCCACGCCGGCCAGGCGCGCCAAAGTGGAACTGCCACAGGTGCACCATTTCATGGGCCAGCACCGACAGCGTTTTGCGCAATGAGCGAATCGCGAAGTAGCCGGGGTTCATGGCGATTTCATCGGTCATTTCACCGCTACGACGGGCGAAACGCTTGCGCGAGAAGTAGCCGTAGGTTCGGCGTTCACGCTGGAGGGTGATAAGGCAGTCCGGTAGCTGGCCGTCGAACAGCTGGACGTTGAAGTGTTCATACGCCAGTTGCAGCTCGGCATAGACCTCATGAGTCGGCAGTAGCGACATGGTGACGATCCTGTCTTGTGGATTGTGCAATCCAGTTTAATAGAAGTGGATTGCGCAATCCAGGGCGAGGCCTTCGGCGCGGGCTGTCGTGCTGCGCATCGAGCCACGGCTGCGCCGCGTCTCGCCCCTTCGGGCTTCCATCCCTCTCGCCTCCGCGCCCGGTTCCCAGGCGCTGCGCGCTCCGCTTGCCGCACGGGAGCGCCTGCGGCGACTCCCACAAACGGCGAGGCCGCCTTGCGGCGGCCTCAGTGTGTGTCACAACCCGGCGCTAGCCGGCAACCAGACGGTAGAAGAGCAGGGCACCGCCCAGGCCTCCGGCCAGGCCGGCAATGCCGGCGCAGACCGCCGCCACCCACACCGTCCGGCGCTGGGTCGCTGCCAACAGGCTTTTGGCCTGGCGGTCCAGCTTCTCCAGGGCCTTGTCCTGCCGCGCCTCGGTTTCTCGAATCGCGGCGGTCAGCTCCCGGTGAGCCGTCACCAGCTCGGCACGCGCATCCTCGACCGTGGAGGCCAGGCTTGCGCCGGCCTCCTGCATCGACTGGTGGACCTCGCGGGCCGCCGCAACCGCGCTTTGGAGATCGACCACAATCTCTCTAGAGTCGCCCAGGAACCACTCAATTAATACTTCTTCTCTCGGTTTCCTAGAATCCATTACTGGTACTCCGGTCGCTTATGCCGTCAGAGCGGCGTAGCATTCGTCCAAGTTTTGACGAATAGGCTTTGCATAACTTGTCCAGCGATAGAGGCTTACATACTTGCTGCGCTGGACCTCATCCGCTTCGGCCCGTGCCAGCGCCTTGTAGTCGGTGTCATCGCCAATCAACTGATCGAATGACATTTTATTAGCAGCGAGATAGCCATATACATCACTATCGAACAGGAACGCGCCTGGCTTGATAGTGGCCTTTTTGGTTTTCTTCACATAGTTGTAGATCGACGGGATCTCAGTTTCGGGATTATCTTGAATGCGGTTCGGCAGCAGAATAATGCGATCAGCCGTAACGCCCATCGTCGCCAGCGCTTCTACAGTTTTCAAACTCTCTTGCCACGCTTTTTGCTCTGGCGTTACCGGAACAATGAATTGTTCGATTTCATCTATGAAACCATGGTAGCGCGAACCGGCTTCAAAGAAGGACTCGATATTCGACGCGCCAATGTCAATAATCGCCACGTCCTCAAGTACCAGCTCTTCGATCAGGTCGCCAACTTCGCGACCACGCATGGTCTTGACCTCAGCAATGCCCAGGTCCAAAGCAGACTGGTTAATCGACTCGATGGCAAAGAATACCGAACTTGGCATGCGAGGGTAGAGCAGGTGCGCTGCGATAGTGGTTTTGCCGATGCTACCGCTGTAGTTCAAGATCGCTCGTTTCATACGCTATTTCCTTTTGCCCGTATATTTATCATCAAGATCCGAGAAGTCCATGGTATGGACTTTCTCAAAATCGCTACTGGTGACGATGCGGCCCTTTAAGGGTGCGCCCGCCTCGGGTGGCGTGGATTCTGCTTTCTGGATTGCGCAATCCACGTCATTCCCCTGGCCACCGCTTTCCAGACGGGGGAGTGGTGGAGTGGTCGCCGCTGGTGGTCCAGCTCGCTCCTGCCTGGCGGCCCTCGCTCGCATCAGCGCCTTGCAAAACCCGTTAAACCCGATGGTCATCCCGTGCTCATTTTTGAGCGTTTCCCATACATCCTCCCGTGAGGCTCCGGCTGTTAGTGCGGCCTCGATCTCGCCGAGCATGTTCCGCACCAGGGCCGAATCGCTCCGTGGTTTTAGTCGCGACAGTGGCATCGCTTACCCCTCGTTATCGACCTCGGGCACTTTTGTCCCCTCTTTGTCTCTGATCCGTACTCTAGCCGTCCCTTTTTGGTCTGGCAAGTACCTTTTTTGTCTCTTCGTTGTCTTCACGTCGTCTCTCGGTTGTCTTCAAAGCGTACTCAGTGGCACCCCTGGGCGGCGAAAGCCCCTCACGCTGCGCGTGAGGGATCAGGAGGACGCTTTTTTGCGGCCTCCGAGGGGTGCAGACGACTATTTTTTCCCTTAAAAGCAGAGCGGTATTTTCCCTTAACGAGCTATACACCATACGCAATGCTTCGCATCGCTAAGTCGTTGAAAAATAAAGCATTTTCAACGACTTGCGAAAAAGCGTAATACCTGCGTAAGACAAAAGTAGGCGCAGGCCCTGATTTTGCTGTATTTTGTGTCTTACACACGTCAGACAAGGAGGCCATCCGTGCCCACAGTGAGCTTTCGATGCACCGAAACACAGAAAATCGAGCTGGAAGAGCGGTCCCAAGGCGACATTTCGGAGTATGTACGCCGGCAGCTTTTCCGGCAGATGGAGCAGGAGGACACGCTAGAAATGATCCTCCAGCGCCTCGATCAACGGCCTGGCAGTGACGGCCAACCGACCGCTGGGATCGACCGTCAGTCGATGGCCATCTTGATCGAGCTGCTGTTGCTCCTGCGCACCGCGTCCAAACCGGATGCTAAGAGGGAAGCCCAGGCCGAGGTCGAGCGCCTGGGCTTCGACGTATGGGATTCATCAAAGAGGGATAGCTGATGAACGAACGCCAACGATCTCAAATCTGCCTCGCCGTACTGGTGCTGGTGCCACTGTTCGCATGGTTCTTTACCGCAAAGCTGCTGTATGGGATTGAAAAGCAAGGTGCCCGCGACAGGGTGTTTTACCTGGCGAAAAACACGTTCGCCTTGTGGCCGCTTGCGGTTGCTTTAGTTGGTGGACTGATACTCGCGATTGCGTTGTGCGTGCTTATCGTGAAGTTGAGCAAGACGACTTTTGCCGGCGCTCACTTTGATAAGTATTTCCGTGGTAGCCAACTTGTTTCCCAGCGTGAGCTTAAACGACTGACAAAGGAGAAAGAGGAACAAATAACTATTGCCGGGGTGCCTGTTCCTATTGCCGCCGAGGCGACGCACTTTTCAGTGGGCGGTGCTACAGGTACGGGTAAGAGTACGATTTTCCGCGAAATGATGTACGGCTGCATGCAGCGGAAAGATCGAATGGTAATCCTTGATCCCGATGGGGAATTCCTATCCACCTTCTATCGCAAGGGGGATAAAATCTTGAATCCCTATGACGCCAGAACCGAAGGTTGGAACTTCTATAACGAGATCCGTAGTCACTACGACTTCGAGCGCTACGCAAAATCCATTATTCAAGTATCAGACAGTAACGACTCGGAAGAGTGGAACCAGTATGGTCGCCTGCTGTTCGCAGAAGTGGCCAAAAAGCTGTACAACACCACGCGCAATCCTGGCATGAGGAATGTATTCAGATGGACTAACGAGTGCAGTTCGGAAGCGCTCCAGGGATTCGTAAAAGGCACCCGTGCCGTATCGTTGTTCACTGAAAACGAACGCGCTACAGGCAGCGTTCGTTTTGTCCTCAGTAATAAACTACCTGCGCATTTTGATATGCCACCAGGCAACTTCTCGCTGCGTCAGTGGTGCGAAGATCCTAACGGCGGCAACTTGTTTATCACCTGGGACGAGAACATGCGCGAAGCGCTGCGCCCATTGATTAGTTGCTGGGTTGATACCATTTTCACCAGCATCCTTGGGATGAAATCCAACCCCAAACGCCGCATCTGGACCTACCTCGACGAGCTGGAGTCGCTGCAACGGCTGCCCACCTTGGGCGACATGTTGACTCGGGGCCGGAAGAAGGGCGGTTGCGTGGTATCGGGCTACCAGTCCTACACCCAGCTCGAATCCGTGTATGGCGAGAAACTGGCCGAAACCATGCTGGCCAACCACCGGACGATGGTCGCCCTGGCCGTTGGCCGCATGGGTACGGCCACCGCCGAACGCATGTCCAAAGCCTTGAGCGAGCATGAAGTGCTGCGCACAAAGGAAGGCCGCAGCTCGCGCTGGGGTGACTGGGGCACTCGCAGTGAGAACGAGGATGTGAAACCCGAGCGCATCGTAATGTCGTCGGAAATCATGGCCTTGAACAACCTCGAAGGCTTCCTTTCGTTCCCCGGTAGCATCCCGATTGCACGGGTGGCCATCGAGCCGATCAACTTCACTCGCACGAACCCGGTACCGGGCATCGTCCCAAACCTTGAGATCATCTAAATGCTGGATATCACGACCATTTCTCGGCAGTCACTGGGCAAAGTCGTGTCGTACTACGCGGACGGTGCGGATGACTACTACGCAAAGGACGGCGGCGCCATGCAATGGCAAGGTGCCGGCGCAGAGGCATTGGGCCTGTCCGGGGAGGTAGAGCAGGCCCGGTTCCGTGAGCTATTGGATGGCCGCATTAGCGACAGCACGAAGCTCATGCGGACCGTCAAAGAAGCGGACGGCAAAGTGGTCAGCAAGGAAAGGCTGGGGTACGACCTCACCTTTTCGGCGCCCAAAGGCGTGTCGCTCCAGGCCTTGGTCCACGGGGACGCCAGTATTATCGAAGCTCACGACAAGGCCGTGGCAGCGGCCATTCGCGAAGCCGAACGGCTGTCCCAGGCCCGGATAACGGTCAACAAGAAGACCGGCACCGAGAACACCAACAATTTGGTGGTGGCCAAGTTCCGACACGAAACGTCACGTGCCCTGGACCCCGACCTGCATACCCATGCGTTCGTGCTGAATATGACCCAGCGTAGCGACGGCGAATGGCGGGCGCTGAAAAACGACGGCGTGTTCAATTCGTCCATGTTCCTGGGCAACGTCTACAAGGCGGAGCTGGCCCGCGAACTGGAAAAGGCCGGTTTCCAGTTGCGCTATGAGCGCAACGGTACATTTGACCTGGCGCATTTCTCTGACGAGCAGATCCGCGAGTTCAGTTCGCGCAGCCAGCAGATCGAGGCCGCGTTAGCGGCGAAAGGCTTGGACCGCAGCACGGCTTCGTATGCCGAAAAGAACCAGGCCGCGCTGGCCACCCGCGACAAAAAGCAGGGTGGAATCGACCGCGAAGAGCTGCGCCAGGTGTGGCTTGAGCGGTCGAGGGCCTTGGGTATCGACTACCACAGCCGCGAGTGGGCCGGCGTCGGCGCCGATGCCCAGGGCGGCAGGGAGCGAAACAGCGCAGCCACTCCACAGATCGAGAAGCCCCTGGAATACCGTGCCGACCAGGTGATCGAATTCGCGATCAAGAGTCTGACCGAACGCCAAGCGGTGATCGGTCAGAAGGAGCTGATGGATACCGCGCTGCGCCACGGGTACGGCGCCCTCACCATTGACGACGTGCGCGCCGGCATCGAGCGGCGAGCCGCATCTGGCCATCTGATCCGCGAGGAACCGCTGTACGCCTCACAGAACCCAGCCGATGGAAAGAAGGGGAAGGCCGCCGAGAAGGCCCGCCAGGAGGCGCCACAGCTCAGCCGCAAGGAATGGGTGGCAAACCTTGTCCGCGCCGGCAAATCGCGCTCAGAGGCCGCCAGGCTCGTTGATGAGGGTATCCGCACGGGACGGCTGCGCCAGGGTGAAAACCGTTTCACCACGCACATCGCGCAGAAGCGCGAGCGCGAGGTGCTGCAAATCGAGCGAATGGGGCGCGGTACGGTTGAGCCGCGGATCTCCAAGGAAGCCGCCGAAGCCTTCCTTGCCGATCGGGGCTTGAAGGCAGAACAGCAGGCCTCGGTGATGCGGATCGCTCGCACACAAAACCAGTTCATCGGCGTCCAGGGCTTTGCCGGCGTCGGCAAAAGCTACATGACTGTTGCGGCCAAGGATCTGCTGGAAGCGAACGGATACCGTGTCACCAGCCTGGCGCCCTATGGTAGCCAGGTGAAAGCGCTCCAGGCCGAGGGCCTGGAAGCACGCACGCTGCAATCGTTCCTCAAGGCCCGCGACAAGAAGATCGACAGCAACACCGTCGTGTTCATCGACGAGGCCGGCGTGATTCCTGCGCGGCAGATGCACGAAGCCATGAAAACCATCGAGGCTGCCGGCGCCCGCGTTGTCTTCCTGGGCGACGTGTCACAAACCAAAGCCATCGAGGCCGGCAAGCCATTCGAGCAGTTGATGAAAGCCGGTATGGAAACGTCAAGGCTCACCGACATTCAGCGGCAGAAAGACCCGCAATTGCTGGAGGCGGTGAAGCTAGCCGCCGAGGGCAAGGCCAAGCAATCGCTGCCGCTGGTGAACGAGATACACGAGATCAAGGAGGACGGGGCACGCTACCAGGCGATTGTCGACGCATACGCCTCGATGCCAAAGGCCGAGCGTGACCAGGCTCTGATTATCACCGGTACCAACGCCAGTCGGATCGAGATCAACGAAGGCGTGCGGGAGGCGCTGGGCCTGAAAGGGCAGGGCGCGGAGTATCCATTGCTCAATCGCCTGGACACGACCCAGGCCGAGCGCCGACACAGCAAATACTACGGCAAGGGCAGCATTGTCGTGCCCGAGGTCGATTACAAGAACGGGCTGCAACGGGGCGTGCAATACGTGGTACTCGACACCGGCCCCGGCAACAAACTCACGGTGCGCGGGCCGGAAGGCGAGACGCTGCAATTCACCCCAGCTCGTTGCACCAAGCTTTCGGTTTACAGCGTCGAAAGAACAGAGCTGGCCCCTGGCGATCAGGTGAAAATCACCCGAAACGACGCCGAAAAGGACTTGGCCAACGGCGACCGATTCGTGGTGAAGGAGATCCACAGCGACCGCGTGGTGCTCGAAGGTGACAAGGGCCGCCAGGTCGAGCTGGACACCGCGTCGGCTATGTTCGTCGGCCTGGCCTATGCCTCGACCGTTCACAGCGCCCAGGGCCTCACCTGCGACAAGGTGCTCATCAACCTAGAAACCCAGTCGCGCACGACCGCCAAGGACGTGTACTACGTGGCGATCAGCCGCGCACGGCATGCGGCGGAAATCTTCACCGATAACCGGCAGAAGCTGGGGGCCGCGATCAGCCGCTTGAACGCCAAGGCCGGCGCCCTGGATATCAAGCAGCTCCAGCGGCACGCGCTCGAGCGCAAAGGCCACGACCAGGCCGGCAAACAGAAGGATGCCGCGCAGAAGCAGCAGCAAGGCCAGCAGTTGCCGACCAAACAGCCCAAAGAAAAGGGCAGGGCATTCGGTCTGTAATCAGCAAAGGGGCTTCGGCCCCTTTTTGCTGCCCGCTAGACGCCTCTCGACCGGCGCATGTCTGCGATGCGCTCATGCGACACGCCTGCGAGTTTGGCCAGCACGTTATTCGGGACCAGGCCGAACAAGTGCGCGTACCGCTCCGCACGCGACACCCGGCGATAGGGTGCAATGCCCAGGTACTGCTGGCGAGCTTCCACAACCCCAATGGGCACGCCCACTTCGCGGCTGATCTTGGCGGCAGACATGGTGCCCAGGAGCGATTCGTAACCGAGTCCGGGGCCGTGGTAGTCCTCGACAGGCGCCGGCTTGGCCAGGTCAGGGGAGGGCGCCACAGCATCCAGGCCGAACGCCTCGCGCAGCGCCTGCACGACTTCTACGGCCACGCCCGAGGCCTGGGCAATGTCCTCATCGGGAACCAGGCCCAGCGCGCTCTTGTACGGCCTGACGGGATGATCGAGCGGAAGGCGCTGAATGCGCCGTGTGGCCTTGGACCTGGGCTTGATGCCCTGGGACTCGCGGTAAGCTTTGACACTCTTCACCGATACACCACATTTGGCCGAGACAGACCTGTCCGACTCCACGCCCAGCAGGTGCTGGTAAGGGGCGATGGCCACCGCGACCGAGTAAACCTCGATTCCGAACTGAACACGTCGGCGGCGTATGCTGCCCTCGCTGGTGCCGACCAGTTTGGCCAGGTCCCGGTCGGAAAACTTGCCCAGCTTCCAGTCGTACCATCGAGCCACACCAATAA
>NZ_JAMOIE010000131.1 GCF_024448935.1 Stutzerimonas stutzeri
GCGCGTCAGCATGGTGCCCCGCCGGCCTAGGTCAATGCCAGCTCCGGCCCCGGCTTGCCGCTTAAAGCTTGCAGCTTGGAACTCTCTTTCCCAGCTGGTCTGCCGGCATCGGCAGGCCGAGATAGAAACCCTGCACCTCGTCGCAGCCATGCTCGCTGAGGAAATCCAGCTGCGCCTGGGTTTCGACGCCCTCGGCGATCACCGACAGACTGAGGCTGTGCGCCATGGCAATGATCGCTCGGGCTATTTGCCCATCCTGCTCGCCTGCGGGCAGACCATCGACGAAACTGCGGTCGATTTTCAGCACATCGATGGGGAATTGCTTGAGGTAGTTCAGCGACGAGTAACCGGTGCCGAAATCGTCGATGGCGATCGAAAGGCCGAGCCGCTTGAGCGAATCGAGGGTTCGCATCGCCTCAGCCACATCCTGCATCAGGATGCTCTCGGTCAGCTCCAGCTCCAGCCGGCTCGGTGCAATGTTGCTGAACGCGAGAATCCCGGCGATGCGCTGACCCAGCCGGCCATCAGCGAACTGGCGGGCCGAAAGGTTCACCGAAACCTTCGGTACCACCAGGCCCTCCTGCGCCCAGTTCCCGATCTGCCGGCAGGCTTCACCGATGACCCATTCGCCCACCTCGACGATCAGCCCCAGTTCCTCCAGCGCCGGGATGAACTCGCCGGGCGACACCAGACCACGGGACGGGTGCCGCCAGCGCAGCAATGCCTCGACACCGGTCAGCGTGTGGCCGTCGGCGAGGTACTGCGGCTGGTAGTGGAGCACGAACTGTTGCTGTTCGAGGGCGTGGCGCAGATCGCCTTCCAGCTCCAGGCGCTCCAGTGCGCTGGCATTCATCTCGGCCTGGTAGAACTGGAAATTGTTCTTGCCGCGCTCCTTGGCGTGGTACATCGCGGTGTCGGCATTTTTCATCAGCTGGCTGATGTCCTTGCCATCCTGTGGGCTCAGCGCGATGCCAATGCTGGCGGTGACAAAGAACTCTCGGCCAGACAGCACGAACGGTTCGGCGAGACTGCCCAGGACCCGTTCAGCCACATGGATTGCCCGGCTCAGCGCCTCGTCGCGATCACCACCGGGGCGCAACAGAAAGGTGAACTCATCGCCGCCCATGCGCGCCACCGTGTCGTCTTCATCAACGCACGAAGCCAGGCGCACGGCGACATCCTTGAGCAGGCGGTCACCGGCCGCGTGACCGAGCGAATCGTTGATGGGCTTGAAGCGATCCAGATCGAGAAACATCAGCACCACCCAGCCACGGCGCCGGGCGGCCAGTTGCAGGCTGCTGTGCAGACGGTCCTGAAACAGTGTGCGATTGGGCAACTGGGTCAGCCCGTCGTAATAGGCCAGCCGGTGGATACGTTTTTCGCTGGCCTTGCGCTCACTCATGTCGCTGAAAAAGCAGACATGGCTCACCAGCTCATGCTCATCGTCGCGAACGGCGGTAATGCCGATCCAGCATGGGTAAGTCTCGCCATCCTTGCGCTTGAGCCAGAACTCCCCTTCCCAGCTGCCGGCCTGCAGGACCTGGCTGTGCACATAGTCCATCTGATTGGCCTGCTGACGGTCGGCGCTGAGCACCCTCGGCAGCTCGCCCCTGATCTCGTCGACGCTGTAGCCGGTGATCCGGACGAATGCCGCATTGACCTGGACGATCTTGCCGGCGGGATCGGTGACGACGATGGCCACCGTGGAATGGTCGAACACGGTCGCCGCGCGGCGCAATGCCGTCTCGGCCTGGCGCTGTTCGCTGACATCCCGGCCAATGCACAGGGTCCCATCGAACCGGTTGTTCTCGTCGGAGATCAGCATCATCCGCAGCTCGATCGCCACCGACCGGCCATCGGCCGCGAGACAGTCGAAATACAGGGTTTGCGCCTGCAAGGTCTGCCCCAGCTTGGCCAGTTCAACCGGGCTGGCCGAAGCATCGCGCACCCGCCTCATCAGCTCATAGAAGCGCGCCGCCTGGCGCGGCTTGGTCACCACTCGCTCCAGGCCATGCTGCGCCGCCCACTCCGGGCTGTAGCCAAGCACGGTGTGCACCGAAGGACTGATGTAGTCGATGCGCAGCGAACTGTCGGTGGTGAAGACCACATCGCGCAGGCTGCCGGCGAGCATCCGGTAGCGGCGTTCGCTATCACGCAGGGAATGGCTGTATTCCATGTTCGCAGTGACATCCCGGGCCACGCCAATCAAGCGCTGCACCTTCCCCTGCCGATTGCGCGTCAGGACCTGTTCAGTCACGCAGAACCAATGCCATTTACCGTTACGGTGGCGCCAGCGCAGTAACGATTCCTGAACGACGCCGTCAATCATCGAACCGCGCAGGGCCAGCAGCCGCCAGATGTACTCCTGATCGTCCGGGTGGCTGATGCGCCGCCAGAACAGGTTGCTGTCGTCGCCGCGCTCTTCTTCGCTGTAGCCCAGCCGCGCCGCCAGGTTGCTGTTGCTGAACAGCAGCTTGCCGGCCTCCAGATCCTGCACGTAAAGCGTGTCCGGCACGGCGCGCAGCACCTCCGACCAGAACCGCTCACGCTCGACCAGTGCCGTCTGCGCCGCCCGCTCACGGGTGATATCGCGCATGACCCAGACAAAACCGGACGGCTCCAGCTCACCCGCCAGGCGCAAAGCCCGCCGCGTGACCGAAAAGAGACGGCTCTCTCCCTCCTGGAGCAATTGCACGGCCTCAAGGCACAGGTCAACCATCGAATTGGCCGCGTCGAACGCCATGGGATCCAGATTCGGCAGCAACTCCTGCAGACGATAACGTGGAGCCTCGCGGCTGCTCAGGCCGAACATTGTCTCGGCCTGGTGGTTGAGAAATTGCAGACGGCCACTGAAGTCGCTGATCAGAATCCGCTCTTCGATCGCCCCGAGCGCCGTCGCCGAATAGCGCAACAGTTGCCAACGAGCATGCAGGCGCAGCGGCACAAGAAGGCGCGCACAGGTGACGGCAATCCCGCGGACGAGCCTGTCGAGGCGGGCTGACGCTGATGGGGAAGGATGTTGATCGACCAAACGATTAAGTCCTTTGTGGCGTTGCGGCGAGCGCGGCATCGGACCAGCGCCCGAACAGCATCAAGGATGCCCTGAGAGCCAGCAAAACGCCAGCATCGAGTCAGCACCCCGGTTTGCCCTGCCAGATGCATTCCGGTAGCTTTGCGAGTTCGGTTCGACCCGCCCAGAGCGGCGGGATTCGCCTCACTTTTTCCTCGTCACGGGCACTCGTCTCCATGGCTCAATATGTCTACACCATGCACCGGCTGAGCAAAGTCGTTCCACCGAAGCGTGAAATCCTCAAGAACATTTCCCTGTCCTTCTTCCCCGGCGCCAAGATCGGCGTACTGGGTCTCAACGGTTCGGGCAAGTCCACCCTGCTGAAGATCATGGCCGGGGTCGATAAAGAGTTCGACGGCGAAGCGCGGGCGATGCCCGAGCTGAATGTCGGCTACCTGCCGCAGGAGCCGGAGCTCGACCCGAACAAGACGGTTCGCGAAGTCGTGGAAGAAGCCGTCAGCAGCATCAAGGATGCCCAGGCGCGGCTGGACGAAGTCTACGCCGCCTACGCTGAGCCGGATGCCGATTTCGACAAGCTGGCCGCCGAGCAAGCCAAGCTCGAAGCGATCCTGCAGGCCAGCGACGGCCACAACCTCGAGCGCCAGCTGGAAGTCGCCGCCGACGCCCTGCGCCTGCCGCCATGGGACGCCAAGGTCGAGCACCTGTCCGGCGGCGAAAAGCGCCGCGTGGCACTCTGTCGCCTGTTGCTCTCGGCCCCCGACATGCTGCTGCTGGACGAACCGACCAACCACCTGGACGCCGACTCGGTGGCCTGGCTGGAACACTTCCTCCATGACTTCACCGGCACCGTCGTCGCGATCACTCACGATCGCTACTTCCTCGACAACGTCGCCGGCTGGATCCTCGAGCTCGACCGTGGCCAGGGCATTCCCTACGAGGGCAACTACTCCGGCTGGCTGGAAGCCAAATCCAACCGCCTGGCGCAGGAATCCAAGCAGCAATCGGCCCATGAAAAGGCCATGAAGGAAGAACTGGAGTGGGTGCGTAAAGGCGCCAAGGCTCGCCAGGCCAAGTCCAAAGCCCGCCTGCAACGCTTCGAGGAATTGCAGTCACAGGAATTCCAGAAGCGCAGCGAAACCAACGAGATCTACATTCCGGCCGGTGCGCGCCTGGGCGACAAGGTCATCGACTTCCACAACGTGAGCAAGGGCTACGGCGACCGCGTCCTGATCGACAACCTGTCGTTCAGCATGCCCAAGGGCGCCATCGTCGGCGTGATCGGCGGCAACGGCGCAGGCAAGTCGACGCTGTTCCGCATGATCATGGGCAAGGAACAGCCGGACTCGGGCAGCATCGAAATTGGCGACACCGTGCAGGTGGCCTGTGTCGATCAGAGCCGCGAAGATCTCGACGGCAGCAAGACCGTGTGGGAAGCCGTGTCCGACGGCGCCGACATGATCCGCATCGGCAACTACGAAGTCCCCTCGCGCACCTACGTGGGGCGCTTCAACTTCAAGGGCGGTGACCAGCAGAAGTTCGTCAAGGATCTGTCCGGCGGTGAGCGCGGTCGCTTGCACCTGGCGCTGACGCTGAAAGAAGGCGCCAACGTCCTGCTGCTCGACGAACCCTCCAACGACCTCGACGTGGAAACCTTGCGTTCACTCGAAGAAGCGCTGCTGGATTTCCCCGGCGCCGCCATCGTGATCTCCCACGATCGCTGGTTCCTCGACCGCGTCGCCACCCACATCCTTTCCTATGAGGATGACGGCAGCATCGTGTTCTTCGAAGGCAACTACACCGAATACGAAGCCGATCGCAAGAAACGCCTCGGCGATGCCGCCTCCCAGCCGCATCGGGTGAAATACAAGAAGCTGGCTCAGTAGCATCGACCACGGAGCCGAAAGGCTCCGTTTCGTGTGACGAGCCGCCTCTGGTGGCCAATGGCCCAATAGCGGATAATCGCGCTTTTTCGACGCCTGGCACCACACCTGGATGTCAGGCCGGCAGCAATCGCAAGGGAAGGTCAGAGCGCGGGTCGATGGCGACTCGTTGTCGGTCACGGGGAGCCTGGGCATGGCGCAGCCAAGTGCCGATGGCAACTATTCGAGCGCCATCAACCGCGCCGACGTGGCACTGCTGCGGGCCAAGCGCAACGGCCGTGACCGCTACGAATTGGCGGACTGGGCCTGCGGCGGGTCAGTTCGCGGCCCGCCGCCCGGCAAGCGTTCCAAGATCGACTCGACGATCCGCGCGGGGGCCGGCCTGATAGCCAGTCCTTATCAAGTCCTCTCCAACGCCGCGTTACCAGTAATTCTCCACCGCGACCTGCCCAGGTCGCCGGGTCAGGCTCAGATTGAGGTCGCGGGCCTTGAGCAGAGTGCGCGTATCCTCGATCATCTGCGGATTGCCGCAAAGCATGATCCGCGAGTGCTCGGGTTCCAGCTGCAGATCCGCCGCGCGCTCCAGCTCGCCGTTCTCGATCAGCGTGGTGACACGACCGTGCAGCGCGCCCGGCATCTGTTCGCGCGTCACCACGGGCAGGTAGGTCAGCTTCGAGCCGAGGCCTTCCAGATAATCGCGTTGCGGCAGCTCGCGGATCAGGTCCTGATAGGCCAATTCGGATGCGGTGCGCGCGCTGTAGACGAGGATGATCCGCTCGAAGCGCTGCCAGACCTCGAAATCCTGCAGGATCGAGAGAAACGGCGCGATGCCGGTCCCGGTGCCCAGCAGCCAGAGATCCCGACCATCGATGAAGCGATCAAGGGTGAGGAAGCCGAACGCCTGCTTATCGATCAGCAGCTCGTCGCCGGGCGCGAGGCGGCTCAGTTCGCTGGTGAATTCACCATCCGGCACCACGATGGAGAAGAAATCGAGAAACTCGTCATGGGGCGCCGAGACCATCGAATAAGCGCGCCAGACGATGCTGCCGCTGGGTTTGCGCACGCCGAGGCGGGCGAACTGGCCGGCGGTGAACCTGAAGCCGGGATCGCGGCTGGTGCGCAAGGTGAACAGGCTGGGCGTCAACGTCTGCACCTCGAGCAGACGCTGGCGGGTGAACTTCTCTTCGCTGACGGTCATACTTCGCTCCCTTCGCGGACAACTGCGGATTCGGGGATAGTTTTCCACTGACTGTCCCCTTGATACTCCTTTCCGACGCTCACAAACACCGCCAGTTCTTATGCCTATTCTCGAAACCCCTTACGCACGCCTCGATCTGATCCGCCAGCCGGAACAGCCCAACGAACCCTTGCAGGCGTTCGATGCGGCGGATGAGTACCTGTTGGCGCAGCTGCACGCGCAAGGCTTGGCTGCGACGACGCGGGTCCTGATCCTCAACGACAGTTTTGGCGCCCTGGCCTGTTCATTGGCGAAGCAGGCGCAGGTCACCAGCAGTGGCGACTCCCATCTGGCACATGTGGCGCTGGAAAAAAACCTGCAACGCAACGCCATGCGGGCTGACGCGGTGACCTTCGTGCCAGCCAGCGAGGTGGCGCAAGGCCCGTTCGACCGGGTGCTGATTCGGGTGCCCAAGACCCTCGCCCTGCTGGAGGAACAGCTGATCCGCCTGCATGGCCAGCTGGCGCCGGGTGCCCAGGTGATCGCCGCCGCGATGCTCAAGCACCTGCCGCGTGCGGCGGGCGATCTGCTGGAGAAGTACATCGGCACGGTGCAGGCCTCGCTGGCGGTGAAGAAAGCGCGTCTGCTGACCACGACTCCGAGCGAAAAGCCGGCACCGCGGTCGCCCTACCCGACCCGCTACCGCCTGGATCAGCCAGGCATCGAACTGATCAATCACGCCAACCTGTTCTGCCGGGAAGACCTCGACATCGGCACCCGAGTCTTCCTGCCGCACCTACCCAAGGCGCTCGGCAACCTGCGCGTGGCGGACCTGGGCTGCGGCAATGGCGTGCTCGGCATCGTTTACGCGCTAAGCAACCCCCAGGCACAGATGACACTGGTGGATGAGAGCTACATGGCAGTGCAGTCGGCACGGGAGAACTGGCAGGCGATCCTCGGCGAACGCCCGGTCGATATCCGTGCCGGTGACGGGCTTGCCGAGCTGCCAATGGACTCGCTGGACCTGGTGCTGTGCAATCCGCCCTTCCATCAGCAGCAGGTGGTGGGTGATTTTCTCGCCTGGCGAATGTTCACCCAGGCCAAGACGGCGCTGGCCAAGGGCGGCGAGCTGTGGATCGTCGGCAACCGCCACCTCGGCTACCACCTCAAGCTCAAGCGCCTGTTCGGCAAGGTCGAGCAGGTCGCGGCGACGCCCAAGTTCGTCATCCTGCGGGCGATCAAGCCGTGAGCGAGGCGCCGGTTCGGCTGAGCATCCGGCAGTTCGCCACGCGAACCGGCCTTTCCGCCGACACCCTGCGCTATTACGAGAAGATCGGCCTGCTGCGCCACGTGGCCCGTGACGCCAGTGGCTTTCGCGTCTACGGCCCGGGTGATCTGGAATGGGTGGCGTTCATCCTGCGTCTGAAGGACACCGGGATGGCGCTGGAGGACATCACCCGCTATGCCGATTTGCGCGAACAGGGTGAGGCGACCCTCGCTGCGCGCCAGGCCCTGCTCGAAGCGCATGCCGCCACGCTGCAGGCGCGGCTGCAGCGGGACCAGGAACACCTCGACGCGCTGCAGACGAAGATCGAGCTGTATCGCCAGCAAACAATGGCTTGACCTGGAGTCCACTCCAACCTGCAGGCTTTCCCTCTACCCACTCCAGAGGAACATCCCATGTCTGCATCGACCCGCTACACCAGAGGCCTGGCCAAGCTCGACGAGATCGACGGCGAGGCCGGCCGCAAGGTCATCGACAGCCTGCAGGCCATCGCCCCGGACCTGGCGCGTTACGTCATCGAGTTTCCCTTCGGCGACATCTACCAGCGTCCCGGCCTCGACCTGCCGCAACGTGAGCTCGCCACGGTGGCGGCGCTAACCGCGCTCGGGCATTGCCAGCCGCAATTAGCGGTGCATATCCACGGCGCGCTGAACGTCGGTTGCACGCCGGAGCAAATCGTCGAAGTAATTATTCAGATGGCGGTTTATGCCGGCTTTCCTGCAGCATTGAACGGCATGGCGACCGCCAAGGCGGTGTTTGCAGAGCGCGGGTTGTTGCCTGAATGAAGCCCGACGCCTGATCGCGTACGCATGGTGAATCCAGCCCGCAACAGATACCAACACGCCTCCACCGTGGGCTAAAGCCCACCCTACGGGGAAAAGCCAACGCATATCCTTCTACGTAGGGTGGGCTTCAGCCCACCAGAGCACCATGTCTCGACTGCTGGCGGGCCAAAGCAACACGCCGCGCGCCCACTCCGTTCGGCTTTCTGCAGGCAGTTGCCTCACAGCGCCACCGGGGCTGAATGCTAATCTGGCCCACTGCCCACCTTGCACCTCGACCTGATGTCCACACACGCCAAGCTGTTGCTGCGTCACCAACGCCCCTTCATCAAGTTCTGGTTCGCCCGCGTGTTCACCGCCAGCGGTTTCCAGATGCTCGCCGTTGCCATCGGCTGGCACATGTACGAGCTGACCGGCAGCGTGCTCGATCTCGGGCTGGTGGGCCTGGCCGAATTCTTCCCTCGCCTGCTGTTCATTCTCTGGACCGGCCATGTTGCTGACCGCTTCGATCGGCGTCGTGTGGCCGCGTTGTGTCAGGGCTTGCAAGGGTTGATCGCCCTGTCGCTGGTGGTTGGCGCTGGTGGGCTGGGCGTGACGCGCGAAATGATCTTTGTCCTTGCGTTCATGTTGGGCACGGCGCGGGCGTTCGAGGGGCCGGCGACCCAGGCGCTGTTGCCGAGCCTGGTGCCCACGCAACTATTTCCGGCAGCCGTAGCGGCGTCGTCGTCGGCCATGCAGACCGCCACCATCGTCGCACCGGCACTCGGTGGGCTGCTGTTCGCCATCGGCCCGCTGTGGGTCTATGGCCCGGTGGCGCTGCTGTTCGCCCTTGCCTGCAGCCTGATGCTGAGCCTGCCGAAACGCCCGGCGCCGCCCAGGCAAACCGGCCCGGCGATGGACAACCTGCTCGCGGGCATGCGCTTCATCCGCAGCCGGCCGGACATTCTCGGCGCCATTTCCCTGGATATGTTTGCCGTGCTGCTCGGTGGCGCCACGGCGCTGCTTCCGGTGTTCGCCAAGGACATCCTGCTCACCGGCCCCTGGGGCCTAGGGCTGTTGCGCTCGGCACCGGCAGTGGGTGCGCTGCTGATGTCGCTGTGGCTTGCGCGCTATCCCATCAACAAGCGGGTCGGGCGGGTCATGTTCGCCGCTGTCGGGGTGTTCGGCCTGGCCACCATCGCCTTCGGCCTGTCCACGTCATTCTGGCTTTCGATGGGTGTGCTGGTGGTGCTGGGCGCGGCGGACATGATCAGCATGGTGATCCGCGGCGCCTTCGTGCAGCTGGAAACGCCGGACGCGATGCGCGGCCGGGTGAGTGCGGTCAACGGGCTATTCATTGGCGCGTCCAACCAGCTCGGTGAATTCGAGTCAGGGCTGACGGCTCACTGGTTCGGCACCGTGCCGGCGGTGGTGATCGGCGGCGTCGGCACGCTGCTGATCACCGGCGCCTGGATGAAGCTGTTCCCGACGCTGGCCAACCGCGACCAGCTGCATCGGGACTTGGGCTGAAGCTGCAA
>NZ_JAMOIE010000132.1 GCF_024448935.1 Stutzerimonas stutzeri
GGACGCTTACGCTGGTGACCGCTGCACGCGTAGATCATCACCCAGCCCATCCAGCCATCGGCGAGCGCGTCCGATCTCATCACGGCGTCGCCTTGTCTGGCACGTTGTGTTATGCACCGGACTCTGGTCCGGACGTTCCGCTGGATCGACGTGCTAGCTTGTTTCAATGCGTTGCCGAGTGATCCTGCGGCGACGGGAAGGCGATCTCGAGCCACTTGCCAGGCCCCAGCTGGCACCTGCCTTGAGCATAGTGCAGCGGCACCGAACCCGGGTTTTCATCGGCGGCGCGAACCCACAGCGAGCCGTCAGCCAGCCGCAGATGCAGGCGTGCCTGCCGGAACACCAGTGACAGCGCTATCTGCTGCAACTGCGGCGGTGGCGAGGGAAAGATGTACAGGCCATCAAGCTCCAGACGAACCCCGAGGTAATGTCGCTGCAACACGTCGAGCGAGCCGCACATGGCGCCGAGATGGATGCCTTCATGGGTGCCACTGTTGCCTGGCAAACCCAGATCGATGACCAGGGGCCTGCTGGTAGTAGGTCCAGGACGCCTTGCTGTCGATACCCGCCAGCGCACCGGCGCAGACGACCTTGGACAAACTCGACTCATGGGTGATGCGGGCGAGGTGATAGGCGATGGTGTGGCGTGTGCACGCGGTGTCATGGCGATAACCCAGGCACTCGAGGAGCTGCTGCAGTGTCTGGCGGGGTAGCAGGTGCGAGGTCGAGCGTACAGGCCCCATCAGATTGGTGTAAGCGTTGTTGTTCAACCCCGGCTCGGCCGCGTCCGGGTAGCTGTTGTGATATTCGTCAGGGCCGATCACACCGCAGATCAGGTAGCGCTGCCGCGACGCATCGAACTGCGCCAGGCTGGCCCAGAAACAAGCCACTTCGATGACCAACTCACCGACCGGCCCGGCCAGCAATGCCTTGTCAGCGGCGGCCAGATACAGCTGCCAGGCATCATAGGCCACGGCGGAGCCGATATACCGCTGCAGGCGGGTGTGGTCGGCCATCCAGCGACCGGACATCGGGTTGCACTGCCACGGCGGCGTCTCTTCCTCGCCCGGGCGTGCGCTGCGCCAGGGGAACATGGCGCCCCTGCAGCCCACAGCGCGACGGGCCCGTTCGCGCGCCTTGTCGAGGCGCGCATAACGGTAGTCGAGCCGGCTTCTGGCGAGTTCGGGCAATGAGTCGTGAGGATCGGATAGGCGAACAGTTCGTCCCAGAACACCTGGCCGTAGTAGCTTTCCATCCAACCCCGAGGCGGAAAGCCAAGGTTCCGCCCAACGCTGAGTGGCGACACGGTTTGCAGCAGGTGAAAGGCATGAAAATTCAGCCCATGCTGCAGCTGCGGATCGTCCGCAGTGAGCGCGAGCCCCTGCCACAGCCTTTGCCAGGCTTCGCTGCTCGCCTGTTCCAATTGCTCATAGTTGGCGGATGGTAACTGTCGCTGTGCCTTGACACGCGCATCCCCGTCGCTCGCGGGTCGTTACTCGTTGACCAGCACCACCGCGCACTTCTCGATGATCAGCCGACCGCTGGCCGGCACGATGCAACCCGCAACAGCGCCTGCTCCACCCGGTCAGGGAAGGACGGGTCGAGCACCGCCTGAATGCCGTTTCGAGTTGCCACTTCCAGCGCCTGGCGTACCACCGGTGCCGGCACGTAATCGGCGAGGGCGCAACGGCCGTCCTTGAGCGCTGGGGCGAAACCTTTTCGGCCGCGACCGCTCGAATCACCAACGTCGGTACCGCCGACATCAACAAACCGCTACCCGCGCAGGTGGCATGGACGTAGTGCTGGCCGTCTGCTACATTGCCCCTCTCACCGCTACCCGCGCGGGTGGCATGGATTCTCCGGGCAGCAGCCCAAGCCTGCGTGATGCCTGTCTCGGCACGCGATCGAGGAGCCTTCAGATGAGTGCGATTGCGTTGATGATTGTGGGGCTGGCGGCGATGTCGCTGGGGTATCTGTTCTACTCGAAGTTCATCGCCGAAAAGATCTACCGCCTCGATCCGAACTACCGCACGCCGGCCCACACCATGCGTGATGGTGTCGATTATGTGCCGACCAACAAGTTCGTCCTCTGGGGTCACCACTTCACGTCCGTCGCGGGCGCGGCGCCCATCGTCGGCCCGGCCATAGCGGTGATCTGGGGTTGGGCGCCAGCGTTTCTCTGGGTCGTGCTAGGGACGATCTTCTTTGCGGGCATCCATGACTTCGGCGCCCTCTGGGCTAGCGTCCGCAACAGGGGGCAGTCGGTGGGCATGCTTAGCGGCCGGTTGATCGGTTCGCGCGGGCGCAGCCTGTTTCTCGTCGTGATCTTCCTGGTGCTGCTGATGGTCAACGGCGCCTTTGCTGCGGTGATCTCCAACCTGCTGGTCTCGACGCCGACCTCGGTGATCCCGGTTTGGGGCGCCATCGTCGTCGCGCTGGTGATTGGCCAGCTGATCTACCGTTACAACGTCAAGCTGCTGTGGCCGTCGCTGGGCGGCGTGATCGTGCTTTACCTCCTGATCCTCTTGGGCAGCGCCTACCCCGTCACGCTGCCGGACACCGTTCTCGGGCTGAGCGCCAAGTCGTTCTGGATCCTGCTGCTATTCGCCTACGCCGCGATTGCCTCGCTCCTCCCGGTATGGGTGCTGCTTCAGCCGCGCGACTACATCAACGGGCTGCAACTGTTCGTCGGGCTCGGCTTGCTCTACCTGGCCGTGTTGTTTGGTGCGCCGGAGCTGGTCGCTCCTGCCTACAATGTCGAATTACCGGCCGACAGCCCGAGCATCGTGCCGCTCTTGTTCGTGACCATCGCGTGCGGCGCGATCTCCGGCTTCCACGGGCTGGTTGCCTCCGGTACAACATCGAAACAGCTGGACAAGGAAACCGATGCCCGCTTCGTCGGCTATTTCGGCGCAGTGGGCGAAGGCATGCTGTCGCTCGCCGCCATCATCTGCTGCACCGCCGGTTTTGCCACCTTGCTCGACTGGCAGCAGGTCTACACCGCGTTCGGTCAGGGCGGCGTGAATGCTTTCGTCCAGGGCGGCGGCACTTTGCTCGCCAATGGCCTGGGTCTGCCGGCGGAGCTCGGCGCCACCATTCTCGCGGTGATGGCGATACTCTTTGCCGGCACCACCATGGACACCGGCCTGCGTCTGCAGCGCTTCGTGATTCAGGAGGCCGGTGAGCTGGCCGGGGTGAAGGTCAACACCCTGGTCGGCACCCTGGTTGCCGTCGGCGTGTGCATGGCACTGGCCTTCGGCGCCGGCTCCGAAGGCAGCGGCGGCATGGCGATCTGGCCGCTGTTCGGCACCACCAACCAACTTCTGGCAGGGCTGACGCTGTCGATCATCACCGTATTGCTGATCAAGCAGGGCCGTCCGGCAATCTACACCCTGGTGCCGCTGGTTTTCCTGCTGGCGATGTCGATCTATGCGCTTCTGGTGCAGATGGGCCAGTTCTACCGCGCCGAGAACTGGCTGCTGTTGGGCATGGACGTGGTGATCCTGGTCGCTGCGCTGTGGGTCACGCTGGAAGCGGTGATTGCCATGCGCAAAGGCCGTGACCCGGCAGCCGACATGACCACCAATGAGCCGCTGCCGTGACCCAGCGCCCCTCCTTATTCGAGCGTCTCGCCGATGGCCTGCGCGAGTTCTACGTCGCGCCCTACCGACGCACCTTTGCCCGTGCCAGGCGCGACGAGGATGACCTGTTCATGCTGCTGGTGTTCTCCGAAGCGTTGGGCGTACCCAACCCGGCCGCCTGGTACACCCTGGAGCTGATGCCGGAACTCTACGAGCGCTTTCATGACTGGCACCTGCGCATGGGCATGGAGCATTCGCCGCTGGACCATATCGGATGTTGCTAGAACTGGCCGCCAAGCGCCGGGTGCTGTTCATCGGCGGCAAGGGTGGTGTCGGCAAGACCACTGTCGCTGCCGCCACGGCACTCCAGCAAGCGCGGGCCGGGCGGCGTGTGCTGCTGGTCTCCACCGATCCGGCGCACAACCTCGGGCACCTGTGGAACCGCTCCATTGGCTCCAGCGTCGTGCGCCTGGCAGCCGGGCTCGACGGGCTGGAGCTGGACCCCGACGAAACGGTACGTCGTCACCTCGACGAAGTCGGCAGCGCCCTGCGCCGGCTGATGCCGCCGCACCTGGCCGGCGAGGTCGACAAACACATGTCGCTCTCCCGCGACGCACCCGGCATGCACGAAGCCGCATTGCTCGAACGCATCGCAGATACTGTTATCCAGGGGCTGGACGACTACGACCTGCTGGTCTTCGACACCGCGCCGTCCGGCCACACTTCGCGCCTGATGGCGCTGCCGGAAATGATGACAGCCTGGACCGAAGGGCTGCTACAACGACAGGAACGCAGCAGACGCTTCGGCGATGTACTGCGCAATTTCGGCAGGGACGATAGCGGTCTGGGCGAAAGCGTGCTCGGTCGAGAAACAGGCGACGGCGAGGATCGCCAACAGCGCGTGCGTCAGATGCTCTACCGCCGCCGCGAGCGCTTCAGCCAGCTGCGTGACCTGATTCAGGACCGCGACCGCTGTGCCTTCGTCATCGTGCTTGCCGCCGAGCGGCTACCGGTGCTGGAAACCATCGAGCTGCATGCACGGCTGCTACGCAGCGGCATCGATGTGGCCGGGCTGATCGTGAACAAACGCTCCCCCGCCGACGCCGGTCCATTCCTCGCCGAACGCCACGCCCATGAACAGCGTCATCTTGAAACACTGCATCAGGTGCTGCCGGAACTGCCTTTGCAGCAGCTCCCCCTGTTGGCTGAGGACGTGGTCGGCGAAGCCGCACTTGCGGCGTTTGGGAATCGGCTGCGATAGCAATCACGCGACGTGCTTCAACTGACCGGGGTTTGCCTGGGATGATTTCAGTTGCTACGGCTTGGCTGCCTGCCCATCGATGCGACTTGCCTCCCTGTACAAGGGACAGCCTCGGGGGCAGCCGTAATGCACCGTTGAGGAAAGGGTGCGCCTCGTTCAAGTGCAGAAAACCAGCGTATAGTGCAGGTCGTTCTCTGGTTGCGCCGACCTTACCGGGTCTGGCGAGGCCTGGTTACCAAGGCATGATCCTTGCGTGAACAGTTCCGCAGCCCACCACCCCGGCGCTGCGTTTGCCGAATGCCCTATCCGGGTGACCGGCCTGATGCTGGAGATACACAATGTCTGCGCAACCCGTCACCCTGATGGTGGCCCGCCGTGTGCGCGATGGCCGCTACCACGACCTCCTCGCCTGGCTGCACGAGGGCGAACAGCTGGCCGCGGACTTTCCCGGCTATCTCGGCTCCGGTGTGCTGGCGCCTGCGTCTGGCGACGATGAATTTCAGATCGTCTTCCGCTTCGCCGATGAGCAGACACTCGATTCCTGGGAGTATTCCGCATCGCGTCGAGCGTGGCTGCAGCGCGGCGGCGAGCTCTTCGGTCAACCCCACGAGCAACGCGCCCAAGGCACCGATGCCTGGTTTGGCGGCACTGACAGCCCACCGCCACCACGCTGGAAGCAGAGCGTGGCGATCTGGCTGGCATTCTTTCCGGTCTCGCTGCTGTTCAACATGATCTTTGGCGGCATGCTCGGCGAGCTGAGTCTGGCGGTACGGATACTGCTCAGCACCCTGGCCCTGACGCCGCTGATGACTTACCTGTTCATCCCGCTGTCGACGAAGCTGTTGGCACCCTGGCTGCAGAGCTCGCCGCGTCCTCGGGTAGCATCAGGAAAACAACCGAACACCGCCCGTTGATCGGAGCAGCCTTTGCGCGGGTGTCCGGTGACGAGTTCGCCGTCCTGCTGTTGTCGCGGCCGGAAGCGACAGCTTGCCCGAACTCACTCAGGCGTTGCTCGGCCTGTGCCGCGGCGGCTTCGGCGTGGAGGATCGTCTTTGTCAGGTCAGCGTCAGCATCGGCACCGCCCGTTATCCCGAGGATGCCGCCTCGATCACCCAGCTGCTGACACGCGCCGACACCGCGATGTATCAGGCCAAGGCACCTCGATCCAGCAGCTGCGCGCGACTGACCCGCCCGGAGATCAGCCGCTGTCGTCCTGCTCCTTTTCGCCCAGACGTCGGTAAAGCGTACGCCGGCCTATGCCTAGCAGTGCAGCGGCGCGGCGCTTGTTACCCTCGACCCGCTCCAGCACGTGGCGGATATAGCGCATTTCCAGCTCGTCCAGTGTCGGCAGCAGGGGCCCGTCGATCATGGCCCCGAGCAGGTCATCGGAACGCGCCTCGGGTGCGCTCTGCTGGTAACCGGCGATGCGCGTCGGCAAGTGTTCCGGCTCGATGCTGCGGCCATGGCAGAAGGTCACGGCACGCTCCATGGCGTTCTGCAACTCGCGCACGTTGCCGGGAAACGGATAGCATCTGAGCAGCTCCAGTGCCGCCTGCGACAGGCCCCGCACCGGCCGGCTGTCCCGCGCAGCGAAATGCGCGACGAAGCCGGCGGCGAGCAATTCGCGGTCTTCTTCGCGATCGCGTAGCGGCGGAACCGGCAGGATGAAGGTCTCCAGACGGAAGAACAGATCCTCGCGGAACGACTCGCGGCCAGCGGCGGTTTCCAGGGGCCGGTTACTGGCGGCGATGATGCGTACGTCCACAGTCAGTTCGCGCTCGCCGCCCACCGGGCGGATGGTGCCTTCCTGCAGCACGCGCAGCAGCTTGGCTTGCAGGGGTAGCGGCATTTCGCCGATCTCGTCGAGGAACAGGGTGCCGCCATCGGCTTGCTGGAACAGCCCCTTGTGGGCGCGGCTGGCACCGGTAAAGGCCCCGGCAGCGTGTCCGAAAAATTCGCTTTCCAGCAGCTCGGCGGGCAGCCCGGCACAGTTGATCGCCAGAAACGGTCGCTGTGCCCGCTCGCTCTCGGCGTGAACGGCGCGGGCCACCAGCTCCTTGCCGGTCCCACTCTCGCCGATGACGAGCACGGGGCCGGCAGCCCGCGCCAGCTGACGGATCTGGTCGAACAGTTCGCGCATTACCCGGCTGCGGCCGAGCATGCCGTGGAAACGGTCGTCGCTGAGCAATTGCTGAAAACGCCGCACTTCGTCCCGCAGGTGCCGGGTTTCCAATGCGCGTGAGACCGCGAGCCCCAGATGATCCAGGTCCAGCGGCTTGGTCAGGAATTCGTCCGCCCCCTCTTTCAGGGCGGCCACCGCCTGCTGAATGCTGCCGAATGCGGTGATCACCAGAAACGCCGGTGCCGCCTGCATGGCCTTGACCCTGCGCAGCAGCGCCATGCCATCGGCGCCCGGCAGGCGCAGGTCACTCACCACCAGATCCGGCTCCCAGCCCTCCAGCCGCGTCAGGGCCTCCTCCGCGGTTGCCACAGCCTGCACCTGCAGTGCGCGGTCTTCCAGCTCCTCTACCAGCAGCTGGCGCAGGCTGTCGTCATCCTCCACCACCAGAACCCGCTGGGGTGCACTGTCATCCGCCTGCATTGCCCTGCTCCTCATCGGCCAGCGCCAGTGAAATACGAAAAGCCGCACCGCCCAGCGAACCCGCAACCAGTTCGATATGCCCATCACACTCGGCAACGACGCCGTGCGCTACCGCCAGCCCCAGGCCACTGCCCTTGCCCACCGCCTTGGTGGTGAAGAAGGGCTCGAACAAGGCCGCGCGGTGCTCTTCGGCGACGCCTGGACCGTCATCTTCGACCTGAAACAACAGCCTGTCGGCAGCTGCCCACCAGCGCAGGACCACCTGCCCGCCCGGGCTGGCCTGAGCCGCGTTGCGCAGCAGATTGGTCAACGCCTGCTCGAAACGCGGCGGATCGACTTCGCAGTGCAGCGGATCCGGCGGGGCCTCGAGCTGCAGCTGGACATCGAGAGCCGCGAGCTCGTCGGCGACCGCCGCGGCGGCCGAATGGGCCAGCACATCAGCTGGCATGCGGCGCGGCGGCCGCCCCGCCGCGCGACCGAAGTCCAGCAACTGACGGACGATCCCGCTCAGGCGCTGCACCTGGCTGCGAATCTGCAACAGCCCCTTGCGCGGGCCATCTTCCAGGCTCTCGCTGCGCAACACGCGTTGGGCCTTGCCATCGATGACGCTCAGCGGACTACCCAGCTCATGAGCGACGCCCGCCGCCAACTGGCCCACCGCGGCGAGCTGCTGAGAGCGTCGCAGGCGCGCCTCGAGTTCCGCCTCGCGGGCCTTCTGCTCGGCCATGCGCTGCTCGGCATCGGCGATGCTGTCGAGCATCTGATTCAGCGCCTGGCCGAGAACGGCAATTTCCTGCGGGCCGCTGCGCGGGGCACGGTGCTTGCGCTCGCCGGCGGCCACCCGTGCCATGCTCTGCGTCAGTTCGTTCAAGTGCCGTCCGATGGCTGACCAGTGGCCGAGCAGGACGATGCAGACGGCCGTCAGCGCCAGCACCGCCGCGCAGATACCGGCAATCATCCGCAGCTGCCGGATGTCACGCTCGAAATCGTTCCAGCGGCGGGTGACCTGCAACAGCCCGTTGATGCGCCCACCGCTCTGCTCCAGCGGCAGGAAGTAGGAATAGACCTCACGTCCGCGGATGCGCTGATAGCCGCCACGGCGTTTGCCGTCAGCGGTCAGCCGCTGGATCGAGGACTGGTCCTGGTCCGGCTCGATGGCGCCGGCGAACGCCACCAGCGCCCCCTGATCGTCGTACAGGTAAGCGCCATAGACACGGCCGACACCGAGCACAGACTCGAGCACCTGTTGTGCGGTCCGGTCGTGCTGCTTTTCCAGGCTGTCGCTGAGTGGCAGCCGCACGGCGCGGGCTACGAGTTCGACCTCCTCCTGCAAACGCCGCTCGCTGTTGCGCTCGACCGTCCACAGCAACAGGTAACTGAAGCCGAGCATGATCGCGACGAGGGGAATGACCACCTTGAGGAGCAACGCCCCGCGCAACGTCGAGGTTCGCTGCCAAACTGCTACATGTGCCATTCTGGCACCATACACAGCGCACACCTGATCGTCGAGGCCGACGGGACGGATGGTCGTAGCTCAACGAAATCAGTCGGTTAGCGGCGATAAGCGGTCAGTGGCATAGCTGATGCAATGGCTCGTTCGTCTTTTCCACTATCAGGACTATCACCATGATCAAGTTCAATACTCGCCTCGTGTCCACCAGCCTGTTTGCCCTGCTCATGGCAGCCGGCGCCTCCCAGGTTGCCGCGCAGGAGGCGAGCCAGCCGCAAGCCCCTCAAGCGGCGCCGGCGATGCAAGCGTCGGACATCAGCGACAAGGAGCTGGAGAAATTTGCCGACTCGCTGGGCGAAATCATGGAAATCCGTGAGGACTTCACCGCCAAGCTGGAGAAGACCGGTGACCCGGCCGAAGCGCAGCAACTGCAGCAACAGGCCAACCAGAAGATGATGGAGACAGTTGAAAACAACGACCTGAGCATCGAGGAGTACAACGCCATCAACCAGGCGGTGCAGAACAATCCTCAACTGCGTGACAAGGTCATCTCGATGATCCAGAGCTAACGCTCGGCGATACGAAAAAGCCCCGTCGATAACGGGGCTTTTTCATC
>NZ_JAMOIE010000133.1 GCF_024448935.1 Stutzerimonas stutzeri
CTAAAGCCAAACCCGAAGTGGGAGCCGCACGAGCGCCCATCGATGCCGGGCTCGCCTTCGACTCCGCTGCACAGCAACCCGATCCGGCTCGCCTATGCACTGGTGGCGGTGCTGGTCGGCCTTACCGGCGGTCTCGGCAACGCGCTGTTCAGCGCCAATCTTGCCGCCATCCAGGGGGACTTGGGATTGACCCCCTCCCAGGGCGCCTGGTTGCCCGCCGCCTATCTGATGGTCAATGTTTCCACCAACCTGTTATTGATCAAGTTCCGGCAGCAGTACGGTTTGCGCCGTTTCGCCGAAATCGGTCTGAGCATCTACGCACTAGTCACAGTGGGCCATGTCTTCGTTGAAGGCTTCGGTATGGCCATGTTCGTCCGCGCGGTCAGCGGGTTTGCTGGCGCCACCGTTAGTACGCTCGCGGTGCTCTACATGCTTCAGGCGTTTCGCAAGGCCGATATGGGCAAGGGACTGATCATCGGGATCGGTATATCCCAGCTGGCGACGCCACTTGCGTGGTTGCTCTCGCCTGCCTTGCTGGATCTGGGGGAATGGCATCGCCTGTATGTCTTCGAAGCGGGCTTGGCGCTGTGCTCATTGGCTGCAGTCGTAGTGCTCAAGCTACCGCCGGGTGAACACATCAAGGCTTTCGAGCCGCTGGATTTTGTGACCTTTCTCCTTATCGCTCCGGCACTGGCGCTATTTGCCGCCGTGCTGGCGCAGGGCCGCGTGCAATGGTGGTTCGAGCAACCATGGATTGCCTATGCTCTGATCGGCGGAATCGTGCTGATGATCTGCGCGCTGATGATCGAGCATCACCGGCGGAACCCTTTGGTGCAAACCCGCTGGCTGGGAATGGCCGACACGCTGCGCTTCGCCTTCGGCGCCATAGCATTGCGCTTCATCCTCTCGGAACAGAACTTCGGTGCGGTAGGCCTGCTACAGAACCTCGGAATGGGTGCCGATCAGCTTCAGCAGTTGTATGCGGTGATGCTGGTCGGATTGGTGCTTGGCATTGCCATCAGCGCGTTGACATTCAGCCCGAAGACCATCGTTCCGCAGATCATCCTGTCGATCGTGCTGATCGCCACGGGCAGTTTTCTCGACACCGATGCGACCAGCCTCACCAGGCCCCACGATATGCTCCTTAGCCAGGGAATGCTTTCGTTGGCTGGTGGGCTGTTCATGGGGCCGCTGGTGCTCATCGGTGTGATGAAGGCACTGAGCAACGGGCCTAACTATCTGGTCAGCTTCGTCGTGCTGTTCTCGATCACCCAGAGTCTCGGCGGTCTCGCCGGCCCTGCGGTTTTCGGTACCTTTCAGATCGTACGGGAGAAGGCTCATTCGAGCTATCTAACCGAGCAGATCGATCCGACGAACCCGATCGTTGCCCAGCGTTTGCAATTGCAGGGGCAAATATACGCACCCTTGATGACCGATCCGGTGTTGCGCCAAGCGCAGGGCTCTGCCCAACTCGCCCAGGTGGTGCGCCGAGAAGCCAATGTCCTCGCCTTCAATGATGTCTTTCACCTGATCGGCCTGCTGGCCATCGGCGTGCTGAGCTGGTCGTTGTTTCATCTGCTGCGTTCCGCACGACAGAAGAAGCGCCAAGGCATGGCCGGTACACCCTCGCCCGATATCCAAGACACGTGACCCGATGACCGACGAAAAGAAGCCGCACGAAGACTTGAACGCCAACCAGAGTACGCCGCAATCCGCCGCGCCGGCTGACGCCGGACCGATCGAAAATGATCCGCCGAAGACAATCAAACCCAGTGCCCGCTCCGTGGTGCTGATGGTGATCGTCGCTCTCGTAGGTGTGCTCAGCGTGCTCTATGCCTGGCGATTGCCGCCCTTCACCAGCGGCATCGTGACCACGGAGAACGCCTACGTGCGTGGTCAGATCACCGTGTTGGCGCCTCAGGTCAATGGCTACGTCAGCGATGTTTTCGTGGAAGACTTCCAGGCCGTCGAGAAAGGCCAGCCGCTGGTCCAGATCGATGATCGCATCTATCGCCAGAAAGTGGCGCAGGCCAGGGCGGAGCTGGACGCGCGTCGATTCGATCTTGATAACGTGGCGCAGACACTTGCTTCCGATCAGGCGACGCTGGCGTCCCGCCGCGCCGAACTGGGCGCGGCGAAAGCGGAGTTCGACCGTGCCCGCGCCGATGAGCTTCGGGTCAACGAACTGGCCGATCGGGGCTCGGTGTCGGTTCGCGAGCGCGACCAGATCCGTGCCACGGCACGTTCCGCAGCGGCAAATGTGGAGCGGTCCAAAGCCGCCATCAGAATTGCCGAAGAAACGCTCAAGTCCACTGGTATTTCTCGTGGTGGGCTGGAGGCTCAGGTTGCCATGGCCGAGGCGTCGCTGCGTCTGGCCGAAATCGACCTCGCCAACACGCTGATCAAGGCGCCGAAGGACGGGCTGGTCAGTCAGATATCGGTACGGCTCGGACAATATCTTTCGGCGGGCTCGCAACTGCTTTATCTGGTCCCGGAGCGCCTCTGGATCATCGCCAACTACAAGGAAACCCAGACCCACCATATACGTGTTGGCCAGCCGGTAACCTTCGATGTCGATGCGCTGGACGGTGCCACGCTCACCGGCAGGGTCGAGCGCCTGGCGCCCGCAACCGGTTCGGAGTTCAGCGTACTGGCGCCGGACAACGCAACCGGAAACTTTACCAAGGTGGTGCAGCGCTTGCCGGTGCGCATCGCTATCGACGCCGATCAGCCTCTCGCTGAGCGCCTGCGCCCGGGTCTCTCGGTGGTCACCCATGTTGATACCGCTGCGGCCGATGGCGAGGAGGATGAGCAATGAACCCGCACGCCCGGACGACGCTCTGGGTCCTGTGCCCGCTGCTGCTGGCCGTGGCGCTGAGCGCCTGCGCCCCGGCCCGACAGGCGACTCCGCCCGAGGCACAGTTCGAGGCACCGAATACGTGGCGCGACGGCGTGGCAGGGCAAACGGTCATTCAGGCGCAGTGGTGGGAGGGGTTCGGCGATCCTCAACTGAGCCACCTGGTCGAAACCGCGCTGGCCTCCAACACTGACATCCTGACGGCAGTCGCTCGCGTCAACGAGGCCCGCGAGCAAATCCGGATGGCGCGTTCGTCCTTGCTGCCCTGGGTCGATGCCGTCGTCGGCGGACAGCGAACCCGTGATTTCGGTACGACCGGAATCCAGCGCACCACGGCCATTCAGCCTGAATTACAGGTCTCCTACGAGGTGGATGTATGGGGTCGACTGGGCAGGCTGAGGGATGCGGCCGAACTGGGCTATCAGGCTAGCGAAGCGGAGCGTGATGCGGTGCGGCTGGCGGTGGCCAGCACCACCGCAAGGGCCTACATTTCGCTGCTGTCGCTGGACCGTCAGTTGCAGGTGACCCACCAGACCAGCGAGTCCCGGTTGGAGGCACTGCGTGTCGCCAGGGACCGGGCAAGCCTCGGCTATACCTCGCAACTGGAACTGACCCAGGCGCAGTCCGAATATGAGGCGGCGGCTCAGTTGATCCCAGAACTGGAGCAGGCTATCCGCCAACAGGAAAACGCAGTTTGTCTGCTGATCGGCGTGCAGCCCGGTCCGGTTACGCGCGGACGTCGCTTCGACGAGATCGCATTCCCGCTGAAGCCGGCGGCGCTGCCCTCGGAGCTGCTGCGGCGCCGGCCCGACATCCGTCAGGCCGAGCTGCTGCTGGCCGCAAGCGATCTCAACCTCGATGCTGAACGCGACCGATTTCTGCCACAGGTCCAGCTTTCGGCGAGTATTGGGCAATTGTTCGTCAACTCGCTGGACTACGACCCCGTTCGGGTCTGGGGGCTGGGGGGCAGCGTGCTCGCGCCAGTGTTCAGCGGTGGACGGCTGGAGGCGGGTGTCGGGATTGCCACAGCCCAGCGCGACCAGGCGGCCTACGGTTATCGGGCCGCCGCGCTGAACGCCTTCAGCGAAGTGGAAAACGCCCTATCGGGGATTGAGCAGTTCGCGGCGCAGGCAGAGCGCGTCAAGGCGCGGCGCGAGATTCTGGCACGGTCATTGGCGATAGCCCGGGATCGTTATCGAGGCGGCTACTCCTCATATCTCGAAGAGCTCGACGCCCAGCGCAATCTGTTCAACACGGAGCTCGCAGTCGTTCAGATCGAGGAAAACCGAATTAACAACCTGATCAGCCTTTATCAGGCGCTAGGTGGTGGCTGGCAGGTGGATGCAAACCGATAGCCCGGCAAGGGGTGTGTACAGGCAGGGTGGCGAGGTCGCCGGTCGCTTGGGAACACGACGCCGAGAGGGGCCGCCTTCATCCCTGCTACGGATGATTTCAAAGATGCTCAAGGGGTTGCCGATGAAACACTGTGCCAAACTTAACCCGTATATCCTGACCACGCTTCTGGCCGCCCCGACCCTGGCAACGGCCGGTACGCTCTCGATCAAGGCGGAGAACGACATCGTCTCCTCTGGAAGCGATGGCCATTACAGCAATGGGCTGGAAGTAATCTGGAGCTTCGAGCCAGACCCGGGTCACTGGAGTCGCAGGGTCGCCGACTTCCTGCCGGGCTGGTCTGGCAGCGTGATGGACAACGTCGCCTACCGATTCGGCCATCAGATCTACACGCCCGAGGAGATCGAAAAAAATGGGCTGATCGAAGATGACCGCCCCTATGCCGGACTGATGTTCACCGGGCTATCGCTATTCTCCGGCTTCCAGCATGAGGGCTGGCGTTCGGCCAAGGAACTGCACCTGGACGCTGGTCTCGTCGGCCCGGCCGCGGGCGGCAAGCGACTGCAGCGCGCCGTACACAAGCTCACCGGCAGTGACGAGCCCAATGGCTGGGGGCATCAGTTGGAGAACGAGCCCTTCGTGAACCTGGCCTACCGGCACCGCTGGTGGATACAGGAGCGCATGGGCGGGCTGGAGCTGGAATATGGCCCAGGACTGGGCTTCTCGCTTGGCAATCTGTACAGCTACACATCGGCAGATCTGGGAGTGCGGCTCGGGCGGAACCTGCAGCGAAGCTTCAGCATTCCATCGGTCACTCCCGCGCAAAGCGGCAGCCAGTTCTTCCGTCCCGGCAGCGGATTCGGCTGGTATGGCTTCGCGAATCTTGAAGGCCGTTACATGGCTCACAATATGTTGCTCGATGGAAATACATTCGAGGACAGTCACTCGGTTGATCGTCGCCAGTGGGTGGGCGATGCCCAAGTCGGAGTAGCCTTGACTTGGAGCCGCTGGCAGCTGGCGTTCGCCAGCATCTGGCGCACCCGCGAGTTCCAGAGCCAGCAGGAGCACGACCAGTTCGGATCGATCACGCTCTCCACCTGGCTGTAATTTTGACGAGGGCGCACCTGCGCGCCCGAGCACTCCACCCATTAGGAACAACTGAAAATGCTCGAACTGAATGTAATGCTGTTCATATTGGTCGCGGCATTCGTGACGATGACGGTTGGATTTGCCTCACGCGAAAAAAGCTGGGGGGCGGCGTTGATCGGGGTGGGCATCGTCGGTGTAATGTCGGTGGTGGGGTACAAGATGTACATCACCTTTGGATGATGGTGACAGGCCCAAGGCCAGTCATCCGGACCGTTCGCTGAACTGCGAAGGCTTTCCGCGCGCCGGGACGAACCCTCAAAATGTTCGATGCAATCTGTTCTTTTTTCGCGCAACCGGGACTTGCCCAAGGAATTGATCCCAACTGCCGCGCTGTCCTTCAGGGGTCTGCGCAATCAATACTGGCGCGATAGTCCGGGTGCTAATTTGGTGGCCATGACCGCACGGCGTGTTGTTGGAAAAGACAGTGCGGAGCCAGCCTGGAGCGAAACGCCTTTTCCGGAGGTCACCGCGATAGCAAGCTTCCCGGGTACGATGCAGGAAGAAGTCCTGGGCACGACTGAAGTACGGGCCGTCGCTTGCGATCCCCTTCGCCAGGACAGCAACACTGGCAGGTCGCGAGATTCCATACGCGGCCAGTTTTACCTCGGCCTATGGGCTTCGGCTGGCTCGTCGGGGTTTGCTGCAAGTCATTGCTGACACAGGTCGGCAAGGGTGAGGTACGGGAGAAGCCGCACGTCAATCTGATGCAGCCCTACGATCCGAATGCCGGATCAGCATCATGCGCCATTGCTTGGTCCGCCCGAAGGCCTGGATGACGCACCGGTCTCGATACCCGGGCGGATCACCGCTGTCGGGCAGTTATGGGTGGACGGGACGATCGATGCCGGCATCGCCGCCATCGAGGCGGAACTCGAAGCGGCACCCGGCCCCTGGCAAGCGCGAGGTACGCCAGCAACCCAAGCGCTTGCCCTTGCCGACCGAACTGCCGCGCACGCTGATACTCACGAGCCGTACAGCACCCTATGCGCCTGCGGCTGCCAGCTCAAGCGGATCGGCGAGGACGTCAGCGAAAAACCGGCTACACACCGGGCACCTTCACGGTAGAACGGCACATCCGCAGCAAATGGGTCTGCGATCCGTGCGAGACGCTGATCCAGGCACCGGTGCCGGCCCAGGCGATCGACAAGGGCATCCCCATTGCCGGCCTGCTGGCTCAGGTCATGGTGGCCAAATACGCCGACCATCGGCCGCTGTACCGGTACGAGAAGCTTGAGGGGAGGCGCTGCTTCCTCGTCTATCAGCAGCCAGCAATCAGGCTTCCTTACGCTACCGTTTGTCGGACCGACAGATAGTTGCATACCTAGCCCATTGTTAAAAAAATTCAAAATAATGACGCTGTACTTGCCTCTGCGCAGCGGGCTAAAGCGGGTGAGTACCTATTGATCGTAGTAGCAAAACGCCGCATAGTAATAGCGGACTAATGGCCGGTCAAAATTGTGACGTATAATTGGCGATCTAAACCCGTCAAAACGATTTTGAATTATTTTGCAAACCTATTATAAAGGCGCCACGTAACGGATTGCCGGGCTCCACTTACTGTGATCCGGTGCCGTTGCAACGCGGTTCGTCCGGTTGCGCAAGTGATGCATCTGCCCCAAGCGCCTGTACGACTTAATTACAACTCCCGCCACTTTTTTAAAGGCTCCGGCCTTTTGAAGTATTAAGTTTCGGAGAGACTGAATGTTTACCAATGTATTTATGGGCGCCCCTAAGGCACTCGTTCGTTCTATCGCGCTCGCTGCCGTATTCAGCGCTGTTACCTTTACAGGCGAAGCGGCTGCTGCCGTCACAGCAAGTACGTCTTCCTCGACCGCTTTCACGTCTTCGATCAACAAGTTCACCAGTAACGATTTCCTTAATGGCGTTTGGCGTCGGACTGCGGGCTTGTCTGTTCCGGCCAGCTCCGCCGCGATTGCAGCATTCAAACCAGGCGTGCAGATCAAGTTCGCCGATGGCCAGGTGCGCAAGATCACCAAGGTCTATGTGGTTGGTCAGAACATCAGCGTCTACGTTGATGGCGGCCTGCTCGATGGAAGCCAAGTCGGTGCGCCGCGTACCGTCAGCACCGTGCTCAGCTCGGTAGCGGCCCCGTCGACAACCGCCCCGGTCCCGACTGCACCCAGCAGCACCTACAGCGTCAAGCTGAACAACTTCACCAGCGGTGACTGGGATCGCGGCGTCTACCGCAAATCGCCCGGTTTCTCGATTCCCGATACCGCCGCCAACAAGGCCGCGTTCGTTAAGGGTGCGTCGATGAAACTGGCTGACGGTCAGGTGCGCAAGATTTCCGCCGTCTATGATGCGGGCGCTCACCTTTCGGTCATGATGGGCGGCTCCGCGCTGTCAGCCAGCGCAGTCGGTTACCCGAACTCCGTCAGCATAGTATCTGCCACCGCCGGTACTACCACGCCTCCGGCAACCGTCGCGCCTGCTCCGGCGCCGACGCCCGCACCAACCGCGCCGAGCACTACGTACACCGCTGGCATGAATAGCTTCACCAGCGCGGACTGGGACAACGGCATCTACCGCAAGCAAGCCGGTTTCTCTGTTCCGGATACGAGCGCCAACAAGGCTGCATTTGTTACCGGTGCTTCGGTGAAACTGGCGGACGGTCAGGTACGCAAGATCACGGCGGTCTATGACGTGGGCGCCCACCTTTCGGTCATGCTGAGCGGCACAGTGTTGTCCGGTAGCACCGTTGGTTATCCGAAAACCATCAGCGTTGTATCCAGCAGCACTGGCACGACTACGCCTCCGGCTACCGTCGCGCCTACTCCGGCAGCGACGCCTGCTCCGACACCGGCCCCAACTACTCCGGTGGTTAGCGACGGTAGCGGTATCGACCTGGTTGGTGTGAACTTCGGTTCGGGCGTGTTCGATCCGGGCACTGTTCCCGGTATCTACAACAAGGGCTATACCTACGCGGACGAGTCCTACTACAAGCGTCACGCCGGGCTCGGCTTCAAGCTGGTTCGCCTGGGCTTCCTCTGGGAGCGTATCCAGCCCAAGCTGGGTACCGAACTGGACGCAGCGGAACTGGGCCGTATCAAGCAGTCGCTGGATTACGCGCAGAAGCACGGCATCAAGGTCATCCTTGATATGCACAACTACTACCGTTACTACGGCAAGGTGATCAACTCGCCGGAAGTGCCACGGGCGCAGTTCGCTGAAACCTGGCGCAAGATCGCTGTGCACCTGTCCAAGCATCCGGCCCTGTATGGCTACGGGCTGATGAACGAGCCGTACAACACTGGCAACAACTTGTGGCCGCAAACTGCGCAGGCTGCTGGTCAGGCGATCCGCAAGATCGACCCGAGCACCTGGATCATGGTCGCTGGCGACCGTTACTCCAGTGCCTTCCATTGGCAGAAGTACAACACCCAGCTGATCGACGATCCGTGGATGCGTGATCCGAAGAACAACCTGGTCTATGAAGCGCACCAGTATCTCGACTACGACTACTCGGGCACCTATCGCAATCGCGCCGAAACCTTCACTCCGATGCTGGGTGTCGAGCGGGTCAAGCCGTGGGTCGAATGGCTGAAGAAGAACAAGCTGCGTGGTTACATCGGCGAGCATGGCATTCCGGACTTCTCTCCGTCTGCGGTAGTTGCGACTGACAAACTGCTGGCTTACCTTGCTGAGAACTGCATCCCGAGCACCTACTGGGCTGCCGGTCCGCGCTGGGGTGAGAACATCATGTCCCTGGATGTCCAAAGCGGTAAGCACCGTCCGCAACTTGCACCGCTGCAGAAGCATGCCGCTGCCAAGAAAACATGCTCCAGCATCGGTCCGCTGTAACAGCGATTGGTATAAGGAACGGGCCTTCGGGCCCGTTTTTTGTTTGGTGTGCCAGGCACGGCGCGTTGCGCGCAAGCGCAAGCGCAAGCGCAAGCGCAAGCGCAACCAATTCGGCTGTGGTGGCCAGGCT
>NZ_JAMOIE010000134.1 GCF_024448935.1 Stutzerimonas stutzeri
CGCCCTATCTCCAGTGATTGATAGGTTCGGTATCGCCTGAAGAAATCCTAACAGCCCTGAATATGGTTTTCTTGCGGCGTACGCATGGATGAAAACGGCAAGCTGATGGCATTAGGAATTTAACAGAGCCCAGCCGTGATCCAGTACCCGCGCCTCACTGCACTCACATGCCGCTTTGCCTTGCCAGGCCTCATTGCACTTTCTGGATGCGGCCTGCCTATCTCACATGCGGCCGCTGCTTCAGCCTCCGAACAGACCAACCTGGACGTGATGATTCGCCAGTTGAATGCTTTGGAGGACACCGCACGTCGTAGCGCTCAAGTGGCCGACGAACCCGGCAAGCGTTACTTCTTCGATTACCAGCGCTTAGCCGCCGATATCGCTCGCATTCGCCACGGCCTGGAGGGCTACCTGACCCCAAGTCGCGCCCAGCCTCGAGACCCTGTTGAGCTTTCGGGCCAATACACGACAGAAGGACGCAAGCCATGAGCATGAGCGGCGCTCAGGCCTCAGCTTTTCAAGCCGCTGGTGGATTCCCAGCCTCGTCTAGCTACTTATTTTTCGTCGGCATTGCCGTGGCCATCATCTTTTTGTGGGGGGCCTGGGCGCTCTGGAGCTGCTATCGAGGATGGGCCACCGGAAACCTTGACCGCACGGTGGCTTCGACGTCGGTCGTTCGCATCCTGTTGCTTTGCATGATCCTCACCACGTTTGTTCTCAGTTGACTCTATCGGAGATTCACCATGCCTTTGCTCTCACAAACACGCCGCGTGCTGATCGGCATCCTTGCTCTTCCCCAGTTGGCGATGGCAGCACTGCCTCAGTCTCAGCCTCCCACACGCGGCGAAGGCTCCAACCTGATACAAACCATGCAGAACTACGCCTTTGACGGCTTTTCTCTACTCGGCCTCATCATCTGCGCCGTCATTTTCTGCGGGGTAGCCTGGCACGCCTTTGGCACTTACCACGAGATTCAGCACGGCAAAAAGAAATGGAGTGAGCTAGGCGCAACGGCCGCCGTCGGTGTCGGCATCCTAGGTATCGCCATTTTCCTGGTTACCAAGGCTACGAACATTCTCTAAAGAGCCTAGGCCATGACAGAACTCTCAGACGACGGGACCCTGGTTTTCCTACCAGTGCGACTGAACAATCAGCCAGTGATCATGGGCGGCCTCACCGCCGATGAGATGTGGGCCACCTTGGCGATCAGTGCCGGCACAGGGCTGGTTGTTGGCGTTTTGGCAGCGATCCTGACCCAGATTTGGGCGTTGATCATCGCCACTGCCATGCTCTTTGCGGTTCTCGGTCTGACGCTTGCCAGCCGTTTCTTACGGCGCTGGAAACGCGGCCGACCTGACACCTGGCTATATCGCCAGATGCAACTGAACGTCGCACGTTTTTTCCCGACCTGGAACAAAGCCCAACTGATCACACGCACGGGTGCGTGGACCTGCCATCGGGAGGGTACATGACCTACCGTAAGAAAGTGGATGCACAACTGGCCCACATCAACAGCCTTCGCCTGGTCATTGGTCTGCTGATTGCACTAGGTCTGTACATGGCCTATGGCTGGCAGAGCGCACCGCGTGACTTGACCATCCATGTACCGCCAGACCTTCGTTCGGGTAGTACGCGCCAGTGGTGGGATATTCCACCAGAGTCGGTCTATGCCTTTGGACTCTATATTTTTCAGCAGATGAACCGCTGGCCCGTTGACGGTGAAACTGACTACGAAGACAACATCATCCGCTTGAGTGGCTACCTGACACCCAGCTGCAAGGCCTACTTGCAGAAAGACTTCGAACTGCGGCGCAACAGTGGGGAGTTACGCAAACGCGAACGAGGGGTCTTTGAGATTCCAGGCAGAGGCATTGACGATAAGTCAGAACAACATATTGAGCAGCACAGCATCAACGACTGGACCGTCAACCTGGATATTACTGCCGATGAGCATTACGGCGGAGAGCGCGTGAAGCGCGCATTTGCTCGTTATCCGCTGCGGATTATTCGATCCGACGTCGATCCAGAAAAGAACCCTTTCGGCCTGGCCTGGGACTGCTACAGCAGCAACCCACAGCGCATCGAAGTCTCTGCTGAATCGACTAGGTCAGGAGGCAAGTGATGATACGCCGCCGGCTGATTATCGGCCTACTGACCCTCCACTTCTGCGGGCTGTCCAACGCCGTTGAAATCCTACGCTGGGACCGCATTCCGCTGGCACTGCCTTTGATCATCGGTCAGGAGCGCATAGTCTTTGTCGATCAAAACGTTCGAGTGGGTCTGCCTCGTAATCTGGTCGATAAGCTGCGTGTACAGAGCACCGGCGGCGCACTCTACCTGTTGGCTAAGGAGCCAATCGAACCGACCCGCTTGCAACTGCAAAATATGAACTCCGGCGAGATTATGCTGGTGGATATCATCGCAACCGTGGGGAAGCCTAATCAGGCCGCGCCCGAGCCCGTGAAAATTGTTGCCGGGGAAAACCCGGCGACCCGTTACGGGCAGGTCAGCTCCAAACCCACGGGCAGCCGTGCTGCGGCTCCCACGGTGCAAACCAGCGTGCAAAGCGCAGATGAAGATCCGCCGAAGCCCCGGCGTGAAACCCCACTGCCGGTGGTCATGACGCGCTATGCCGCTCAGATGCTGTATGCGCCGCTGCGCACCGTTGAACCCGTGGATGGGATTGCGCAAGTCAATCTCAAGCGAGGTCTGGACCTCACTACCCTACTGCCAACATTGCCGGTCGGAAGCTCTGCATTAGGCTCGTGGCGGTTAGATGAGTATTGGGTCACGGCGGTGAAGCTACGTAACACCAGCTCCCAACATCTGACCTTGGATCCTCGGGACCTGATGGGTGATTTTGTCACCGCGACGTTCCAGCATCCCTACCTGGGAGCCAAGGGCGATGCCAGCGACACCACAACGGTCTACCTGGTGACCCGTGGTCATGGCCTAGCGGAATCATTGTTGCCGGTAGCCGTCAGCCAGATCGATCCGAAGGGAGGCCGTCGTGAAGAATAATCCGCTGATTAAATTCCTGGTCATCCCGTTCGCGATCCTGGCGATATTCGTGGTGGTTAAATTGTTCAGTCGCGGCAGTGCCGAACAACAGGCTCAGGCGCCAGAAACGGTCGTGCTAAGTTCGGGTGAGGCCAAAAAGCTGGGCGTTGACGGTGATACGCCCGGCGACACGTTGCGCACCATTGTCGTAGAAAGCCGACAGCTCAAGGACCAAGTCTCCAATGCGCTGAAAAACAACGATGAGTTGAAACAACAGAACATTGAGCTGCAAAGACGCTTACAGTCGATCAACGACAACGTCGACAGCAAGCTGCAGAACGTGCAGCAAACCTTGAAACAGGAGTCACAACAGCAAAGCCAAACCATCCTGGACACGCTGCAGCAGCAATACAACACCCTGAGCAACAAAAGCGGAGGCGTCAGTTCATCTGGAGCGGACTTGCCGATCGGCTTTGGCGTTCAGCCAGGTGATGGTCAAGGATTTCAAGGGGCGCCTGGACTGGACGTTGTTTGGATTGAGCCGCAGGACGCGACTCCGGTCGATATCAACGGAAAACCCATCGCTGCGGGATCAAATCAAACAGCCAGTGGCTTCAACTTTCCGACCTCCTTTGGCGAGTCCGTAGACCGGGGTCAAAATGCACTACGCACCGGAGCCCAAAACGTGGCGAATGATTTTGCGCCGCAGGAGGCTCGTAAACAGGTGCGCAAGGTTTACACGCTCCCGCAGAACTCGACCTTAATGGGGTCAGTAGCCATGTCCGCACTGATCGGCCGGGTGCCCATTGACGGTACTGTCAACGACCCTTACCCGTTCAAGGTGCTGATCGGCCCGGACAATCTCACGGCTAACGGTATCGACTTGCCTGACGTCGCCGGCGCCGTGGCCAGCGGAACGGCTTCTGGCGACTGGACCCTCTCTTGCGTACGCGGGCAGATCAAAAGCCTGACCTTTGTCTTCAACGACGGCACTGTGCGTACCCTGCCGCAGCCGCAAGAAGAAACAAACGGCAACCAGAATGCTAATAACCAGAACAACGGAAACCAAACCACCATTCAGGGTGGCCTGGGCTGGATCAGCGATGCCTATGGTATTCCCTGCATCAGTGGTGATCGTAAAAGCAACGCCTCGCAGTACATCGGCTCTCAGGTGCTGATTACCGCTGCCGGCGCCGGTGCTGCCTCTCTAATCAAGTCAGATAAAAACAGCGGATCCTTCCTAAACCCGCAGTCCGGAACAATCGGTTCTGTCGGCGGCTCAGGCAGTGATGCCATGGGGAAAATCATCGGCCAGGGCGTCAATGACGTTTCCAGTTGGGTAAACAAACTTTACGGGCAGGCCTTCGCTGCGGTGTACGTACAACCCGGTGCCAAGGTGGCCGTGCACCTGGACCAACAGCTGACCATCGATTACGAACTCAATGGCCGCAAGGTCAATTACCGCTCAGGAGCTCGGCATGCCTCGACTGAACTTGACTGACCACGGCTTGAAATTAACTGCATACCTGGCCATCGCGTCTTTCATCATGCTCGCCTCAGGTTGCTCCACCAGCAAGGACGAGCTGCTCCCTCATGGCGGTAGCACGATGATGGACGTTTGGGATCAAGGTGCCAGTGGCTCAAGCAATAGCACGAGCAGCCGCCAATTGCTCGATGCCCGCCAAGACCTTCGTCGGCCTCTGCAACCCCATCAGGCGGGAGCCCTGGACGACAACGCCCGGTTCACGCGCACGGATCAAAACGAGATTTACAGCCAGTTTAAGCGTCTGCCCAATCCGGACCTGGTGATGTATGTCTTTCCTCACTTAGCGGGCTCAGACCCTGCACCGATTCCGGGATACACCACCGTCTTTCCCCTTTATCAACGCGTGCAGTACGCCATGCCTGGTGAACGCACGGAGGCATATTGATGGGCTTTTTTGAACGATTCAAAGCACGACGTGCATCAGAGCGTGTGGAGCCCGGTGTCTTATCAGGTGCGACGGAATCTGATGACGTGCAGACGTCGGCAACCGAGACGTTCGAGGCCGCGACTGAACGTTATTACGAACGCTTAGCCGCCATGGGTATTCCTTCTCCGAGCGATTGGCGTAACCCAAAACAAAAGCCGGCAACGACTGCCGACGCTGCCCGCATGTACCACGTCAACCCTTCCTTCGTGGACCTTCTGCCTTGGGTGGACTACCTCCCCGAGGAGAAAGCCATGCTGCTGGAAGACGGCGTGTCTCGCGCTGCGTTCTTCGAGTTGACGCCGATTGGTACGGAAGGTCGAGATCCTGAGTGGTTGCGCAAAGCCCGGGATGCCCTTGAAAACGCAGTACAGGACTCGTTTGACGAACTGGAAACCTCCCCGTGGGTCGTGCAGTTGTACGCTCAGGATGAAACCAATTGGGATAATTACCTGCAGCAATTGCACGATTACATACAGCCCCGTGCACAGGGCAGCGCCTTCACCGAACTTTATTTGCAGTTAATGAAGCAGCACCTGGAAGCTATTTCTAAGCCAGGCGGGCTGTTTGAAGACACCAAGGTCAGCCAGTTGCCTTGGAGGGGCCAGCAACGGCGCGTTCGCATTGTTGTGTACCGACGCACCCAGGGCGCACAAGCGGACGTGCGCGGCCAAGCGCCTGGCCCTTATCTGAAAATCATCTGCGACCGCTTGGTAGGTGGGCTGGCGAACGCCGGCATTAAAACCCACCGCATGGATGGCCACGCTATTCGCAACTGGTTGATTCATTGGTTCAACCCACGTCCAGACCACTTAGGACCTGCAGATGCGGACATTCGCCGCTTCTATGAGCTGGTCTGCAAACAGGTGCCGTCCTCTGAAGAAGATGAGCTGCCGCTCGCCAGCGGCTCTGACTTCTCGCAAAATCTATTTTACCGTGAACCGCTGTCGGACACCGAGAAAGGTCTGTGGTACTTCGACGGTCTCCCCCACCGAGTGGTCATGTTAGACCGTCTACGGGAAGCCCCTAAGACGGGACATCTAACCGGCGAAACTCGCAAGGGTGGTGATGCACTCAATGCGTTGTTCGACAAAATGCCAGAGGACACCATTCTCTGCATCACACTGGTGATTACGCCGCAGGACATTCTTGAAGGGCATCTGGAACAGTTATCGCGTAAAGCGGTAGGCGACACACAAGCATCGATTCTGACCCGTGAAGACGTCGCCACGGCTCGACAGTTGCTCGGCCGTAAGCACAAGTTGTACCGAGGTAGCGTAGCGTTTTACTTGCGAGGGAAAGACGACGCGCAGTTACAGGAGCGCAGCCTACAACTGAGCAGTGCACTTCTAGGCGCCGGCATGGAACCGGTGGAACCTCGCGATGAGGTTGCCCCCTTAAACTCGTACCTCAGATGGTTGCCCGGCAACTTTGATCCCAACGAGCGCAAGGCCCTGGAGTGGTACGCGCAACTGATGTTCGCTCAACACATTGCGAACCTGGCCCCCGTCTGGGGACGGTCGACCGGAACCGGACACCCAGGTATCACCCTGTTTAACCGTGGGGGAGCGCCAATAACCTTTGATCCACTGAACAAGCTGGACCGTCAAATGAACGCGCATCTGTTCATTTTCGGCCCGACCGGTTCAGGTAAGTCGGCCAGCGCGACCAGTATTCTCTGCCAGCTGGTTGCGGTCTACCGCCCACGCCTTTTTATCGTCGAGGCAGGCAACAGCTTCGGCTTGCTCGGTGATTTTGCCAAGAAGTTAGGCTTGACTGTTAACCGGGTTCGACTCGCCCCCGGCTCGGGCGTCAGCCTGGCGCCCTTCGCTGATGCTGTGAAACTCATTGAACCCAACCAGAACGTCAAGGTTTTAAAAGCTGACGATCTTGAGGCCTCGGACGAACACCTGACCAGCCAGACCGAAGATGAACAGCGCGACATCCTGGGGGAAATGGAAATTACGGCGAGGCTGATGATCACCGGTGGTGAAGATAAAGAAGATGCCCGTCTTACACGAGCCGACCGTAGTGCCATCCGGCAATGCATTCTCAATGCTGCGAAAAAATGTCTGGCACAGCAACGTATCGTTCTGCCCGAAGACATCCGTGAAGCGCTGCGGGAGATGGGGCTAGAACCCGGTATCCCGGCCGCTCGAAGCGCCCGCTTCCTGGAGATGGCGGAAGCCTTGTCCATGTTCTGTATGGGCACCGAGGGTGACATGTTCAACCGCCCTGGTACGCCGTGGCCCGAAGCGGACATTACCATTGTGGACCTGGCCACCTATGCGCGAGAAGGCTACAGCGCCCAGATGGCTATTTCATATATCTCGCTGCTCAACACCGTCAACAACATTGCCGAGCGAGACCAGTTCAAGGGGCGCCCCCTGGTGTTCTTCACTGACGAAGGGCACATCCAACTGAAAGTGCCGTTGCTGTCCCCCTACTCCGTCAAGATCACCAAAATGTGGCGAAAGCTGGGAGCCTGGTTCTGGATGGCCACGCAGAACGTTGACGATGTGCCGCCAGAGGCCTCGGCCCTCCTCAACATGATCGAATGGTGGATGTGCTTGAACATGCCGCCGGACGAGGTAGAAAAGATCGCACGCTTTCGTGAACTGACCCCGGCGCAGAAGTCGATGATGCTGTCTGCGCGCAAAGAAAGCGGCAAATTCACCGAAGGCGTAGTGCTGTCCAAAAGCATGGAGATGTTGTTCCGGGCAGTACCGCCCAGTTTGTACCTGGCCCTGGCCATGACAGAGCCAGAGGAGAAAAAACAACGCTTCGACATCATGCAAGCCAAAGGCTGCAACGAGCTCGATGCCGCTATTGAAGTCGCTGCAACGCTAGACCGCTATCGCGGTATCGAACCACACATCATCACTTTTCCCGAGCAAGTTACGGCCTTGGAGCGCCAAGCATGAGAGCATTGAATTCCCTGACCCAGAACCTGATTGAAAGCCTGACCCAGTTGCTTGAACAGCCGGGTGAGGATGCCCTACACACCCTGGAGGTGTGTGCCCCCGTATTGATCGAGCAACTGCAACAGGTCTTGGTGCGTGCGGTGGATCGCCGTGACATCGAGTCCCAACTTCAAGCGGTGCTAGCCAACTGGCTTCGGCAGCACCCACAACCCGAGAGCGCTGAAACGGCGCTTCTTGAGGCCCTGCGTAAACAAGCGCTTCTCTCATCGAAGTCAGCTGAGGCTCGGGCGTGACGCGCCTTCGCAAGCGATGGGTGATGTTGGGGTGTCTTTTGGCAGGCATGTCGGTGGCCTGCTTTGCTCTCACTCGAGGCGAGGTACAAACTCCACAACACACAAGCCCTTGGCTGTACGGCCCGCCTGATGCTCGCTGGACTGTGACTGAATTTGCTGACCTTGAATGTCCCTATTGCAAGACGTATACCCCGGTATTGAAGGCCTGGGTGCAGCAGCAGAAGGATGTAAACCTGCAGTGGCACCACCTACCGCTGGATTTTCACGGTGCGACCGCTGTACACGAAGCCAAGCTCGCCGAATGCGCAGGAAAGCTCGGTGGCGCACCGGCCTTCTGGCAAGCCATCGACCAGGTCTTTGAGCAAACCCGCAGCAACGGTCAGGGTTTCACTGGTCAACTGGACGTCAATGGCGTTAATCACCAAGAGCTGGTGGCTTGTACAGCAAGCGACAAACAGGTCGCCCTGCATATTAGCCAACAAACAGAAGAAGCCGTCAAAACTGGAATCACCGCAACTCCCACCCTGCTGATTAGAGACAATACAACAGGCAGGTCCATAAAACTTGAAGGCCCTGCAGACGGCGTACTGTTGCTGTCTGCCATTGACTGGCTGGCTCAGAAATAGCTGTTTCCCCCGATAAGGAGCGGAAGGGTCAGGATCATAGTTGACATACATGTAAACTGTGGCATTATTTACCGACTACTCAGCCCCGTACGCAGCGATTCAGTTCGCTGGCTGTTGGGGTGAAGAAACCGGCCTAGTGCCGGTTTTTTCGTTTCTAAGGACTGAAAATCTTGCGTACAGCGTGCTTTGTTGACGGTTACAACCTTTTTTATGGCCTACTCGCAGGCACACAGTACAAATGGCTCGATCTTCCGTCATTGCTTGCGCACATTTTGCGCGTCGAGCATCCTGAAAATACTGGGGTTTGGGGAGCAAC
>NZ_JAMOIE010000135.1 GCF_024448935.1 Stutzerimonas stutzeri
CCTCCAGCCTCCAGCCTCCAAGCCTGAGCTCTGCAGCCGGCCTTCCTGGTCATTTTTTGTGCTATATTCCGCGCCCGTTTTCGTTGCCCCGGTTTCTAGCCATGCACGCAGCCAAGCCCCTGTTCGACTATCCCAAGTACTGGGCCGAGTGTTTCGGTCCGGCGCCGTTCCTGCCGATGAGCAGGGAGGAGATGGATCGGCTTGGCTGGGATTCATGCGACGTGATCATCGTCACCGGAGATGCCTACGTCGACCATCCATCGTTCGGCATGGCGATCATCGGCCGCTTGCTCGAAGCCCAGGGCTTTAGGGTCGGTATCATCAGTCAGCCGGATTGGCACAGCAAAGACGACTTCATGAAGCTCGGCCAGCCGAATCTGTTTTTCGGCATCGCTGCCGGCAACATGGACTCGATGATCAATCGCTACACGGCTGACCGCAAGATTCGCTCGGACGACGCCTACACCCCGGGCGGGCAAGCCGGAAAGCGTCCGGATCGTGCGAGCCTGGTCTACAGCCAGCGCTGCAAGGAGGCGTTCAAGGATACGCCGGTCGTGCTCGGCGGCATCGAAGCGTCCTTGCGCCGCATCGCCCACTATGACTACTGGCAGGACAAGGTGCGCCGCTCGATCCTGATGGACGCCACGGCGGATATCCTGCTGTATGGCAACGCCGAGCGGGCCATTGTCGAAGTGGCGCAACGCATGGCGCGCGGCGAGTCGGTAGAGCAGATCACCGATGTTCGCGGTACGGCTTTCATCCGCCGGGACGCGCCCGATGGCTGGTTCGAGATCGACTCAACCCGTATCGATCGACCGGGCAAGGTCGACAAGATCATCAACCCCTATGTGAATACGCAAGATTTGCAGGCCTGCGCCATCGAGCAGGAGAAGGGGCCAGTCGAGGATCCGAACGAGGCGAAGGTCGTCCAGCTTCTGCCCAGTCCGAAGATCGAACGTGACCGGACCGTGATCCGCCTGCCATCGTTCGAAAAGGTGCGCAATGACTCGGCGCTCTACGCCCATGCCAATCGGGTGCTGCATCTGGAGACCAATCCAGGCAACGCTCGCGCGCTGGTGCAGCGTCACGGCGATCATGACATCTGGCTGAACCCGCCGCCGATCCCCTTGACCACCGAAGAGATGGACTACGTATTCGCATCGCCGTATGCGCGCGTGCCGCATCCCGCCTATGGCGGCGAGAAGATCCCTGCTTACGACATGATTCGCTTCTCGGTGAACATCATGCGTGGCTGCTTCGGTGGCTGTACCTTCTGTTCCATTACCGAGCACGAAGGCCGGATCATCCAGAACCGCTCGCACGAGTCGATCCTGCTCGAGATCGAAGGGATGAAGAAGCTGCCGGGCTTCACCGGTGTGGTATCGGACCTTGGTGGGCCGACCGCCAATATGTACCGCATCGCCTGCAAGAGCCCCGAGATCGAGCAGCATTGCCGCAAGCCATCCTGCGTCTATCCGGGTATCTGCGAGAATCTCAACACCGACCACAGCGCCTTGATCGAGCTGTACCGCAAAGCGCGAGCGTTGCCTGGCGTGAAGAAAATCCTGATCGCATCCGGGCTGCGTTACGACCTGGCTGTCGAGTCGCCGGAATACGTGAAAGAGCTGGTCACCCACCACGTCGGCGGCTATCTGAAAATCGCGCCTGAGCATACCGAGCGCGGTCCGCTGGACAAGATGATGAAGCCGGGGATCGGCAGCTATGACAAGTTCAAGCGGATGTTCGACAAGTATTCGAAGGAGGCGGGCAAGGAGCAGTACCTGATTCCGTACTTCATCGCGGCGCACCCTGGCACCACGGACGAGGACATGATGAACCTCGCGCTGTGGCTGAAAGCCAATGGTTTCCGCGCCGATCAGGTTCAGGCGTTCTATCCGTCACCCATGGCGAGCGCCACGGCGATGTACCACAGCGGCAAGAACCCGCTGCGCAAGGTCACCTACAAGAGCGAAGGCGTGCCCATTGTCAAAAGCGAGGAACAGCGTCGTCTTCACAAGGCCTTTCTGCGCTATCACGACCCCAGGGGCTGGCCGATGCTGCGCGAAGCCTTGCAACGGCTGGGTCGCGCCGATCTGATCGGCAGCGGTAAGCATCAGCTGATCCCGGCGCATCAGCCTGCGACCGAAGGCTATCAGAGCGCCCGTCGCAAGAATTCGACCCCGGTGGGCAGCAAGAAGGCCGGACAGGGCGGCAAGATGCTCACCCAGCACAACGGTTTGCCTGCGCGCAGCCATGATGGCAATGCATGGGACAAACGTGAAGAGGCCAAGGCGGCCGCCGAAGCGCGGCGTAAGGCGGCGACCGCTGGCGGCAAGCCTAGCGGAAAGGGACGTAAGCCTTCCCAGCGTCCCGCTGTCCCTCGTTGAGCCCTCTGGCACCCATCTGAGGCGCCCGCTATCCGACTGTGTTCAGCCTTTGAACGCCAGTGTCGCCTGGTTCAGCTCGCTGGCCAGGTGCAGCATCTGTTCACTCTGCTCACGGCCACGGCTGATATGCGTCAGGTTGCTATCGCCCAGCTGATGAATGCGTTCGCTGTGGCTACGAATCTCGCTGACCGTTTCGCTCTGCTGGGCGGTGGCCAGCGCGATCTGTGCCGCCATCTGCTCGATGGAGCCGATGGTGACCACAATCTGATTCAGCGCCGAATCCGCCGTCTCGGCCAGCTGAGCCGTCTCTTCGGCGTGATTGACCTGGAGGCGCATGGCTTGGACCGATTGATGTGCTGCGGTCTGCAAGCTCCCGATCAGCAACTGGATTTCCTCGGTGGCGCCACTGGTGCGTTGCGCCAGGGTACGCACCTCGTCAGCCACGACGGCAAAGCCACGCCCCTGCTCGCCAGCTCGCGCGGCCTCGATCGCGGCATTCAGAGCAAGCAGATTGGTCTGCTCGGCGATCGAACGGATGACGGTGAGTACCTTGCCAATCGTTCCGGTTTGGTCAGCCAGGCGTTCGATGGTCAAGGCGTTGCTTTGCACTTCGCTGACCAGGCCGTGCAGTCCGGTCAGGCTTCTGCCGATGACCTGCTGTCCCTGGGTGACGGCGAGGCCCGCAGCACGGCCTGCCTCGGCCGTCTGGTCTGCGCTGGTAGCGACATCCTGGATGCTGGCTTCCAGCTCGCCCAGCGCGTCCCGGATCTGCGCGGTGTCGCTGCTCTGGCGGCGGGCGCCCTGGTGCAAATCATTGCTCATCTCGGCGAGGCTCCGACTGTTGCCGGTCACCTCTTGCGCATGTTGGCGCAGCGTGCCGACAAGCGTGAGCAGGTAGCTGCGTAGCTGGTTGAGCGATGTGCCGATTTCCACCAGCTCAGGCGTTTTGGAGCGAATATCGATAGGATTTTCGAAATCGCCGCCGGCCCAGGCGGAGAGCGCCGGAGCCAGTTGCCCCAGCGAGCGCGTGAGTTGGCGCTGCAAACGATCAATGGCAAGTGCAACCAGTAGAATCAACCCGATGATGGTGCCCTGAATCAGCCGTACTTCTGCCTGGATACGGCCATGTTCCGCGCGGATCTCTGGCTCCAGGTCGTCGAGTGCCATTTGCAGGGATGCGACTTTCTGCTCGGTGCTGTCCATCAGTTTCAGGCGTTGCTCGATCAGGCCGCGTGTGCGTTGCAGTTCTCCGGGATATCGCTTCAGGAGGCTGGAGAGGTCGCGCTTGAAGGCGATGCCTTGGTCTTCAGCTGTCTGCGCCGGGGCTTGCTCGTCGAGGTCCAACAGCGCCGCGAAGGTGCTTGCACCGGATTTTTGTTCACTCGCAACGCCGAGCAGCGGTAGGGCTTGCAGCGTTTGCGCTTCCTTCGTTATTGCTTGCAGCGCTTGCTCCACCTCGGCCGCCAACTGGTCATTGCCGCTGGCCGTCAGCTTGGCTCTCGCGTGGCTGAGGCGAAGCAGTTGTCGACTGGCTTCGAACAATGGCTGTTGATAAAGAGTGACGGCCTGATGCTGAGCTTGCGCGGCATAGCGATGCAGCTGCTCCAGTACGCCGGCTATCTCACGCTCGGCCTGCAGTAGCAGGCCTTGAGGGTCTCCTGCCAGCTTGCCTGCGGCGAGCAGCTCGGTAGCGGCGAACTGGTGGAGCTGTTCCAGGCTCGGCTGCAGGCGAGTGGCGAACGGGCCGGGCAGGGCGCTCACATCTGCTGCAAGCCCCTCCAATTCAGTCAGGGCGGCCTTGTGGCGTAGGGCGTCGCCACTGCTCAGGTAGTCCTGGATATTGTCGGCGACCTGATGCTGAAAACGCTGGGAAAGGCTCAGGTACTGGCCCATCAATCGGTATGGACGCTCCAGCGCACGCTCCGACCACCAAAGCGTTGCGCCCAGGGCAAAGCATATGGCGACCAGCAGCAAGGTATTCAGGGTGGTAAGGGACTTCAGGCGCATCCTGGCCTCCGGGGGATTCTGGAAGCTAGAAGATATGGCTGTTTGATGTCAGTTCTGTGACGACCGGAACCTGTCCACTCGGTTTCGTCCAGCATGTTTGGCGGTGTATAGCGCTTCGTCTGCCTGCTGAGTCAGGGATGTGATGTCCGCGCTCGGGGTGAGCTCGGCAATGCCGCAACTGAAGGTGCAGGCCAGATCGACTGGCTGCGCCGGGTAGCGGATTTCGGAGAAGCGTTCGCGTATGTCGTCCAGCACCTTCGCGGCGTTCTGCGCAGTGGTGTCGGGCATGACCACCGCAAACTCCTCACCACCATAGCGGCCGATGTGGTCTGTCTTGCGCAGGCGTTGCTTGAGAAACAGGGCGAGGCTCTTGATCACCCGGTCTCCCATTGGATGGCCATAAGTGTCGTTGACCTTCTTGAAATGATCGATATCGATCATCGCGAAACATAACGGTTGCCCGTCGCGGCGGGCACGAGCGCTGGCATCGTCGAGCAGTTGCAAACTGTGCGTATGGTTGTAAAGGCCGGTCAGGCTGTCGCGGACGATCCGTGCTTTCAAACTGCGGGCCCGCTCGGCGCGGGTGCGAACCGTGGCAATCAGATGGCTGGGTTTGATCGGTTTGGTCAGAAAATCATCGCCGCCTTCGTTCATGGCGTCGAGCTGCTTGTCGAGGTCGTCTTCGGCCGAGAGATAAATGATGGGCACGCTGACGTAGCGCTCATGCTGCCGGATCACCTTGGCCAGTTCAGTACCCATGCACTCGGGCATGTACATGTCGAGGATGATCAGATCCGGCTGGAATTCGGCGAGGTAAGTAATCGCCTGGATCGGCTCATTGAGCGTCTGGGTGATGATCCCGGCGTTGTTCAATACCCTTTCGGTGTGTGTCGCCTGGGCGCGCGAGTCGTCGATGATCAGGACGCGGAAGGGTTCGTAGTGTGCTGTGCGGGTGAAGATTTCGATTTTTTCCAGAAGGCACGACGCATCGATGGTGCCTGTGAAGAATTCCAACCCTCCGGCGCGCACGGCCGCCAGCCGCATCGGTGTGTCGGTTTCCTGATGGCTGAAGAAAATCAGCGGCAGCTTTTCTTCCAGTCCTTGCTGAATGCGCTCGGCAAGCCGCAGGCCTTCACCAGGCCCATTGAAATCGACGTCCATGACGATCGCGGCCGGGTGTCGCTCATGCATCGCTGCGCGGAATTCGCCATCACTGGCGAAGGCGTGCGCATTCATGCTGAAAAATTCCAGCTGGCGAACCACATGTTGGGCGCGTTGGTGGTCTTCCAGCGCGATGTAGACGGGTTTGCTCAACGGCGGTAGGTAGGCAGACTGCCCGCGCGGATCGCCATGACGCAGACCCGTGCGTGCAAGACGGTAGATCAGCTGGCTGAGTGTGGCAATGGTGTCGCTGGACAGTCGTCCGCGATTGTCGTTGATATCGCCCAGGCAATCTTCGATGCCAAGCGCGAGCAGTCGGTGTTCGGTTTGCTCGAAGCGTTCGGCGAATTTTCGCAAACGCTGGTTGGCATCTGCCAGCGCAGACCGGCAAGTGTCATTCCATTCGCTGCGTTGCAGTTGCTGCCAGACTTCCAGCACCTCTCGAGCCTGATGGATGACCCGTTGGGCGAAGTGCTGTTTGAGTTCTTCCTGGTCCGACATGTCCGGTTCCCTGGCCCGCTGCGGCAGTGCGCTCAAAGGCCACTGTGATGGCTCAATGCTACCACCTATCAGTTGTTGGCGAAGGTTCCGGATAGGCGGCCTGGTTCTCATTATGAGGCTTGCCGCCGACCGGCTGCGTTATAGTGGTTCACATGCCGCACGCTCCGCGTGACCGGCGATCGAATCTTTGAATTGATGAAGAGAAGGACAGACGCCCATGTTGGATTGGAAGAATCGTTTCGGCCGCCTCGGCTTGTCGGGAAACTCAGCCAGAGCGGATGGGGCGACTCGCAATCCGCTATTGCTGGGGCTCGCCCTGTTGATCGGCCTCTATTTATTGGTAGCCCTCTTGGTCGGGTGGTACTGGAGCTCCGAGCCTGACCGGTTCCCGGTACAGCAGCATGTCCGGCAAGCCGCTGATGCTTCGCAGCAGCAGATTGTCAATGGCTACACAACGGTCGAAACCCTTAAACAGGTCGCGGGCACCTTGCTCGACAAGCCAGGCGGCTATCTGAGCAACGACCTCGCGCCCCCCGGCCTTTGGCTGGACAATATGCCAAGCTGGGAATACGGTGTGCTGGTTCAGGTCCGCGACCTCAGCCGTGCACTACGCAAGGATTTCGCGCGGTCGCAATCCCAGTCGACTGAAGATCCGGATCTGTCCAAAGCCGAACCGCTGTTCAACTTCGACAATCGCAGCTGGGCTCTGCCTGCCAGCGAATCGGAATACCGTAACGGTATTCGCTACCTCAACCGTTACCTCGTCCGTTTGAGCGATCCTGCCGCCAAAGCCCAGTTCTACTCCCGTGCCGATAATCTGAACAACTGGTTGGGCGACGTTGGGACTCGGTTGGGCTCACTGTCCCAGCGCCTCTCAGCGAGTGTTGGTCGCGTGCGTCTCGATCCTCAGATCGCGCCGGAGCTTGATCGTGAAGGCGCAACGCAGCTTGTCGAGGAAGAGCGCGTCGAGACCTCCTGGATGCAAATCGACAACGTGTTCTACGAGGCGCGGGGCCAAGCGTGGGCCTTGTCGCATCTGCTGCGCGCAATCGAGGTGGATTTCGCCGACGTGTTGGCGAAAAAGAATGCGGCGATCAGTGTGAGACGGATTATCCGCGAGCTTGAAGCTGCGCAGGAGCCGCTGTGGAGCCCAATGGTGCTGAACGGCAGCGGCTACGGTGTGCTTGCCAATCATTCATTGGTGATGGCGAACTATATCTCGCGTGCCAACGCGGCCATTATGGATCTGCGCAACCTGCTGTCGCAGGGGTAAGCAGAAAGCCGGCAAAAGAGCTGGAGGCTTGAAGCTGGACGAGGGGGACCGGCTTCAAGCTTCACGCAAAGGGTCGACAACCTTTTTACAACGCCATTATGCTGCCCAGCCTCCAGCCTCCAGCCTCCAGCCTCCAACCTTAACTAATCCAGCCCGAGCTTCTTCAGCCGATACCGCATGGAGCGGAACGACAGGCCCAGCCGCTGGGCGGCGGCGGTGCGATTCCAGCGGGTTTCTTCCAGCGCCTGCATGATCAGCTTGCGCTCGACCTCTTCGAGGTGGTCTTCCAGATTGTCGATATGCGCCAGGCTTGCTGCGCCATGCTCCGGCATGCCGGGTGCGTCGGACAGGCGCAGGTCGCTGGGTTTGATTTCTTCACCTTCACAGAGTGTGTAGGCACGCTCAAGCATGTTCTCCAGCTCGCGCACGTTGCCGGGAAATCGATAACTCTGCAGCTTTGCCAGCGCATCGGGTTGCAGCCGGGCCGGCGTGTCGCCGCATTCCTGGGCGAGGCGGCGAAGCATCACCTCGGCCAGCTGGGCAATATCCTCGCGGCGCTCGCGAAGGGGCGGCACGCGTAATTCGATGACGTTCAGCCGATAGTAGAGGTCCTGCCGAAAGCGCCCCGCGGCGACTTCGCTGGCCAGATCCTTGTGCGTGGCGCAAAGAATCCGCACATCGACCACGACTTCCTTGGCGCCGCCAACGGAGCGCACGGCCTTTTCCTGGACCGCCCGCAGCAGTTTCACCTGCATCGGCAGAGGCAGATCGGCTACTTCATCGAGAAGCAGCGTGCCGCCATTGGCCGCCTGGAACAAACCGGGCTTGTCTTCCATCGCCCCGGTAAAGCTGCCCTTCTTGTGCCCGAAGAATTCGCTTTCCATCAGCTCCGCGGGAATCGCCCCGCAGTTGACCGGAACGAATGGCCGTTCGTGACGGGGTCCTTGCTCGTGGATCAGCCGCGCGACCAATTCCTTGCCGCTGCCGGATTCGCCACTGATGTATACCGGTGCCTGGCTGCGCGCCAGTTTCCCGATCTGTTTGCGCAGCACATTCATCGGCGGCGAGGCGCCGATCAAGCGGCTGTCGACTGTCAGCTCGTTGGGGTTCGGTGTGCGCAGCCGCAGCGCGGTATTGACCAGTTCGCGCAGCCGAGCGAGATCCACCGGTTTGGTGAGAAAGTCGAAGGCCCCGGCCTTGAGCGCCCCAATGGCGGTGTCGAGACTACCGTAGGCGGTGATCATCGCCACCGGCAACTGCGGGTATTGCTGCTGAATGAACTGCACCAGCTCCAAACCGCATCCGTCAGGCAGCCGCATGTCGGTCAAGCACAGGTCGTAGTGTTCGCGCGCCAGGCACGCCCTGGCTTCCTTGAGGTTGCGGGCGCTGCGGGTGTCCAGCTTCATGCGTCCGAGGGTGATCTCCAGGAGCTCACGGATATCGGGTTCGTCATCGATGATCAGTGCTTTCTGGCGAACGGTCATGGTCTCGGTCTTCGACAGGGTAGTGCGGGTCCGCAATGTTAACGCTACATGACC
>NZ_JAMOIE010000136.1 GCF_024448935.1 Stutzerimonas stutzeri
TAACTGCCGTCGCGCTCCGATGTAGTGCACGCTGGAAACTCATTGATATATTACCTCACCGTAGTTAGCAACGAGCATCGCAGATTCATAGACAGTAATGCTGAGCTGCAGGCGCAGGTGTCGTGAAGACGCACGTACTCAATATCGATGCAATGTTGCTGCTACAAAAATGCAGTGGCAAGGCAGATCCAGTTGCGACCAAGCTGGTGCTGTTTGTAGCTCTTGCGCGAGTTTGCGTGCGCCAGGCAGTTTCGCTACATACCATGCCCTTTCGAGAGGCGCCGCCGACAGTCCTCAATTACGTTGAACACTCTATCCAGTTCGAGACGTGCCTGGCGGCAGGTAAGAACTCCGCTCCCTCATGAGTTCGGGCAATTTCCTCATGCCACAGACACTTTTAACAAATGCTCAGGTGGCGACTTGATCAGACAGAGCAGTGATTCGAGCACAGAACGTATTAGCGACTCTTTGTTCTCTGGCTGTTGCAGACATTCATACAAAAGACCGCTGATAGCGCTCTGAAATAGCGCCTCGACCATTTCAAGATTTATGTCTGGAGAAATTTCGCCATTTCTAGAAGCGGACTCGAGGATGGCCGCAATTTGCCGCATGAACTGCTTGCGCAGCCGCGTTAAGCCGTCCCGAATGATTCCGCATTCGCCTGTAGGTCCTTGAAGGAACATGATGCTCAAGAGCTTTCGAGCCGTGTCGTCGCCAACCGTATTCAGCAGAACGCGCGCCAGCCACGTCCATGCGTTGTCAAGGCAGGCATTGCGAGGCACCGGCTGTCGAAGCGGAATCGATAACTCGTCGAACAGCGCGTTCAAGATGGCGTGCTTGTCTTTGAAATGCCAATAGACCGCACCGCGTGTGACGCCCGCCATCTTGGCCACCGTCGCCAACGCGGCGTTATCGACCCCTTCATCCCAGAACACTTCATTGGCAGCCATGAGAATCTTGCGTCGGGTCAGCTCCGCTTCAGCGGCGGTTCGTCTGGCCATGCTTTCGCCTCTCAGGATGTATGCGTGGCGCGCCGACCGATCGCCCGCTCGACGCTCTGCTGGCAGCGGTGCAGCGCCTGTTGAAATGGCTCACGACGAGTCACTAGCCGCGCTGTCGGTCCGACGATTGCGATCGAGTACCGGCCCAAATAGGTTTCCAGCGTGATCGCAAACGAGCTGAGTCCTTCAATCAGCTCGCCATGCTCTTCGGCAACGGCGCCCTCAGCGATCTGGCCGAGCTGCTTAAGCAGCGTAATCCGGTCAGGCGTGCATGGAGTCACGATCGGCAGCGGGTCGGGCAGCATCTGTTGCAGCCACTCATCGGCCAGGACCGCCAGCAGCGCCTTGCCGCTCGCGGTCGCGTAGGCCGGCGCCTTGATACCAATGGGAAACACGACACGTAGCTCACGCTCGGCCACGACGCGGTCGACCACGTAGGCTTTCGCGCCGACCAGCGTGCTGACGCAAACCGACTCGCCCAACTGCTCGCAGAGCTCGAGCATGTAGGGCTTGAGCAACGTGATGATGTCCGTCTGGGTCTGGCTGATCAGCTGCCCGAGTGCCGGCCCCGGGCGGAAGCCGCCACTGGGGCCAAGGGTCTCGACCAGGTACTCGGCCTCCAGCGCGGTGATGATGCGCTGCACCGTGGAGCGGGGCAGGTCGACGATCTGCGCGATAGCAGCCAGGCTCAGTCCCTGGGGGTTGTCGCCCAGGGCCCGCATGATCGCTCCTGCGCGGGCGATTACCTGAATACCGTTGTGCCGGCCGGCTTCAGCGGCCTGGTCTGTCTGTGTCATAGCATCCTCTTATGTACTACGCCCACTTGGGTTGCGGGGGTTTTCCAGCAGCTTCGCAAGAGTGAACAGGCATTCTTCAACGTCGCGGACCGGAGTTGCCAGTTCCTTGTTCAGGCCTGTTACATATTCCGAGATGTCTCTACTGAACTGTATAGTGATACACTGAATCGCTATATGGTACAGCCTTTGTGCATTTGAGGGGAGACAACAGGTGAATCACCGAAAAGCTAAATCGCGCGCATGGCATTCCGTTCCGCTGGCGGCACTGTTGCTGGCCGGCTGCGTGGAGTCGGACAAGACGCAAACCGCGGCGCCGCCGCCGGAAGTGGGGGTCTATCAGGTCGAGGCACAGGCGTTGACACTGACCACCAAACTGCCGGGACGTACCGCCTCGTACCGTGTCGCCGAGGTGCGGCCGCAGGTCAACGGCATCGTTCAGAAACGTTTGTTCACCGAGGGCACGGAGGTCGAGCAGGGCCAGCAGCTGTACCAGATCGACGCACGCACCTATGAGGCACGCCTGGCCCGCGCCAAGGCCAACCTGGTCACGGCGGAAAACCTGGCCAAGCGCTATGAGCGCCTGGTCAAGACCAATGCCGTCAGCCGCCAGCAGTACGACGACGCCATGGCCGCCTGGAAACAGGCCCAGGCCGAAGTACAGGTAGCCAGCATCGACGTGCAGTACACCAAGGTGCTGTCGCCGATTTCCGGCCGCATCGGTCGCTCGCGGGTCACCGAGGGCGCACTGGTGACCAACGGCCAGGCGCAGGAAATGGCCACGGTGCAGCAGCTCGACCCCATTTACGTGGACGTGACCCAGCCCATTACCAAGCTGCTCGAACTGCAGCGAGCCCTGGAAACAGGGCGCCTTCAACGCGCCGGCGAAGACCAGGCGCAGGTCAGCCTGACCCTGGATGACGGCAGCGCTTATCCGCTGACCGGCACGCTGAAATTCTCCGAAGTCAGCGTCGACCCCACCACTGGCTCGGTCACCCTGCGCGCCGAATTCCCCAACCCAGACCGCAAGCTACTGCCCGGCATGTTCGTCCAGGCCCTGCTGCAGGAAGGCGTTCAGCAAAACGCCATTCTGGTGCCGCAGCAGGCTGTGAGCCGCGATACACGCGGCGTTCCCAGCGTCTGGGTGGTCAAGCAGGACAACAGCGTCGAGAAGCGCGAAGTCGAGACCCTGCGCACCGTCGGTAATGCTTGGCTGATCGGCAAGGGCCTCGCCGACGGCGAACGTGTGATCACCGAAGGCACCCAGCACGCCCGCAGTGGCGTCACGGTAAAGCCAGTGGAGGCCAGCAACGTCCATCTGGTTACCGAGTTTGGCGAGCCCACTGCTGCCACAGCCCACTGAGGAGCTAGACGTTCATGTCCCGTTTTTTCATCGACCGGCCAATCTTCGCCTGGGTTTTGGCCATCGTGGCCATGCTCGCCGGCGCGTTATCGCTGGTGAAAATGCCGATCAGCCAGTACCCGAACATCGCTGCCCCTGCAGTCTCGATCCAGGTCACCTACCCCGGCGCCTCGGCGCAGACCGTGCAGGACACCGTGGTGCAGGTGATCGAGCAGCAACTCAGCGGCCTCGACGGCTTCCGCTACATGTCCGCCGAAAGCGCCTCCGACGGCAGCATGACCATCATCGTGACCTTCGAGCAGGGCACCGACCCGGATATCGCCCAGGTCCAGGTGCAGAACAAGCTGCAATTGGCCACGCCCAGGCTGCCTGAAGAAGTGCAGCGCCAGGGCCTGCGGGTGGTGAAATACCAGAGGAACTTTTTTCTGATCATCGGCCTGGCGGACACCACCGGCAAGATGACCAACTTCGACCTCGGCAACCTGATCGCCTCACAGTTGCAGGACCCGATCTCGCGCATCGACGGCGTCGGCGACTACATGCTGTTCGGCTCGCCTTACGCCATGCGCATCTGGCTCGACCCGGCCAAGCTCAACAGCTACCAGCTGACCCCCAGCGACGTCGCCAACGCCATCCGCGAGCAGAACGTGCAGGTCTCCTCCGGCCAGCTCGGCGGCCTGCCGACCCGCTCGGGTGTGCAGCTCAACGCCACGGTGCTGGGCAAGACGCGCATGACCACGCCCGAGGAGTTCGAGGAAATCCTGGTCAAGGTCAAAACCGACGGCTCGCAGATCCGCGTCAAGGACGTTGCCCGGGTCGCGCTGGGCGCCGACAACTTCGCCATTTCCAGCAAGCACAACGGCAGACCGTCGGCGGGCCTGGCCCTGCGCCTGGCCAGCGGCGGCAACCTGCTGGAAACCGTGAAGGCGGTGAAAGCCGTGATGGAGAAGCAGAAGGCCTATCTGCCGGAAGGGGTCGAGGTGTTCTATCCCTACGACACCACCCCGGTGGTGGAAGCCTCGATCAGCTCCGTGATCCAAACCATCGTCGAAGCGGTGGTGCTGGTGTTCCTGGTGATGTACCTGTTCCTGCAGAACTTCCGCGCCACGCTGATTCCGACCCTGGCGGTGCCCGTCGTGCTGCTCGGCGCCTTCGCCCTGCTTCCCTCCTTCGGCATCAGCATCAACGTGCTGACCATGTACGCCATGGTGCTGGCCATCGGCCTGCTGGTGGACGACGCCATCGTCGTGGTGGAGAACGTCGAACGCCTGATGCACGAGGAAGGGCTGTCGCCGCTCGAGGCGACGCGCAAATCGATGGGGCAGATTTCCGGCGCCCTGGTCGGCATCGGCCTGGTGCTGTCGGCGGTGTTCGTGCCGATGGCCTTCTTCGGCGGTTCAGCGGGCATCATCTACAAGCAGTTCGCCGTGACTATCGTGCTCTGCATGAGTCTCTCGGTACTGGTCGCGCTGATTTTCACCCCGGCGCTGTGCGCCACCATCCTCAAGGCGCCCAAAGGCGATGCCCATCACGAGAAGAAAGGCTTCTTCGGCTGGTTCAACCGCAGCTTCGAGCGCGGCACCACCCGTTTCGAGCGCGGCGTCGGCGGCATGCTCAAGCACCGCGGGCGCTACCTGCTGGCGTTCGTGCTGATTACCGCCGGCACCGGCTATCTGTTCACCCAGATTCCCAAGGCCTTCCTGCCCAACGAAGACCAGGGCCTGCTGATGGTCGAGGTACGCATGCCGGTGAATTCCTCCGCCGAACGCACCGAAGCGGTACTGCAGGAAGTGAGCGACTACCTGCGCAATGAGGAAGGCCAGCTGATCCAGCACGTGCTGACCGTCAACGGCTTCAACTTCGCCGGTCGCGGGCAGAACTCCGGCCTCGGTCTGGTCATGCTCAAGGACTGGAGCGTGCGCGCCGCGGAAGGCCAGGACGTGTTCAGCCTGGCCCAGCGCGCCAACGCCCGCTTCGCCCAGATCAAGGACGCCACCGTCATGGCCTTCGTGCCGCCGGCGATCCTGGAAATGGGTAACGCGATGGGGTTCAACCTCTATCTGCAGGACAACTCCGGCGTCGGTCACGCCGCGCTGATGGAGGCGCGCAACCAGTTCCTGCAGCTGGCCAACCAGCATCCGAAGCTGCGCGCGGTGCGCCCCAACGGCAAGGATGACGAGCCGCAGTTCCAGATCAACATCGACGACGAGAAGGCCCGCGCCCTGCAGGTCAGCATCGCCTCGATCAACCAGACCATGTCGGCGGCCTGGGGCTCGATGTATGTCAACGACTTCATCGACCAGGGACGCGTCAAGCGCGTGTACATCCAGGGCCAGGACGATTCGCGCATTTCGCCGGAAGACTTCGGCAAGTGGTACGTGCGCAACGCCCTCGGCGAGATGGTGCCATTCTCGGCCTTCGCCACCGGCGAATGGACCTTCGGCTCGCCCAAGCTGGAACGCTACGGTGGTATCTCCTCGGTGGAAATCCTCGGTGAGCCGGCGCCGGGCTACAGCACCGGTGACGCGATGATCGCCATCGCCGAGATCATGCAGCAGCTGCCGTCAGGCATCGGCCTGAGCTACACCGGCCTGTCCTACGAGGAGATCCAAACCGGCGACCAGGCGCCCATGCTTTATGCGCTGACTGTGCTAATCGTGTTCCTCTGCCTGGCTGCACTTTATGAAAGCTGGTCGGTACCGGTGTCGGTGATGATGGTGGTTCCGCTGGGCATTCTCGGCGCGGTACTTGCCACGCTAATGCGTGAACTGAACGCCGACGTCTACTTCCAGATTGGCCTGATGACCACGGTCGGCCTGTCGGCGAAGAACGCCATCCTCATCGTCGAGTTCGCCAAGGATTTGTATGAGAAGGAAGGCATGCCGCTGGTCGATGCTGCCGTTCATGCGGCCAGGCTGCGGCTGCGACCGATCGTCATGACTTCCTTGGCCTTTACCTTCGGTGTATTGCCCATGGCTCTGGCCAGTGGCGCCGGTGCCGGCAGCCAGCACTCGGTCGCTACCGGCGTGGTCGGCGGGATGATCACCGCCACGGTGCTCGCGGTGTTCTTCGTGCCGCTGTTCTATGTGGTGGTGGTCAAGTTGTTCGAAGGCCGCAAGAAGGCTCAGGCCGATGGCGAAGGAGAATCCGCATGAGACTCAAGCATCTGACCGTCGCGATGACGCTGGCGCTGTCCGGCTGCAGCCTGATTCCTGACTACCAGCGCCCGGACATGCCGGTGCAGGCGCAGTGGCCGGAAGGCGCGGCCTATGAACAGGGCGCAGCGGCGAGCACCACTACCGCCGAGCTGGGCTGGAGGGAGTTCTTCGTCGATCCGACGCTTCAACGCCTGATCGGCCTCTCGCTGGAAAACAACCGCGACCTGCGTCAGGCGGCGCTCAACGTCGAAGCCTTCCGCGCGCAGTATCGCATCAGCCGTTCCGATCTATTCCCCAGCATCGGCATCGACGGCAGCGGCCAGCGTCAGCGTCTGCCGGCCGATCTGTCGAACACCGGCGAGGCGGATATCGCCAGCCAGTACGGCGTGACGCTCGGCGTCAGTGCCTACGAGCTGGACTTCTTCGGTCGCCTGCGCAGCCTTGAAGAAAGCGCACTGGCTCGTTATCTGGCCACCGAAGAGGCGCAACGCAGCGTGCAGATCGGACTGGTCAGCGAGGTTGCCATGGCCTACCTGACCTGGCGCACCGACCAGGGCCTGCTGGAACTGACCCACGACACGCTCTACAGCTATGGCAAAAGCCTGAGCCTGGTGCAGGCCGCCCACGACGTTGGCACGGCATCGGCATTGGATGTGCGTCAGGCCCGCAGCCTGGTGGAGCAGGCGCGCGTGCAGTTCGCCCGCTATTCGCGCCTGGTCGCGCAGGATGCCAACCTGCTGCGCCTGTTGCTCGGCACCGAGCTGCCGGCCGATATCACGGATGAACCCGGCAGTGATCGCATGTTCGCAGAATTGCCGGTGGGCATGCCGGCCGACCTGCTGCTACGCCGCCCGGATATCATCGCAGCCGAGTTTCGCCTGCATGCGGCCAACGCCAACATTGGCGCAGCACGCGCGGCGTTCTTCCCGAGCATCCGCCTGACAGCCGCCGCCGGCACCCTGAGCGGTGAGCTAGACGGCCTGTTCGAGGGCGGTTCGGGCACCTGGAGTTTCATGCCACAGATCAACATCCCGATCTTCACCGCCGGCCGGCTCAAGGCCAACCTCGATTACGCCGAGGTGCAGAAGGACATCAACATCGCCGAGTACGAACAGACCATCCAGACCGCATTCCGCGAAGTCGCCGATGGCCTGGCCGCACGCGGCACCTTCGAAGAACAGCTGCAGGCCCAGGCCGACCTGACCACTACCACCCAGGAATACCTGGAACTGGCGCAGCAGCGCTATGACGAGGGTGTCGACAACTACTTGGCCGTGCTCGATGCGCAACGCGAACTGTTCTCTGCCCAGCAACAGCTGCTCAGCGACCGACTGCTGCAGCTCAACAGCGAGGTGCAGCTGTTCCGAGCGCTCGGCGGCGGATGGACGGAGAACATCGCGCACCGCGACGAGTCCGCGCAATAAAAAGGCGGTCGGCGTTACGCCGGCCGCTATGACAACGTTTGATTGTTTTGGAAAGCCAGAGGAGAGAAAGCATGAAAATCCGCTTCGCACTGTCGTTGGCAATCGCACTTCTTACCGGCACAGCCACCGCTGGCGCCGCCGAGTTTTCCGGCGCGCTGGGCATGACCGGTCAAGGTGACATGAGCTACCGCGCCGGCCTGGCGTTCGACTGGGACAAAACCTGGCTGAACAGCGGCACTGGCCAGCTGACCGGCTACTGGGAAGCTGCCTATACCTATTGGGAAGGCGGTGACGACTACAGCGGTGCGCACTCGCTGTCCTTCGCCCCGGTATTTGTCTATGAGTTCAGCGGCTTCAAATACACGCCCTTCGTCGAAGCCGGGATTGGCGTTGCATTCTTCTCCAAGACCGATGTCGGCGAGCAGCAATTGGGTTCCTCGTTCAACTTCGAAAACCGCATCGGCGCCGGCCTGAAGCTGCCGCACGAGCAAAAGGTCGGCATACGCGCCATCCACTATTCCAATGCCGGCATCAAACAGCCGAACGACGGAATCGAATCCTACTCATTGTTCTACAACAAAGCCTTCTGATATCTGGGGCTTCTGCGCCGGACGGAGTCGCAACGTGGTAATCACCTTGCCGCAATTGTCCCTTATACCTAGTACGTTGTGTCGCAGCGATTTCGTCTGCGCGCTGCCCTCTGTGTTGTTCCCCCGCAATTACTGATCATTCGTGACCTGTCGCACCGCCGCAAACTGCTGGTGAGCTCGTCTACAACTTAGAGGCGGTAACCTGATGGACTACGGAATATCGTCCAGTCGCAATTGGCAGCACATCAATGAGATCCGAACTCAGAAAAATGCCTGCCGCATGGTGCCGGCGGTGGAAGGGCGCTATCCGGCCCAGAGTGTGTAAAAACGCCCCGGTAAACCTTTGCTATGATTTCGGAGAATCTCACCGCAAGGGGCGCCCATGAAACGGTTTATCCAAGGTGAACATCGAGGCCAAAGCACCTTACTTCCCGAAAGCCTCGACGATTACGTCAGCGATACCAATCCGGTTCGGGTGGTTGACGTTTTCGTCGATGAACTCGATTTGGCCAAGCTAGGTTTTGATGGC
>NZ_JAMOIE010000137.1 GCF_024448935.1 Stutzerimonas stutzeri
GCTCCCCGAGCACTGCGTTCTGTTCTCGCTCAAGCATGACCTGCATGATTGTGTGCTTGAGCTTCCAGGCCGTGTTGTAGCTCACCCCCAGCTCACGCGAGAGCTGCAGGGCTGACAAGCTGTTCTTGCGTTGCCTCAGCAGGTAGATCGCCAGAAACCAGGTGGTCAGTGGGAGCCTAGTGCTGTCGAAAATCGTCCGCGGGTCAGCGACGTTTGGTGATGGTAGCGGCTGCACTGATAGCTGGCGCGCCAGCTGAGCAACTGAGCTTGGTACGTAATCAGATCTGTTTTTCACTCCGACCCCTTATGCATCAGTCGGGACGGGGCAGGTCATATTTTTTCAGTTTGCAATAGAGAGTGCTCTTGGCGATGTTCAACGCCTTGGCCGCGCGGGTCAGGTTGCCACCCTGTTCGTGAATGAGCTGGGCGATCACTGCTTTCTCCGCCGACTCCAGGGGATGGTCACCGTCTTCTTCAACCCTGGCGGCCGAAGCGCAAAGAGTCGCTGGCAGATCGGCGGGTGTCAGCTCGTCGCTATCGGTGAGGAAATAGGCGGCCGTCACCAGATTGCTCAACTCCCGAATATTGCCGGGCCAGGAATGGCCTTCGAGCGCAGTCCGTAAATCCTGGCTCAGCCGCTTGGGTACGCCGCCATGCTGTTCGGCCAGCCGTGCCAGGATATCCTCGGCCAGCAGGGCCGTATCCCCCCGTCGTTGTCGCAGGGCGGGCAGGGTCAGGGTCATGGACGAGATGCGGTAGTAGAGGTCCATCCGGAAGCGCCCTTCAGCGACCTCCTCGGCCAGGTCGCGATTGGTGGCGGCGATCAGACGGAAGTTCACCTTGCGCGGACGAGTCTCGCCGACCCGGCAGATCTCCGACTCCTGCAGTACCCGCAGGAACAGGGGTTGCAGGTCCAGGGGCATCTCGCCGATCTCGTCCAGAAACAGGGTGCCCCCATTGGCGGCCTCGATCTTGCCGATCATTCCGCCACGCCGGGCGCCGGTAAATGCTCCCTCCACGTAGCCAAACAGCTCCCCCGCCAGCAGGTCACGGGACAGGCCGCCACAATTGAGGGCGATGAAGGCGCCCTCGCAATGGGGGCCGGCCTCGTGCATGGCGTTGGCGAACAGCTCCTTACCGACGCCGGTCTCGCCCTGCAGTAAAATAGGGATGGGCGCTTTGGCCAGGCGTTCCGCCTGCTGTACGGTTTTGAGAAACAGCGGACTCTGGCCGATCAGACGGGAAAAGCCAGCGGGACGGGTGGTCTTCTGGGCGCGTTTGTTGTCCATCGCCACGCGCGTAGTGCGTGGTATGGGGAAGGGGATCACCGCGAAGTAGCCGATCGTTTCTCCACGGTGGCGGACCGGCTCGATCCATTCGCGCGCTAACCGCGGCAGAACCGGTTCCGCCCGTGGAGCCAGACGCCCCTCCCCGTTCAGGGAGAGGACGGGACTGTAGGGGGTCAGGTCGAGCTTGATGCCGCGCGCCGCCAGCACGCGCTCGGCGTGCCCATTGCCGCGCACCAGTCGCCCCTCCAGATCCATCAGCAACAGGCCATCGTTGCCGGGGGCCGTGAAGCGCCCCAGGGTTTCGCCCAACAGCCGTTCGCGCTTGGAGAGCAGCAGGTGAGCCAGTTGCCCTTCGATACGGTGGGCACCGGAGACGGCCAGCGCCAGGCAATAATCATGCAGGGTGTTCTTGAGCCCGGAGATATTGACCGCGCCCAGCACCTTGTTTTCGAAGGGATCCCAGATGACGGCGGCGGAGCAGGTCCAGTTGCTGATGTTTTCACAGAAATGTTCGCAGGCGTGCACCTGCACCGGGGAGCCGATACGCAGCGCCGTACCGATGGCATTGGTCCCCGCGGCACACTCGTCCCAGTTGGCGCCGGGTACGAGGCGGAATTGATTGGCCAGTTCCAGCGTCTTGGGATCGCCGTGGCTGCGCAGGATCACTCCGGAGGGAGCCACCAGGTGCATGATGGTGCCGGATTGGGCCAAGAGGTCGTGGGCATCGCGCATGATGGTTTCCGAGGCACAGATCAGCTCCTGGTGAGCGGCCCGGATCTCCTCCAATTGCGCATTCTCGAGGTCGATGGCCTGTTTGGCCACCAGGGGGTTCACTTCCCTGGAGACACAGCGTTGCCATGAGGCCTTGATGACCGAGCGGACGGTTTCGTCGGGAAGGGTGCCGATGCTCAGTAACCGCTCCCGCGCATTGGCGATGCGCCCAGGCTGCTCGACAGCCACCGACCCGCGTAACGGCGCGTTCTTTTTCATGATGGTCACCGCTTTTATTCTATTTATTAGATAAACCGTTCTTATCTTGAACCTTTTATTAGATAAAACATTCTCATTTTGAATTTTGACCTGTTTACAATCGCTGCTTCAGGCCAGGTCTGGGCAGATGACGCCCTTCCTCTTTCTCATCTCTCTTTTCATCTCTATACACATTAGCACATTACCAAGCGATGCCCGGAAGGGTCGATTAACGGTCGATAGGCGACCGATTTTCGAACGCAATACCATCCAACAGGGTCGATTATTTTAAAGAAGACGAATGTTTACTATTGTTTTTATTGGCTTATTTTTTATTGGCACAGCCGGTGCTATGTATTTAAGCGGTTGTCCAGGCCGGTGGGTTTGGATGACCGAACGTGCCGCTCCTGATCGGGACCGGGCAAGCAAGCGGCTTCAGCAATGTCAGCAATAAGAATAATAGAGGATATAATTTTGAATCAATTAGCGAATCCAGTAGAAGTCCTCGGTATCGATGCCGGCGGCACTATGACCGATACCTTTTTTGTGCGGGCCGACGGGACGTTTGTCGTCGGCAAGGCGCAGAGTAACGTCAACGAATCCCAGGCGGTGCTGGAGTCCAGCAAGGACGCCCTGGCCCATTGGGGTAGAACGGCGGAGGATGTTTTCCCCGGAATGGTGACTTGCGTCTTCTCGGGAACCGCCATGCTCAACCGCGTCGTGGGACGCAAGGGGCTGCGTACCGGGCTGATCGTCAGCAAGGGGTTTGAAGATTTTCACCGTATGGGACGGGCCATCCAGAGCTATCTGGGTTACGCCTTCGAGGATCGCATTCACCTCAACACCCATCGCTACGAAGATCCTCTGGTGAGCATCAAGGACACCCGCGGCGTCACCGAACGGATCGACTCCAAGGGCAATGTGGTGATTCCGGTGCGCCTGCACGAGGCCCGGGAGGCTGCGCGGGAGCTGATCGAGCAGGGCTGCAAGACGATCGTCATCAGTCTACTGAGTTCCTATCTGAACGGGGACCACGAAAAGGCCGTCCGCGATGTCTGCAAGGAGGTCGCCCGGGAGATGGGGGTCGAGATCCCGGTGTTCGCCTCCGTGGACTACTACCCGATGCGCAAGGAAAGCCACCGCACCAACACCACTATCCTTGAGGCTTACGCGGCCGAACCCTCCCGCGCCACCCTGGGGACCATCAGCAACAGCATGAAGGACGTCGGCGGCCAGTTCGATCTGCGGGTCATGGCCAGCCATGGCGGCACCATCAGCTGGAAAGCCAAAGAGCTGGCGCGATCCTTGGTGTCGGGGCCGATCGGCGGCGTCATCGGGGCCAAATTTCTGGGTGAAAAACTCGGCTACGAGAATATCGCCTGCTCCGACATCGGCGGGACCAGCTTCGACATGGCGCTGATCACCAAGAACAACTTCGCCATCCATAAAGACGGGGATATGGCGCGTCTGGTGCTTTCTCTGCCGCTGGTGGCGATGGACTCCATCGGCGCCGGTGCGGGGAGCTTCGTGCGTATCGATCCCCATGCCAATGCCATCAAGCTGGGGCCGGACAGCGCAGGCTATAAGGTTGGTACCTGCTGGCCGGAGGGGGGGCTCGATACCGTCTCGGTGACCGACTGCCACATCATCCTCGGCTACCTGAATCCCGATAACTTCCTCGGCGGGGTCTTGCAACTGGATGTCGAGCGGGCGCGGTGCGAGATCAAGCGTCAGATCGCCGACCCCCTGAGACTCTCGGTCGAGGACGCTGCCGCCGGGGTCATCGAACTGCTGGATCTGTCACTGCGCCAGCATCTGCGTGCCATGATCACCGGCAAGGGCTACAGCCCCGCCGACTTCGTCTGCTTCTCCTACGGCGGCGCAGGTCCCGTGCATGCCTATGGCTATACCAAGGGGCTGGGCTTCAAGGAGACCATCGTGCCCGCTTGGGCGGCCGGTTTCTCCGCCTTCGGCTGTGCGACCGCCGATTTCGAGTATCGCTACGACAAGAGTGTCGATATCGGTATCAACGAGAAGTCCACCACCGAGGATATCACCGCGGCCACCACCACCCTGCAGGCGGCTTGGAACGAACTGCGCACCAAGGTTCTGGAAGAGTTCCGGATCAACGGCTTCAAGGACGAGGAGGTCACTCTGACCCCCGGTTACTCCATGCAATACCTGGGGCAGTTGAACGATCTGGAGATCGATTCGCCGGTGGCAGCACTGTCCGGTGCGGAGGACTGGGACGACCTGGTGCAGTCGTTCAACGATACCTACGCGCGGGTCTACGCCGACGCCGCGCGATCGCCGGAACTGGGTTACGGAATCACCGGCGCCATCATGCGCGGCTCCGTGGAAACCAAGAAACCCAATATTCCGGAGGAGCCGGAAGCCGGCCCTACTCCGCCTCCTGAGTCACGCCTGGGTACCCGGCCCTTCTATTACGAAAAAGAGTGGGTCGAGGCCGCCATCTATCATATGGAAAAGCTCAAGCCCGGTAACGAAATAAAAGGCCCTGCGGTCATCGAATCCGATGCCACTACTTATGTAATACCGCCAGGATTCGAGACTTTCCTGGATGTGAACCGCCTGTTCCATCTGATTGAATGCTAACTATCCAATTATAAATATAACAAGTCGAGGACCTCTCATGACTATTCAAGAAACCTTTGCCCAGACAGGAAAACTGCTGGATAGCGGACTTACGCTCAATGATCATCGCAATCTGATTCTACAACGCACGGAAAAAACCGGGTACTACAATGGCCTGGAACGGCTGGAATTTAAAGAGTCGGACCCCATCGGTTATGAGCGGATCTTTTCCAAGCTCCGTGCAGGCTTGGTCAATTCCCGTGAAGTGGCCAAGAAGATTGCGGCATCGCCCATCGTCGAGCAGGAGGGGGAGTTGTGCTTTACCCTCTATAACGTGGCGGGTGACTGTATCGCCACCTCCACGGGGATCATTATTCATGTGGGGACCATGGGAGCCGCCATCAAATACATGATTCAGAATAACTGGGAATCCAACCCCGGGATTAACCCAGGTGACATGTTCACCAACAATGATTGCCAGATCGGCAACGTGCACCCTTGCGATATCGCTACCATCGTGCCGATTTTCCATGAAGGTCAATTGATCGGCTGGGTGGGCGGCGTGACTCACGTCATCGATGTGGGCGCGGTGGGCCCGGGCTCCATGTCCAACGGTCAGGTCCAGCGCTTCGGTGACGGGGTGCAGATCACCTGTCGTAAGACTGGCATCAACGACACGCCGCTGCGGGATTGGCTCCACGAGAGCCAGCGTAATGTGCGCACCCCCAAGTACTGGATCCTGGACGAGAAGACCCGTATCGCCGGCTGCCATATGATCCGCGATCTGGTCGAGGAGACGGTCCGTGAAGAGGGTGCCGCCGCCTATGAAAAATTTGCCACGGAAGTGATCGAGGATGGCCGGCGCGGGCTCATCAGCCGGATCAAGGCGATGACCATTCCCGGCAAGATCCGCACCGTCGCCTTTGTGGACGTGCCCTATATGCACGAAGATGTGGTCGTTCCGCCGTTCGCCAAGATCGATACCATCATGCACGCCCCCTGCGAGATCACGGTAAAACCCGACGCCACCTGGCGCTTAGATTTCGAGGGCTGCAGCCGCTGGGGCTGGCACACCTACAATGCCAACCCCGTGGCCTTCACCAGCGGCATCTGGGTCATGATGACCCAATCCCTGGTACCCACCGAACGGATCAATGACGGTGCCCGTTACGCCACCGAATTCCGGCTGCCCAAGGGCACCTGGACCAATCCGGACGACCGCCGCACCGCCCATGCTGATGCCTGGCACTTCCTGGTCTCTTCCTGGAGTTCCCTGTGGCGCGGCGTAAGCCGGACCTATTTCGGCCGCGGCTATCTGGAAGAGGTCAACGCGGGCAACTCCAACCCCTGCAACTGGCTGCAGGGCGGCGGTATCAACCAGGAAGGCGAGATCCATGCCGTCAACAGCTTCGAAACCGCGGCCTGCGGCACGGGCGCCTGCGCCGTCAAGGATGGCCTGAATCACGCGGCGGCGATCTGGAATCCCGAAGGGGACATGGGCGATATCGAGATCTGGGAACTGGCCGAACCTCTGCTCTATATGGGACGGACCATCAAGACCAATACCGGCGGTTACGGTAAATACCGCGGCGGTCTCGGATTCGAAACCCTGCGCATGGTCTGGGGTTCCGCCGATTGGACCATGTTCTTCATGGGCAACGGCTACATGAACAGCGACTGGGGGCTGATGGGCGGTTATCCGGCCGCGACCGGTTACCGCTTCGAAGCCCATGACACCGGTCTTTTGGATCGCATCAAGGCGGGCAAGTCGCTGCCCCTGGGTAAAGATCGTGACCCCGGCGCCTGCGAATTTGAGAAACACCTCGACGCCGGTGCGCGGGTTAAGCGCGATAAGCAGTGCATCACCACCGAAACGATCTTCGAGAATGGCGATCTCTACCTCAACTACCTGCGTGGCGGTCCGGGCTTCGGTGATCCCCTGGATCGCGATCCGGCGGCGGTCGCCGACGACCTCAACCAGAACTTCGTGCTGCCGGAATTTGCCCAAAAGGTTTACGGCGTAGTGATCTCCCAGAACAAAGCCGGCGACTGGGTAGTAGATGAAAAGAAAACGGCGGCACGCCGGCAGGCGATCCGCCAGGAGCGGATCGCCCGGGGCCAACTGACCCATCAATGGATGGAGCAGGAGCGTCAGAAAATTCTGGATAAGAAGGCATCGGTCCAGGTCCAGCAGATGTTCGCCTCCAGCTTTTATCTGTCAGAGAAGTTCCTCGCCGAATTCAAAGAGTTTTGGGATCTGCCGGCCGGCTGGGAATTGAAAGAGGAAGAACTCGATATACCCATGTTTGGCGCCAAATACCATATGGACCTGAGCGAACTGCCCGATGTTCATCCCGTGATCATGACCGAGCAGTGATTGTCTACGAAGGGGGTGCCTGAGCGTCCCCCTTCAATGGCATCTCACAATTCAAAAAATAAAAGAGAGACTGATTATGTCGACTTATACCAAAAAACAAATATCCGATTTGGTCAAAGGGGATCTGGACTGGGATACTCTGCACCGCATGTTATCTTTGCCCAAGGACAAGGAACGCTACGCCAATTACGTCGCCGTGTTGCAGGAGCAGGTATCCTGGGACGATAGGATCATCATGCCCTTTGGTCCTCACCTTTTTCTGGCAGAAACCCAGCAAGATAAAAAACTGTTCACCAAATGCTCCTGTGGTCATGAGTATGGCGATTACCAGAAAAACTGGAAGCTCAATGCGCTGATCTACGTACGTGACAGCAAAGAGAAGATGCAGGAGGTTTATCCCACGCTGATGGCCCCGGACACCAGCTGGCAGGTCTATCGTGAATACTATTGCCCGAGTTGTGGGGTGATGCACGATGTCGAGGCGCCCACGCCCTGGTATCCGGTCATTCATGACTTCCAGCCGGATCTGAAAGCCTTGTTTGATTGGCTGGATCTGCCCGCGCCGGTGAACGCTTGACCGGCGTCTGTCACCTAAGTGATACCCCGGCCGAACTCCGGCCGGGGTATTCCCAGATCCCTCCCGTTGCAAGCCCGTTTAATAAATTGAAATGCTGAAGAGATTACGAGGTGTGACATGTTGGACAAGGATAAAAATACCCACGGGGCCGAACAACCGTTCTTCGCGTTACAAAAAATCTATATTAAAAACTCATCCTTCGAAGCGCCGAATGCGGCGAAGATTTTCAAGCAGAACTGGAAACCTGAGATCAGCCTGGATTTGAATGTCAGCCACGAATCGATCGGCGATGGCCTCTATGAAGTGGTGCTGTCCGTATCGGTCACCGCAAAAAACGACGGTCTTCTCGCCTTCCTGGTCGAGGTCGATCAGGCCGCCCTGTTTATGATCAAAGGCTTCCCCGAGCAGAAACTGGATGAAGCGCTCAACTCCGCCTGCCCCCTGGTCATGTTTCCTTATCTTCGTGAAACCCTCGACACCATCATGCTGAAGGGGTGTTTCCCGCCGCTGATGCTGGCCCCCGTCAACTTCGACGCGCTCTATACGGAAAAAAACAGAGCCTCCGCTTAGGACGGGAAACAGGTTCGCGGGCCGAGTGGCTCGTAGACGACAACTGGCTCGTCCAGATGCATGTTGGCGCCTTCAGTATCGAACCCTGACGGGATCAGAGATCCCGCATCATCAGCCACTGCTCCTTCCCCCAGGCCTGGAGAGAGCCTGGCTGGCGGAGCGTCACTTGGCTCGCTTTATCGTTGAGGTGGTCGACGGGCTTGAGCTCAGCGC
>NZ_JAMOIE010000138.1 GCF_024448935.1 Stutzerimonas stutzeri
GGTGTCGTTTTCAGAAGACGACCGCACCATCTGACTGGATGTAACGCCTGGTGTGCATACGGCTCCTGACAGCCCAATATCAGGAGTCGTCTGCACCAATCTCGACTATGCTCAATACTCGTGTGCACCAAAGCGAGGTTTGGGCATGACATCAGACACTCCACCGATTGCCGCGCAAGGCGTGGCCACCCTGCCCGACGAGGCATGGGCGCAAGCCCGGCACCGGACGGAAATCATCGGGCCACTGGCAGCGCTTGAGGTGGTCGGGCATGAAGCCGCCGATGAGGCAGCCCAAGCGCTGGGCCTGTCCCGGCGACAGGTATATGTCCTGATCCGTCGCGCCCGGCAGGGTACTGGCCTGGTAACAGACCTGACGCCCGGCCGATCCGGCGGCGGCAAAGGCAAGGGGCGCTTGCCGGAACCGGTCGAGCGCATCATCCGCGAGCTGCTGCAAAAGCGCTTCCTGACCAAGCAGAAACGCAGCCTGGCGGCGTTCCACCGCGAAGTCGCGCAGGCGTGCAAAACCCAGAAGCTGCCGGTGCCGGCGCGCAACACCGTGGCCCAGCGGATTGCCGGACTACACCCGGCGAAAATAGCCCGCAGCCGGGGCGGGCAGGACGCTGCCCGTCCCTTGCAAGGCGCGGGTGGCATTCCGCCCGAAGTCACCATGCCGCTGGAACAGGTGCAGATCGACCACACCGTCATCGACCTGATCGTGGTCGACGAGCGCGACCGGCAACCGATTGGCCGCCCATATTTGACCCTCGCCATCGACGTGTTCACGCGCTGCGTACTCGGCATGGTGGTCACGCTGGAAGCGCCGTCCGCCGTCTCGGTCGGCCTATGCCTCGCGCATGCCGCCTGCGACAAGCGGCCCTGGCTGGAAGGGCTGAATGTGGAAATGGACTGGCCGATGAGCGGCAAGCCCAGGCTGCTCTATCTGGACAACGCGGCCGAGTTCAAAAGCGAAGCGCTGCGCCGTGGCTGCGAACAGCATGGCATCCGGCTGGACTATCGCCCACCAGGCCAGCCGCACTACGGCGGCATCGTGGAACGGATCATCGGCACGGCGATGCAGATGATCCACGACGAATTACCGGGGACGACCTTCTCCAATCCCGGCCAGCGCGGCGAGTACGATTCCGAGAAGATGGCCACCCTGACGCTGCGCGAGCTGGAGCGCTGGCTCGCGTTGGCGGTAGGCACCTATCACGGCTCCGTGCACAACGGCCTGCTCCAGCCGCCGGCCGCGCGCTGGGCCGAGGCCGTGGAGCGCGTTGGCGTCCCGGCCGTCGTTACCCGCCCCACCGCGTTTTTGGTCGATTTCCTGCCGGTGATCCGCCGCACCCTGACCCGCACCGGCTTTGTCATCGACCACATCCACTACTACGCCGACGCCCTCAAGCCGTGGATTGCCCGGCGCGAGCGCTTGCCCGCCTTCCTGATCCGGCGCGATCCGCGCGACATCAGCCGCATCTGGGTACTGGAACCGGAAGGTCAGCACTATCTGGAGATCCACTACCGCACCTTGTCCCATCCGGCCGTCACCCTCTGGGAACAACGCCAGGCGCTGGCCAAATTGCGTCAGCTCGGGCGCGAGCAGGTGGACGAGTCGGCGCTGTTCCGCATGATCGGGCAGATGCGCGAGATCGTGACCACCGCCCAGAAGGCCACGCGCAAGGCGCGGCGCGACGCTGATCGCCGCCAGCACCTCAAGACGTCGGAGCCACCGGCCAAGCCCATACCGCCGGATGTGGACATGGCTGACCCGCAGGCAGACAACCTGCCGCCGGCCAAACCGTTCGATCAGATCGAGGAGTGGTAGCCGTGGACGAATATCCCGTCATTGACCTGTCCCACCTGCTGCCAGCGGCACAGGGTTTGGCCAGGCTGCCGGCAGACGAGCGCATCCAGCGCATTCGCGCCGACCGCTGGATCGGCTACCCGCGCGCGGTCGAGGCGCTGAACCGGCTGGAAACTCTGTATGCGTGGCCGAACAAGCAACGCATGCCAAACCTGCTGCTGGTCGGCCCCACCAACAACGGCAAGTCGATGATCGTCGAGAAATTCCGGCGGGCGCACCCGGTCGGCACCGACGCTGACCAAGAACATATCCCGGTGCTGGTCGTGCAGATGCCGTCAGAGCCATCGGTGATCCGCTTCTATGTCGCGCTGCTGGCTGCGATGGGCGCGCCGCTGCGCCCGCGCCCACGGCTGCCGGAAATGGAGCAACTGGCGCTGGCCCTGCTGCGCAAGGTCGGCGTGCGCATGCTGGTGATCGACGAACTGCACAATGTACTGGCTGGCAACAGCGTTAACCGGCGCGAGTTCCTCAACCTGCTGCGCTTCCTCGGCAACGAGCTGCGTATCCCCCTGGTCGGGGTCGGCACGCGCGAGGCGTACCTGGCCATCCGTTCGGACGATCAGTTGGAAAACCGCTTCGAGCCGATGCTGCTGCCGCCGTGGGAGGCCAATGAGGACTGCTGCTCGCTGCTGGCCAGCTTCGCGGCGTCACTCCCGCTACGGCGGCCATCCCCGATTGCCACGCTGGACATGGCCCGCTACCTGCTCACCCGGAGCGAAGGCACCATCGGCGAGCTTGCACATCTGCTGGTGGCGGCGGCCGTCGCCGCCGTGGAGAGTGGCGAGGAAGCGATCAACCACCGCACGCTCAGCATGGCCGACTACATCGGCCCCAGTGAGCGGCGGCGACAGTTCGAGCGGGAACTGATGTGAAGTCCGCGCCGCGCTGGCCGCTGCATCCGGCACCCAAGGAAGGCGAAGCCCTGTCCTCATGGCTCAACCGGGTCGCCGCCTGCTACCAGATGGACGTGCACGAGCTGCTGGCCCACGATCTTGGTCACAGCCAACTTGATGACCTGGATACCGCACCATCCTTGTCGTTGCTGACGGCGCTCTGCCAGCGCAGTGGCGTCGAGCTGGAGCGGTTGCGCAGCATGAGTCTTGCAGGCTGGGTGCCGTGGCTGCTCGACAGTCTCGACGATTCGGTACCAGCAGCCTTGGAAACCTATACATTCCAATGCGCGGTGCTCCTGCCCAAGCGCACCCGCAAGGTGCGGTCCATCACTCGCTGGCGTGCCTGGCTACCGAGCCAGACGATTCGCCGGGCGTGTCCGCAGTGTCTGAACGATCCAACGAATCAAGCTGTGCTACTCGTCTGGCAGCTCCCCTTGATGCTGAGCTGCCCGCAGCATGGCTGCTGGCTGGAGTCCTACTGGGGCATGCCCGGCCGGTATCTTCAGTGGGAAATCGCCGATGCTGCGCCGCGCCCTGCCGATGACGCAATCGCCTGCATGGACCGGCGCACCTGGCAGGCGCTGACGACGGGTTTTGTGGAGCTGCCGCGTCGGCGTGTCCACGCCGGCTTGTGGTTCCGGCTGCTGCGCACCCTGCTTGATGAGCTGAACACGCCGCTCTCGCACTGCGGCAGTTGCTCGGCGAGCATCCGCCATGTCTGGGAGCGCTGCGGCCATCCGCTGCGCGCCGGGCAGAGTCTGTGGCGTCCCTACGAGATTCTGGCCCCGGCGGTGCAGTGGCAGATGCTGGAGGCGGCGGCCACCGCCATCACGCTGATCGAGTCAAAGGCGCTGATCCCGCGCGGGGAACAGGCCGCGCTGTTTCAGACGGAGCCGCACACTGGTTTCACCAACGGCCTGCCGGCGAAGGTGCCGAAGCCGGAACCCATCAACCACTGGCAACGAGCAGCCCAGGCCATCGATGAGGCCATCATTGAAGCGCGACACAACCCGGAGACGGCCCGCTTGCTGTTCACACTGGCGTCCTACGGGCGACGCGACCCCGAATCCCTGGAACGTTTGCGCGCCACGTTCACCAAGGAGGGCATCCCGCCGGAGTTTTTGTCACATTACGATCCTGAATGGCCGTTTGCAGGTCTTAGACTAAATGACGGGTTAAGTGACAGTTTTTGACGGCGAGAACTTTCTGGCTCACACTGTCACATAATCGAACGTATATGTGACAGGTACGACATGCTGATAGGCTACATGCGGGTATCGAAGGCGGACGGCTCCCAGGCTACCGATTTGCAGCGCGACGCGCTGATTGCCGCCGGGGTCGATCCAGTACATCTTTACGAGGACCAGGCATCCGGCATGCGCGAGGATCGGCCCGGCTTGACGAGCTGCCTGAAGGCGTTGCGAACTGGCGACACACTGGTCGTGTGGAAACTGGATCGGCTCGGACGCGACCTGCGACATCTCATCAACACCGTGCACGACCTGACTGGGCGCGGCATCGGCTTGAAGGTATTAACCGGGCACGGCGCGGCCATCGACACCACGACCGCCGCCGGCAAGCTGGTCTTTGGCATCTTCGCCGCCCTGGCCGAGTTCGAGCGCGAGTTGATCGCGGAGCGCACGATTGCCGGCCTAGCCTCGGCCCGCGCGCGCGGGCGGAAAGGCGGCCGGCCGTTCAAGATGACCGCCGCCAAGCTGCGGCTGGCGATGGCGGCAATGGGTCAGCCAGAGACCAAGGTCGGCGACCTGTGCCAGGAACTTGGCGTCACGCGGCAGACCCTGTATCGGCATGTTTCACCCAAGGGTGAGCTACGTCCAGATGGCGAGAAGCTACTCAGCCGAATTTGATGCCGGCATGAGGCAACGTAGCGACAGCGTGGTTTGTCTCAATGGGAAGCGCTCATGATCGATCTTTGAAGGCCCGCAGCAGTCGTGTCACAGACAGGACGAACAAACCGGTCAGCGTGAGGGCTGCGATACCCCAGTACTCTCCGATGAACGCGCCGGCCGTCGTGCCGGCCAGCACAATGGCGAGAATCGGCAAATGGCAGGGACAGGTGAGCACGGCCAGCGCGCCCCACAGGTAGCCGGTGATCGGTTTGTGCGTCTCGGACGGCAAGCGCTCGGGGCTGTTCATGGCAGACTCTCCGCGTGCTGTGCCGGCTCGGTCGGCATGGTGGCCAACTGCACCTCCAGATCGGCCAACGCTTCGCGCCGACGCTCGACGAACTGGCGCAGAACGGCAAGCTGCGCGGCCGCTTCATCGCCGTCCGCAGCATCCAGCGCCCGGCACAGCCGCGCCAGCGCGTCCAGGCCGATGCCCGCCTCGAAGGCCGCCCGCACGAAGCACAGCCGTTGCAAGGCGGCATCATCGAACAGGCCATAGCCGCCCGGGGTGCACGCCACCGGACGCAGCAATCCGCGCAGCAGGTAGTCGCGCACGATATGCACGCTCACCCCGGCATCAAGGGCCAGCCGGGACACGGTGTAGGCGCTCATTGAAAACCTCCTTTTTTTATCCTGCGCAGCAGGACAATTGTTTGACATCCTTGGTGAAGGTCTGCGCCGCGAGCTTCAGCCCCTCGACCATCGTCAGGTAGGGGAACAACTGGTCAGCCAGTTCCTGTACGGTCATGCGGTTACGGATCGCGAGCACCGCCGTCTGGATCAGCTCGCCCGCTTCCGGGGCCACTGCCTGTACCCCAATGAGTCGTCCGCTACCTTCCTCGATTACCAGCTTGATAAAGCCGCGTGTGTCGAAGTTGGCGAGCGCACGCGGCACGTTATCCAGTGTTAGCAGGCGGCTGTCGGTCTCGATCCCGTCGTGGTGCGCTTCCGCCTCGCTGTAGCCCACAGTGGCGACCTGCGGATCGGTGAACACCACCGCCGGCATCGCGGTCAGATTGAGCGTAGCGTCTCCGCCGGTCATGTTGATGGCCGCACGGGTGCCGGCGGCCGCTGCCACATAGACGAATTGCGGCTGGTCAGTGCAGTCTCCTGCGGCATAAATGTGTGGCGTACTGGTGCGCATGCCCTTGTCAATGACGATGGCTCCCTGCGCATTGACGGCGACACCCGCCGCTTCCAGCGCCAAGCTGCGCGTGTTCGGCGTGCGGCCGGTAGCGACCAGCAACTTGTCGGCGCGCACTTCGCCGTGCCCTGTGGTCAGCACGAATTCGCCGTCCGCATAGGCGACCTGGCTGGCTTGCGTGTGTTCCAGAACCTTGATTCCTTCGGCACGAAAGGCGGCTGTGACGGCCTCACCGATGGCCGGGTCTTCGCGGAAGAACAGTGTGCTGCGCGCCAGGATCGTGACCTGGCTGCCCAGCCGGGCGAAGGCTTGCGCCAGTTCCAGCGCCACCACCGACGATCCGATCACGGCTAGGCGTTCGGGAATGGTGTCGCTGACCAGGGCCTCGGTCGAAGTCCAGTAGGGTGACTCTTTCAGGCCCGGAATCGGCGGCACGGCCGGACTGGCACCGGTGGCGACCAGGCAGCGGTCGAACGTTACCTCGCGCTCGCCACCCTCGTTCAAACGGACGACCAGGCTCTGGTCGTCCTTGAAACGCGCTTCACCGTGCAAAACGGTGATGGCTGGATTGCCGTCCAGGATGCCTTCGTATTTGGCGTGCCGCAGTTCATCGACACGGGCCTGCTGCTGGGCCAGCAGTTTGCTGCGGTCAATCGCAGGCACAGTTGCCGCAATACCGCCGTCGAACGGACTTTCCCGGCGCAGATGGGCAATATGGGCAGCGCGGATCATGATCTTGGACGGCACACAGCCGATATTGACGCAGGTGCCGCCGATGGTGCCGCGTTCGATCAGCGTGACCGTCGCGCCTTGCTCGACGGCCTTCAGCGCCGCCGCCATCGCGGCCCCGCCGCTGCCAATGATGGCGATATGCAAACCGGCGCCCTCAAGTGCATCACGGATTTTTGGTTCATCTTTGAAATCACCAACCCGGATCGAGCCTTGATAACCCAATGCGGCGATGGCGGCCAGCAGTTGGTTGTGGCTCACGGCGGTGTCTGCCATGACTTGCGCGCGGCTTTCTGGATAGGACACCACAGCGGCATTCACGCCGGGAATCTTTTCCAAAGCATCTTTGACATGGGTGGCGCAGGATGTGCAGGTCATGCCATTCACGGTGATTTCGGTCATTTTTTTACTCCATTGAATTTCGGGGTGCAGCAGGCATCGGCTTGGCGTTTTCGTTGGATGGCGTAGATGGTCAAGCCGATGAAAATCGCCAGCGCAGGCAGCAGCACATAGTCCAGATAGCCGGTCAGCGCGGACAAGCCGACCACACCGAGCAAAATGACCAGAACAGGGGTGAAGCAACACAGCGCCACGAGGGTTGTGCCAATGATGCTGACCCGCAGCAGTGTCTTCGGGTCTTTCATGATCAGTTCTTGACTGATGATGGGTAGCCCGCATCCTCGGTAGCCTTGGTCAGTTTCTGCACGCTGGTCTTGGCATCATCGAAGGTGACCACCGCTTCGCGCGTCTCGAAGGTCACGTCAACTTTACTGACGCCATCGACCTTGGAAATCGCCTTCTTGACAGTGATCGGACAGGCCGAGCAGGTCATGCCCGGTACGGACAGCGTAACGGTCTGGGTGGCGGCCCACACGGGGGCAACAACGGCAGCGAGGGCAAGGGCGGAAAGCAGCTTTTTCATGGTGAACTCCTGTGATCAATAGAAAAATGGCACGACGTAGGGAAATCCGAGCGCGACCAAAACCAGCACGGCCACGCCCCAGAAAATGAGCTTGTAAGTAGCTCGCACTTGGGGAATCGCGCAAACCTCACCCGGTTTGCAGGCGGCTGACGGCCGGTAGATGCGCCGCCAGGCGAAGAACAACGCCACCAGCGCCACGCCGATAAAGATGGGGCGATAGGGTTCCAACACCGTCAAGTTGCCGATCCAAGCGCCGCTGAACCCCAAGGCGATCAGAACCAGCGGCCCGAGGCAGCAAGCCGAGGCGAGGATGGCGGCCAGCCCGCCAGTGAAGAGCGCGCCGCGCCCGTTTTGAGGTTCAGACATACGTTTGTCCTTTCGAATCTGAATTGGATAGCTTAAGCTTACTTCCGTAGTTATGTACGGAGTCAAGCGATATGGAAAACAATTTGGAGAACCTGACCATTGGCGTTTTCGCCAGGACGGCCGGGGTCAATGTGGAGACCATCCGGTTCTATCAGCGCAAGGGCTTGCTCCCGGAACCGGACAAGCCTTACGGCAGCATTCGCCGCTATGGCGAGACGGATTTAACGCGGGTGCGCTTCGTGAAATCAGCCCAGCGGTTGGGCTTCAGCCTGGATGAGATCGCCGAGCTGCTGCGGCTGGAGGATGGCACCCATTGCGAGGAAGCCAGCAGCCTGGCCGAGCACAAGCTCAAGGACGTGCGCGAGAGGATGGCTGACCTGGCGCGCATGGAGGCCGTGCTGTCTGATTTGGTGTGCGCCTGCCATGCGCGGAAGGGGAACGTTTCCTGCCCGCTGATTGCGTCACTGCAAGGGAAGAAAGAACCGCGCAGTGCGGACGCGGTGTAGCCCGAGGGAACTACGCCTTAGCGTGCTTTATTTTCCGTTTTCTGAGGCGACTCCAACGTCAGAAAAGACCGTGCGGTCGACTTTTGATATTTCGTGCTGTCGCCTTCTGAAAGTGACA
>NZ_JAMOIE010000139.1 GCF_024448935.1 Stutzerimonas stutzeri
CTCACATGAGGCCATGCTGCATCACCTCGATTGGATCCACGGCTTCGACGCTAGCGATCTCAACGAGCCAGATGAACGCCAGGGCGGAACCTGGTTGTGATGCGGGTTTTCTACGTCACATCTGAATGTAATTTACCGTAGAAGACCTGTGGTGCAATGCTGCTCACCTAAGCGGAGCAGCATTGCGATTAACCGGGAAGCGAGTCGTGGAAATCTTCACCATCTTGGGTCTTGATGGCCTAAGGTCTGTTGACGTTTCGCGCTGGAGGCCTTGAGGAAGAGAGGCAAACCCGCAGAATTGAGGTTCCTACACCAATAAGCCTGCGGGTATGCAATGCCCCGATTGATGCTCAGTGACGAACCTTGGTCGAAGCTGGAAAAAATCTGCTTCAACAAGCCAGATCGTCTCCGCCCTGCCCCGCATCACTCAGCGAGTGAAGCCGTCGAACGGGGTCATGTAGACCGCACCGAAGCCATCCAGGCGTTTACGTGCCTCGGCGTCGGGGTTGCCATAGACAACCAAGCCAGTGACCGTAACCAGGTCAAGAAAGCGCTTGGCAAAAGGGGCGAAGGTCTGGTCGATGTGCGAGACCAACCCTTCGGAGCGATAGCGTTCGATGATGTGAACCGATCGCTGGTCGCTGCTCACGCTGTACTCGTAGGTCAAGGTGCCAGGTTCCTGGCGCGTTGCTTCGACGATCTCCGCGACCAGCGCCTTGAAGGCCGGGAAGTTTTGAGGTTCGAGACTCAGATTGAAGATGTTGACGATTACATCGCTCATGGTTTGCCTTCGTTGTCTGTGGTGAATGATCGAGGTCCCGTGACGCTGCGCATCGATTGAATCGGGATTCAAGCAGTGCCGGTCAGAGATTTTCTTCGACCCATTGGATGACCGACGGGTGGCGGGGCTTCCAGCCCAGCTCCTCGCGAGCCCGCGTGGCGCGCACGCGGCTGTTCGAACCGAGCGAATAGCGCGCCTTGTTGAGCCCCCAGTAGCTGGTCGCTTCCGCTTCGGTCCATTGCTCGATACGAGAAATGCCGAGGCGCCAGGCGATAGACTGGGCTATCTCGGCAAAGGACGATTCGCCGTTCTCGACGAAATAGAATCCCCTCCCCTTCGCCTGCTCAAGCGTCAGCAGGTAAAGGTCGCTCATGTCCTCGACATGAATGGTCGACCAGCGATTGAGGCCCGGCCCGACCGTCCGGACCACACCGCTTTCCTGCGCCTGGCTGACCAGAGCCGGAACCTGCACGCTGTCCCGCTGCAAGCCTCTGCCCCGGCCATAGATCAGGCTGTTGCACAGTACGATGCCCCGCACGCCCTCGGTTTGGCAGACGAGAGTATCCAGAGCGTGGCGTGCGGACTTCTCCGGCATGACATCAAGGGGCGTACGCTCGTCGTAGACCTTGCCATTGAGCCGGGTGCCTGCTGCCGCATCCCCCACAACGCTGGAGCCGCTGGTGTGCAGAAGCGCCTTGCCGCTCCCGGCGAGCGCCGCGAGCAGCGACTCCACCGCGCCACGGTGATCGCTGCTGGCTGCATTGATGACGGCGTCAGCGGCTCGCGCCTCACGCATCAGCAGTTGAGTATCGTCGAGACTGCCATGTACGGGCTCGATACCGAGGGCGCGCAGGGCGTCGAACTGCCCCTCATTTCGTGCCAGGCCACGCACCGAATGTCCCGCCTCAAGCAGTCGCATTGCAACGGAACCGCCGATGTAGCCCGTGACGCCAGTGACAAAGACCTTCATGTATTCACCCTGCCGGACATTTAGAACGCGTTTCTTCATGCCGGGCCAAGTAGGCACGCGGGCATACTTGGCGGATCGTTGCCGGACAACGTCCTTGCCTGGATCGCCAGAGGCGGGCGGGAAATGCCCGCCACCATAGCCATCACCAGGCGATTTCGTTGCCCTGGAAGTCAATGAAGAACACGCCAGCGTTACCCTGGCGTGCGGCAATGGCCTTGGCCATGCCATCGGTGCTTTCCTCGACCGCAACGGGAGCCTCCGGGCCCCCCATGTCGGTGCGTACCCAGCCCGGCATCATGGCAATGTAGGTCCGCTCATCCTTCTTGCGCGCGCTGAAACTGCGCAGCAGCGAGTTCAGTGCGGCCTTGCTGGCCCGATAGGACTCGTAGCCACCTTCAGTGTTGGTGCTGACGCTACCCAGGGCGGAAGACATGACGGCCACGACCCCCTCGGCCGGAACATTGGCACTGAAGGCTTCGAGCGCTCGCATGGGGCTGAGGGCATTGGTCAGCATCAGGTGGGCAAACTCGTCGTTGCTGATCTGGCTGGACAGCTGCTGCGGATCGTCGCTCACACCGGCGACCACAAACAGCAGATCGAAAGTGGCACCTTTCAGCTTCTCGGCAAGCTGTTCGATCTGCTTCTGGTCATTGATGTCGAGCTGCTCCACACGCAGTGCCTGAGAGAATTTCTCGGCCAGATGCCCCAGACGAGTGTCCGGCCCCGGAGCGCGCTCGGTCGCCAAGACTTTCCAGCCTTGCTCCAGGTATTTCTGAACCAGCCCGAGGCCGAGGCCTCGCGATGCGCCAAGGATCAGGGCGTGCTTCTGCTTGTCTGCAGTGGTCATTGATGACTCCGGTGGTAGGTGGGGCTATCGAATGGTGGCCCTTGTTCCAAGGCGCCAATCCAGATGGGGGATCATGCTATAGTCGACAAAGATTCAGATAAACAGGCAAAAACTCTTAACTGAGTAGAAAATAAGTCAACATAAGAAAGCCGAATGATGCAGATCGAATCGCTGAACGGAGTCATCACCTTCGTCACCGCTGCCCGCTCCTCCAGTTTCACCGAGGCCGCCGAGCATCTTGGCGTCTCCAAGTCGGCGGTGGGCAAGGCAATCTCCAGGCTGGAGGAACGGCTGGGAACCCAGTTGTTCCACCGCACGACCCGGCGCATTCGCCTCTCCGCCGACGGCGAGGCCTATTTCGCCGCCTGCGCGGCGGCACTGGATGAAATCAAGGGCGCCGAAGACAGCCTCGGCCCTAGGGCCAACGAGCCAGCCGGCCGCTTGCGCGTGGACATGCCGGTGGCCTTCGGTCGGCAGGTGATCATGCCGATGCTGCTGTCACTGGCCAAACAGTTTCCGCGTCTGAAGTTGAGCCTCTCCTTCAGCGATCACCTGATCGATCCCATCGAGGAAGGTGTCGACCTGATGATCCGCTTCGGGGAAATCGGCGACCAGAGCAATCTGGTGGCGCGCAAGTTGGCAAGCCAGCGCTGGGTCATCTGCGGCTCTCCCGAATACCTTGCGAGACAGGGCTATCCCGACGGGCTACACAGCCTGGAGCGGCATGACTGCATCGTTGGCTTCAGGCGTGGATTGCCCTTGTCCTGGCGCCTTTGCAGCGAGGGCCAGAACATCCGCTTTGCCCCGCCCTCCACCCACCAGTTCAGCGATGGCGCCGCCATGATCGACGCCACCCTGGCCGGTCTGGGCTTGTGCCAGATGCCGCTCTACCTGTTCCGCCAGCACATAACTGACGGACGACTGGTGGAGGTGCTGGCCGAACTGGAACCGGATCCGGTGGACATCTACGCACTATGGCCGAAGACCTCGCACCTGAGACCCAAGGTCCGTTATGTGGTCGACCAGTTGATCGAGCTCAGCAAACACTGGTAAAGAGCGAGTCCGCTTGCCCAAGGGCCTATTGATTTTTCACATGGGGAGCTATAGAAGCGCACAGGCTATGGTTGCCATGCCTTTCTGTCGCTCAAAGGTCACTCCCTCCGAGGCGAGAGTCGCCCCCCTCACACGCGGATCCTACGGTTCGGCAGCAGACAGAGTGCATTGCGTTCACCCGGGTAAGGCTCAATACACTCCACCTCGTCAGCAAGTACCTGCTCCAGAACAGCCAACTCATCCGAGGCGGCCCGCATCCCCAGAAATCGGGTTGAGCCTGATAGCGTCAGCGGTTGATGCCTCAGGAAATCGATGTCGTCTGTGCGCGGACTACAGCCGCGGGCCTTGCCGAGTTTGAGCAGTCGAGGGTAGGGATGCTGACCACCTTGAATCCGGAGGAGAGTGCCGACTCCATCAAAGATGACCGCGATTGGCATAGACAAGCCTCTTGATGAGGCTGCCTGCGCACGTCAGACTGGAAAGATGCCATTCGCCCAGTGGGCCAGACAGCCCCCCCGCCCTCTGGGACTGGCACCTTTTCTTGGATAACTCGCCGTCCCGGGCAAATGAACTCTCCTCCGCTTCAGTCAACAGCCGCCTTGGGAGTACGTCATGGCCCAGGTCAACAGCCACCCCGCCGAACAGGTGATACACGGCCTGTTCCCCTAGCGCGTGGAAGACATCGTGCTCGAGGCCATGACCGACCATAAAAAGCTGTCGCTGGAAGTGCTCGATAACATGGCCAAGAGCCGGGCGTTTGCTAGGGTGATCTACAAGCTGCTGACGACGGCCGGCGGGTTGGGCGGCGGTGACAACACCGGCAAGTACGGCATGTAGATTCGGTTGGCGCCCATGAGCGGCACGCTCTCTGATCGCATGGATGCACCATGTCCATAGCCTCCACCCTCTGGCAACAGGTGAAATACATGCCCAAGGGGCGACCGTTCAGCTCTCGACGTTTTGCAGGGCTGGGGTCACGCTCTGCTGTCGGCAAGGCGATAGCCCGGCTGGTGAGCGCTGGCGAGCTGGAGCGGATCACTCGAGGGATCTACATGCGGCCGAAGATCAGTCCGTATGTCGGCAGGGTTCGACCCAGCGCCTTGGCCGTGATCCGGGTGATCGCCAAGCAAAATCACGAAACGATCCAAGTGCATGGTGCGGAGGCTGCAAGGGCATTTCATCTGAGCACCCAGATGCAAACACAGCCTGTGCTGTATACGAGCGGCTCAAGTCGAGAGATTCGAATCGGAGCCCTGACGATACGGCTCCGGCATGTTTCCCCAGAAAAGTTGCAGCATGCCGGAACCAAGGTGGGGCTGGCCCTTGTAGCGCTCTTCTACTTGGGCAGGAAAGGCGTGAATTCGACTTCAGTAACGAAGATCAAGAGCGAGCTGACGCCGGCCGAACTCAAGCAGTTAGCGGCCTGCAAAATGCCCGCTTGGATGAGCAAGGCCCTGGCTGGCCCTCCGCCGGCCTGACGCCATACACCAATGACCAGGCAGAGCACTTCAGCTAGATGAGATTTATGCAAGGAAAACGGAATGACGATGCCCAGTGAGCGCACCCGCTCAATCATTCAAACCCGAAAGTTTCTGGTCGATTTGTCTCGCGACAAGACAATGCCTGAGGTCGTGCGCACTGAGGCGCGTCGCCTGTTGCGTCATTACCCTACCGCCGATGAGGTGCTGCTGGCCGGGAAGATAGAAGAACAGCGTGACGATGGCCTGCAGTGGGTTTTCCTGAGTTCCAGAATCGACTAGCCCCGTAACTCCGACACTGGAGGCAAGAGGGAAGCTGGATCACAGCTCAGCATGCTAGCGATGCTGTACAGCTTCTCGACGGTGATGTTCATCTCGCCACGTTCGATGCGCTCCATGTAGCTGCGGTCGATGCTGCAGGCCAGCGCGATTGCGGGAAGGCTCTTGGGGCAGGTTCGGGGAGTAACTCGCTGGATGACTTTGCCGTCGAGCCTAGCTATCAGCTCAGCTTTTCGCAGCACTAACGGCCGCTGTTGTTGGTCTGCTTCTAAAGGTCGAGCAGCTGTCAGCCCCTGCCGGGGTGAGGCTGCCCGAAACTTGGCCGCGTTGGCTCAGGCCAGTCGCCAGCCCTCCACCACTTCAGCACCAAACTCAGCCCTCCAGGCCTTGAGCTGGGCATGGTTCGCACCCTTGGTCTCGATACGCTTGCCGGTAGCTGGCTGCACATACACCTTCACCTGGCGGGGGCGGCGCTGCTTCACGACAGCCGGGACAAGCGGCTCCAGCTCGACCCGCTGCGGATTGAGGATGGCTGCCACCTTCGCCAGATCCATGCCGTAGTCCGCCATCAGCGCTTTAAGCTTGTCTTCGAACTCCATTTCGCGCTGGAGGCTGGCGTCGGCCTGCAACTGTTCCAGCAAGGCCATCTGCTTCTGCAGCTCACGCTCGGCACGACGAAATTCAGCTAATTTGGACATGTTCACTCCTTTGGTTACGTAACACAATCAGATTGGATGCGGCCTGCTACTCGCCGGTTCGCAGGTAATCAGAGAGGCTGGTCCGGCTGATGCCGAACTCAGGAGCCAGGGTGGCCTTCGGCTCGTGCGCCTCGGTGCGATGGCACAGCTCGGCGAACCTGGTGTCGCTCAGGGCATTCTTCCGGCCACGGCGGCAGGCGTCACATCGCTTGGCCAGGGCGATTCCCTCGCGCTGACGCTCGCGGATCAGCGCGCGTTCTAAAATACATTATCGTTAGTTTTCGCCGCCCGACCGCCTCGCCAGCCCAACAGCCTGAGCCGTAGAAACCGCAGGGAGCGCTCCGCTGTCGCCTCCCCCTGCGAAATTGCACTGATTTACCCATCCAAATGCACAGTCATTAACCAGTGATTTTCCCCATTGACCATTCAGCAGCGTTCAGCTCGACCACGCCCCACTTGGTGTGCAGCTCGAACCCTATAGGTGCATCTGGAGGGATGCCGTGTCAGGCAGACCGCTCGCGTTGAACAAGCTCCATGCGAATGCGGGAAAACAGATCGTCGATGGTGAGCGTTTCGTCCTGTAACAGGTAGCAGTCGGCCAAGATCGTCAGCGGATGAACCCCCATTGCAGATGCAATCTCATGCACCTTCTCGACAGTAGGACTCTTGAGCCCCCGCTCCAGCGTGCTTAGGTAGGTTCGGCTGCTGACGTTCGAGAAAGCCTCTTGTGGGAGACCTTTACTCAGCCTCTGTCGCTTCAGGGCGATACCGAATGCCTGTTTCAGTTCCATTTGCTGCTCTCGCAAAAGGAACGATAAGGCCCCATTGAACACTATAGAGCTACAATCTATAGTGTTCATTTTGTGAGGCGAAGGCCATGTTTGTGACATACCGCCAGGCAGAAATGCCCCTGGGAAGGTTGTTTGGGGATGAAAACTCTCTCCATTGGCGCTATGTGGAGCTATCTCTCAGGTGCCCCTGGTTCTACACCACCATCGGGTATGTAGCCGGTGACGACAGCTTCACCAGGACGTTGCTGATCCCATCCCCGCCAGAGCTTGAGCGGCTGCTCAGCGAGCAGCACGATCATATGTGGGTTGAAGAGGTGATGCTAGTCAGCCCCGGCTACATGAATGGCAGTGATGGCTGGAAAATGGAGCGTCTACAAGAGCTGCGTGTGGATGTTGACGATAGAGATGGGTACTCAAATTACGTCCACGTGATCGAGGGTGGCCATTGCTATATAGACGGGACATGCTCTGATCTGTCTCGGCTGCGAACTGAGCGCGCTATTTTCTCAGCTGCCGAGGACATACGCAGCTGACAAGAAGCTGGGCTCTGTCACGAATGCGCCCGACTGACGGCCTGAGCGGTGGGAACCGAGAACAGCGCTCCGCCGTCGCCTCCCCTGCGGAAACCTCTATTACAGAAGGAATGCGGCCATGCCGATCAACCTGCCGATCGAAGACTGGGACGGGGAGCCAGCCCTGCGCCTCCCCGACGAAGTTCTGCAGCGGCTCGATCTCCAAGTTGGAGGCTCGCTGTACTTGGTCGAGGCCTGGGTCGGCGACGGGCCGCGCCTCGTCCTGTCGAAGACGCCCAAGATTCCGGATCGCGTCGACGCCCTGGTCGCCCAGTGGGAGCGAGAACTCGCCGAGGAACAGGCGGAGTCTGTGCCTCCAGAGTCGTACAAGGATGAATGAGCTGCTTCCAACTACTCAGTATTTCTGAGTCGTTGCCTCGACGAGCCTCCAAGGGAGTGCCGCTGAGCCAGTTGGAAGGCGTAAGCTCAGGTCAGCCCATGCTGAACGAAGTGATTCCACTGATTCTGCGCGCCGGAACGCTCATCGCCGCCGAGGCCGCTCGCCCGGGAGGCCCGCGCGGGGAAGAAGATAAGGCCGATATTGACCTCGAAGTCGAGATCCTGCTGCGCGAGAGGCTGCTACGACTGCAGGCGGGTGACTTCTGGGGAGAGGAGACCGGGAGCGCACTGACGGGGGCACGCTATTGCTGGGTGGTGGATCCCAACGATGGCACTTCCGATTTTTTGGCAGGCTGGTCGGGCTCTGCCATTTCCGTGGGATTGCTAAGGGACTCCGAGCCAGTAGTGGGCGTCGTCTATGCGCCGACTTCTCCGCGTGGGCCAGACTGTATCAGCTGGGAGTCTGGTATGACTGGACTTCTGCGTAATGACATACAAATTTTCCCCGACCTGTCTGCACGGCAACTCGACGCCGCCACGGTAGTCTTCGTAAGCACAGCCGCTAAGG
>NZ_JAMOIE010000140.1 GCF_024448935.1 Stutzerimonas stutzeri
TTCGCGGGCATGGCCCGCTCCTACGCGGTGCCCCGGGTTTTTGTAGGAACGGCCCATGGCCGCGAATGGCCCCGCACCGATGGTGAAACAACGGTTCGCGGGCATGGCCCGCTCCGCGGTGCCCCGGGCTTTGGCAGGAACGGCCCATGGCCGCGAACAGGCCCGCACCGATGGTTAAACAGCGCTTCGCGGGCATGGCCCGCTCCTACGCGGTGCCCCGGGCTTTTGTAGGAACGGCCCATGGCCGCGAACGGGCCCGCACCCGGCAGCGGCTGTTCCGTACACGCCCTCCGGCTCGAGTCGTTAGCGATGCTGCTCGATCACGCTGCGATACACGCGCGCGGTTTCGGCGCACATGCGTTCGGCGGTGAACAGCTGTTCGAATCGAGTGGCGGCATTGGCGCCGAACCGGCTCGCCAGCTCGGCGTCGTCCCAGAGTCGCCGCATCGCTTCCCGTAGCGCCAGGGGAGCGGCCGGCGGTACGGCCAGGCCTGTCGTCCCGTGAAGATTGACGAAAGTCGTTCCGGTGCCGATTTCGCACGAGATCATCGGTTTTCCATACATCGATGCCTCCAGCAACGAGATGCCGAACGCTTCCGACCGGAGATGGGACGGAAACACCATCGCGTGGCACAACTGAAGCAGGCAGGCCTTGTCTTCATCGTCCAGCCGCCCGAGGAACTGCACCTGTCGCAGCTGAAGTCGTTCAGCCTGGGCTCGGAGTTCTGCTTCTTGCGGGCCTGCACCGACAATCACCAGCGGATAATCGGTTCCATGCAGCGCCTCGAGCACGCTGTGCAGTCCCTTGTAATAACGCAGCACGCCCACGAACAAGAAGAATTTCGTTCCAACCCGCTGTCGCCAGCATTCGAGCTTGGCCGCCGAGCACTGCGGGTAGGCCGCTCGATCCAGGCCATAGGGGACGACCTCGACCTTGCTTGCATACTGCTGTAACACCGGGCTGCTGCGCTGGTAGTTCGGCGACGCCACCAGAATGCGGTCGACGCTGCCAAGGAACCGCTTCATCAACGGTCGGTACAGGGTCAACAGCGCGCGTTGCCTGACGATGTCGGAGTGGTAGCTCACCACTGAAGGGCGTCGGTGGCGTGTCATGAAATGCACCACATCCATGACCGGCCACGGGAAGTGGAAGTGGACCACGTCGGCTTCGGCCGCCATCTCGGCAAACATGCCGAACGCTTCCAGGGAAAAGCCGGTCGAGGCGACGAACAGATCCTGCTTGGCGCGTCTGACCCCATGGCCCGCCACCCGGATCCGCTCGGGGCGAGGCGCTGGGCTCAACGTCAGCACCTCGCCCGATACACCGTGAGCGCGACCACCCTCGCAGAGCTGGAAGATGACCTGCTCGATGCCGCCGGTCGTATCGGGCAGGTAGGTCTTGAAGAAGTGGAGGACGCGCATTGCTTTCCTGTATGTATGAGCGTGGCGACTGTGCCGGGCGGGGGCTGTCAGTGCCGCAGAGGCGGCTGACTCTACTGACGCCGTTCGGGTGCCGCAAGGACGGAAATTCGTCGCATCCATCCGGACCGCATTCAATGCGGCTGGCTTCGGTGATACACTCCGGCGCTTTTCAGCACCCGGCAGTTCGGAATATGCGTAACACACAGGAAAACGCCCTTAAGGTCGCGCTCAGGGCGTGCAAGGGAAGTTTCATTTCGGTAGGGTTCTTCAGCTTCTTTGTCAATGCCCTGATGCTGGTGCCATCGTTCTACATGCTGCAGGTCTATGGTCGGGTCGTGACCAGTGGCAGCATTTCGACGCTGGTCATGCTGACCCTGATCATGACGCTGCTGATGGCAACCATGGGTTCGCTTGAGTGGACTCGCTCGCGGATCATGGTGCGCCTCAGTACCCGTCTCGATGTGCTGCTAAGTCGCGATGTTTATCGCGCCAGTTTCAAGCGGGCGCTCGACAGCGGCGGCATGGACGCGTCGGCGCAGCCCCTCAATGACCTCACCGGGCTTCGCCAGTTCCTCACGGGCAACGGTCTTTTTGCCTTTTTCGACGTCCCCTGGCTGCCGGTGTATATCGGCGTGATGTTCCTTTTCCATCCCTGGTACGGGTGGTTCGCCATTGGCTGCGCAATTGTCTTGCTGTGCCTGGCCGTGGTGAACGAGAAGCTGACTGGCAAGGCGATCGCCGAAGCCAACAAGCAGAACATCGCCGCCAACCTGTACACCAACAAGAACCTGCGCAACGCTGAAGTCATCGAGTCGATGGGCATGCTCGAGACGCTCATGGGGCGCTGGGGCGCGCGTCAGCGCAAGGTGCTGCTGCTGCAATCGCAGGCCAGCGACAACGGCGGCATGATCACGTCTTTCTCCAAGACGTTCCGCATGCTGGTGCAGTCGCTGATCCTCGGGCTGGGCGCCTATCTGGCCGTTCAGCAAGAGATCACCCCGGGATTGATGATCGCCGGCTCCATCCTGCTGGGGCGTGCGTTGGCGCCGATTGATCTGATGATCGGCAGTTGGAAAGGCTTCATTGCGGCTCGCTCGCAATATGCGCGCCTCAACGAAATTCTCGACAAGCAGCAAGCCGAGCCCGAGCGTATGTCCTTGCCCGCACCCGAAGGTCACGTTCTGGTAGAAAATCTCATCGTCAGCGCGCCGGGCTCCAAAACGCCAATTTTGAAAAACATCAGCCTGGCCGTGCCCGCCGGCTCGGTGGTCGGCGTGATCGGACCCAGCGCATCCGGCAAGTCGACCTTGGCGCGTGCGCTACTCGGCGTCTGGGCGCCGCAGCATGGCGTGGTGCGACTCGACGGAGCGGACATAAACAACTGGGACAAGCGCGAGCTTGGACCGCATCTGGGCTACCTGCCGCAAGATATCGAATTGTTCGAAGGCAGCATCAGCGAAAACATCGCCCGCTTCCGTGACGTGGACCCGGAAAAAGTGATCCAGGCCGCCAAGACCGCCGGCGTTCACGAGATGATCCTGCAACTGCCCGAGGGCTACGACACGGTGATCGGCGCGGACGGCGTCAACCTGTCCGGAGGGCAGCGCCAACGGGTCGGATTGGCACGCGCCATCTACGGCAATCCACGCCTGATCGTCCTCGATGAACCCAACTCCAACCTTGACGAGGTGGGCGAAAGGGCCCTGGCGCTGGCCATCCAGCAACTCAAGACAACCGGCGCCACGGTATTCGTGATTACCCATCGCACCAGCATCCTGGCTCAGCTTGATCGCCTGCTGGTGATGAGCGGCGGTGCAATTGGCCTGTACGGGCCGCGTGACAAGGTCATGGCGGAGCTCAACAAGCAACAGCTTAGCGCCCAGCAGAAGATTGCCCAGGTAGTCCCTGGCACATCCTCGGCTCGTTCGTGACCGAGGAAGAAAGAGTATGACCAACATGAACACCGCTATCGACGAAAGCCTTTCCAGCTTGCCAGTGTCTGACCGCAAGGCCCGTATGGTTGGCCTCGTCATTGTACTTGTCACCTTTGGCCTGTTAGGCGGTTGGGCCACTTTCGCTCCGCTTGAGAGTGCCGCCTTGGCGCCCGGTGTGGTGACGGTGCAGTCTTATCGCAAGACCGTACAGCATCTGGAGGGCGGTATCGTCAAAGCGCTGCACGCACGTGATGGCGACATGGTCGAGGCCGGCGATGCGCTGATCGTGCTGGACGACACTCAGCTCCGCGCTGAGTACGGCATGACAAGCAGCCAACTGGTTGCTGCGCAAGCGATGGAAGCCAGGCTGCGGGCAGAGCGGGACGGTCTCGAGCAGATCGATTTCGGCGACATGCTGGAAAGCAGCAGCAAACGTGCCGTCGAAGCTCGCGATGGCGAGACGCAGGTATTCAACGCGCGACGTGGATCGCGGCTGGGTGAGGTTTCCGTGCTTGAAAAGCGAATTGGCCAGCTGAACGAGCAGATCAGCGGGCTGCACTCGATGATCAACACCAAGCGCAGCCTGGAGAGCTCCTACCAAAACGAAATCTCGGAACTCAAGCAGTTGTTGGCGGAGGGGTTTGTCGACAAGCAGCGCCTGCTCGAACAGGAACGCAAGCTGGACATGCTGAAAGCGGAAGTGGCGGATCACCAGTCCGAGATCACCAAGACCAAACTGCAGATCAGCGAAACGGAACTGCAGATATTGCAGCTCAACAAGGATTTCAACTCCGAGGTGGTCGGGCAGCTGGCCGAGGTCCAGACCAAGGTGTTCGACCTTCAGGAGAAGATGGCCGCGCTTGAAGACAGGCTCAGCCGCGTCGTCATTCGCGCGCCCGAGGATGGCATGATTCTCGGCATGAAGGTCCACACCATCGGCGGTGTGGTCAGCCCGGCCACTCCGCTGCTGGACATCGTGCCGTCGATCTCCGATCTCATCGTCGAGGCTCAGGTCTCGCCCATCGACATCGACCGAGTGAGCGTGGGCAAGCCCGCCGATATCCGTTTCAGTGCGTTCAACAGCGCGACGACGCCGGTTATCAAAGGCCAGGTGCGACACGTTTCGGCCGACCGGCTGATCAACGAAGAAACCGGAATGCCGTATTACCTAGCCCGTGTCACGCTCACCGAAGAAGGCTCGCGTGCCCTCGGGTCGCTCAAGCTGCAGCCGGGCATGCCGGCCGAAGTACTGATCAACACAGGTGAGCGCACCATGCTCCAGTACCTGATGCAACCCGCAACGAATGCGTTTGCCAGATCGATGATCGAGGATTGATCGTGCGGTTTTCCCTGCTGTTTTGTCTTCTGCTGGCATCCGTTGCCGCCCACGCCCAGGCCACTACGCCGCAGCCGACCTCCAGCGTGACGGCGTCAGCGTATTCGGCCAATCTGATGCAGCTGTATCGTGAGTCGCGCCTCGAGGATCCCCGTGTGCTCGCTGCGCATGCCCGTGCCCAGGCCGGCAGGGATCGCCAGCGCGAAGCCTTTGGCGGTTTGCTGCCGCAGGTCACGGCCAGCTCCGCTTTGAACCGCACCAGCCGTGAACTGCCCACCTATTCGGAGGCGTTCAGCAACGAGCGATACGCCCTTACGCTCAGCCAGCACCTTTACAACAAACAGGCCTGGGAGAACTACCAGGCGTTCAAGGCGCGTGCCCGACAGGGTGAGTTCGAGGCGATCGACGCCCAGGCAGAAGCGGCCGTCGATCTGGCGCAACGTTACTTCGTGGCGCTTGCTTCCGACGACGAGCTGGAGCTGGTGCGCGCCGAACTCCGTGCAACGCAGAAGAACCTGGATCGGGTCGAGGCGCTTTACGACCGGCAGTTGGCGATGGTGACCGATGTGCTCGACCTGCGTGCACGCGTCGACGCGCTGCTTGCACAAGAGGTCGAGGCGCGTAACCAGGTGCGTGTCAGCCGTGAGGAGCTGTCAGAGATCATCGGTCGCCCGGTCACGGAACGGCTCAGTCGTATCCGCGAGGACATCGAGCTGCGGGTGCCGGGTGAGAGCGTCGCGGCATGGGTCGAGCGCGCAGTGGCTGCCAACCCGGCGCTGAAAGCGCAGCAGGAAGCATTGACCGCTGCCGATGCCGCGGTGCGCGAGGCCAAGGGCGGCCATTATCCGTCGCTGAGCCTCAATCTCAGCGCTCAGCGAAGCGACGTGGGCTACGACAACAGCCTCGCTCCACGCTCGGACAGTTATGTCGCCAGCCTTGGCATCCAGCTGCCTATTTACAGCGGCGGATCAACGTCGGCCCGCAGTCGGGCACTTTACAGCGACCGGCTGGCGACCGAGCAGCAGCTCGAGGCGGTTCGCCGTGAAGTCGTAAAGGAAACCACCAGCGCCTATCTCACCGCGCAAGCCAGTGTTGAAAAGATCCGCGCAACGCGCAACGCGCTCGAATCGGCTGAAAAATCCACTGTGGCCACCGAGCGCGGCTTCGAATTCGGCGTGGTCAATTCGGTCGATGTCCTGACCAGCGTGCAGAACGAGTATTCCGCCCGACGGGATCTGCTCAGCGCTCAGTACGACTTCATCACCAATCTGCTGGTCATGAATCGCTGGGCTGGCAGCCTGTCCGAGCAGAGTGTTGAAAGTGTCAATCTGTGGCTGGCCGATGATGAAGAAGCGCGAGCGCTGGAACGGAAAACGACGGAATGAGCATGAGCAACAAGACCGCAATCGTCACGGGCATTACCGGGCAGGACGGTGCCTACCTTACCCGGCTGCTGCTGGAAAAAGGCTATAAGGTATTCGGCACCTATCGCCGGACCAGCTCGGTGAACTTCTGGCGTCTCGAAGAAGTGGGCGCCATCGGCCACCCGAACCTGGAGCTGGTCGAGCACGACCTGACCGACCTGGGCGCGAGCATCCGCCTGATGGAAGCCGCGCAGCCCGACGAGGTCTACAACCTCGCGGCGCAAAGTTTCGTCGGGGTGTCCTTCAATCAGCCGATCACCACCGCCGAGATCACCGGCCTGGGCGCGGTCAACCTGCTGGAAGCGATCCGTATCGTCGATCCGCAGATCCGCTTCTACCAGGCATCGACCTCGGAAATGTTCGGCGAAGTGCAGCAGATCCCGCAGACCGAAGTAACCCCGTTCTATCCGCGTAGCCCCTATGGCGTGGCCAAGCTCTACGCGCACTGGATGACCATCAACTACCGCGAGTCCTACGGCATCTTCGGCACCAGCGGCATCCTGTTCAACCATGAGTCACCGCTGCGCGGCAAGGAATTCGTCACGCGCAAGATCACCGATGCGGCGGCGCGCATAGCCCTTGGCCGGCAGGATTGCCTGCAGCTTGGCAACCTCGATGCCAAACGCGACTGGGGCTTTGCCAAGGAATATGTCGAGGGCATGTGGCGCATGCTGCAGGTCGATACGCCGGGCACCTTCGTGCTGGCCACCAACCGCACCGAGACCGTGCGTGATTTCGTCTCGCTGGCGTTCAAGGCAGTCGATATTCAACTGGACTGGCAAGGTAGCGCCGAAAGCGAGCGTGGGATCGACAGCCGCACCGGCAAGGCCCTCGTAACGGTCAACCCGCGCTTCTATCGCCCGGCGGAAGTGGAGCTGCTTATTGGCAACCCTGAAAAGGCCAAGGCGGCATTGGGCTGGGAGCCGAAGACCACGCTCGAAGAGCTGTGCAAGTTGATGGTCGACGCCGATCTGAAGCGGGTTAAAAGCAACAGATCCTTTTAGATCATTCCATGGTCGTTGTCGCTGGGGTCTATTTCTATGCGCTGGCCTTGGTCGCTCCTGGGTCGGCGATGGAATGTTCTTTGTTAACGAATGGAGCTGTCTTTTGAACATTAAAGTTGTTGAGTTATGGCAGGCGCGCCATTTTGTAAAAAACTCCATTCGTAATGAGTTCGTCACCCGGGTTGCTCGCAGTCGCTTAGGCCTTGTGTGGATTGTGATATATCCATTGGCTCAGGTCGCTATCTATGCTTTCGTTTTGTCCGCGTTGATGACTACCAAGCTGCCAGGGCTGCAGACCGTTTACGCCTACCCGATCTATCTGACTGCAGGTATCTTGGCCTGGACCCTGTTCGCAGAGGTGGTAGGCCGCTGCCTCAACGTGTTCATTGAGAACGGCAACCTGCTTAAAAAAATGGCATTTCCGCGTCTTGCGTTGCCGGCCATCATTACCGGCAGCGCGCTATTGAACAATACGCTCCTGTTCTTATCCGTCCTGCTGGTTTTCGCCATACTGGGCCATGTGCCGACGTTGAACTTGCTGTGGCTCCCCGTACTGACGCTCCTGCTTCTGGTGCTCGCGCTAGGGCTAGGGCTGACGCTGGGACTTCTGAACGTGTTCTTCAGAGACGTCGGGCAGCTGGTAACCATTGCGCTGCAATTCGGTTTTTGGCTTACACCGATCGTTTACACGCTGGACCTTTTTGAACCGGTGTACCAGAAGATGCTTCACCTCAACCCCATGACCGGCATCGTCCAGGGGTACCAGGCCATACTCGTGTTCGGTCGCGGTCCTGATTGGCAGCTTCTGATGTACCCCACTCTGTTTGCTGCTATTGCCATCTGCATGGCCGCTTTCTTGTACAGCCGGGCGATCGATGAAGTGGTGGATGTCCTATGACCTTTGCACTGCGTGTTTCTGGTATCGGCAAAGCGTTCAACCATTATCGTCGTGAGCGGCACAGGATGTTGGCCTGGTTTGGTTTGCCTGCCGCTGCGGCAGAGCGCCACTGGGTACTCAACGATATCGGCTTCGAGCTCGCGCCGGGCGAGGCCGTCGGCCTAATAGGCCTCAATGGTGCTGGTAAGAGTACCTTGCTCAAAATCATCACCGGTACGTTGAAGCCTACTACCGGCAGTGTGCAGATCAATGGGCGTATCTCTGCCATTCTCGAACTCGGAATGGGATTTCATCCCGAGTTAAGCGGCCGGCAGAACACGTACCATATCGCTGCAGCAATTCTCATTATGG
>NZ_JAMOIE010000141.1 GCF_024448935.1 Stutzerimonas stutzeri
ACGGTCGAGGCATGGCGGTGCGTTGAGTGAGGCTCGTCGCAAGCTGACGCGGGGTGGCGGCCTTGGCGGGTGTGGGCGAGGAATAGGCTGGTATAGACGCTGCGTGGAGTGTGCACGCGGAGCAAGCTTGATATTCATCAAGGAGAGCGCGGGGGAGTGCTGTCTACCATCGGCTCACATTCGCAGCATCAAGCAGATAGCTCATGAAGTCCCTTCTTTCTTTCGCAGCTGGCACCAGAAGCGCATGGGGGCTCGGCTTTGTCCTGCTGTTGGCGCTGATGCTCAGTGTCTCCACCCTGCAGGCCAAGGACTACGAGGTCGAGCAGCCGCGTATCGAACAGTTCTTCCCAGGCGCCAGCGTCTCGGCCGCCGAAGGCGATTACCAGGTCCGCACCCTCTCGAAGGCTGACGAGGTGCTGGGTTATGCCTTTCAGACCATCAACGTGGTGGACATTCCGGCCTACTCCGGCAAGCCGATCAACATCCAGGTGCTGCTGGACCCCCAAGGCGTGATCGTCGATGCCTATGTGCTCGAACACCACGAGCCGATCCTGCTGGTCGGCATTCCGATCGAGAAACTGCACGCATTCACGGCCAAGTACAAGGGCATCAAGGTCGACCAGCGGGTCGTGGTCGGCCACTCCAGTGACGAGAAGGCGGTGACCATCGATGCGGTCACCGGCGCGACGGTCACGGTCATGGTGGTCAATGAAACCGTCATGCGCGCCGCTCGCGATGTTGCCGTGTCGCTTGGGCTGGTGGAGGACAAGGCCGGGACCGCGCAAAAGCCGGCGACCGTCCGCCAGGATTACTACGAGTCTGCGACCTGGAGCGAGCTGACCGGCAACGGTGCGATTCGCCGCCTGCACCTGACCTATGGCGACATCGACAAGGCGTTCAAGGGCACCGAGGCCGAAGGCATCGACGAAGCCGCCCCGGACGCCGTCGACGAGCCCTTCATCGATCTCTATGCCGCCGAGATCAATCCGCCGACCATCGGCCGCAACCTGCTCGGTGAGAGCCAGTACCAGTCCCTGATGGAAGACCTGAAGCCGGGCGAGCACGCGGTCGCGGTGATGGCCAGCGGCGACTACTCGTTCAAGGGCTCGGGCTATGTGCGCGGCGGCATCTTCGATCGCGTGCAGCTGCGCCAGTTCGGCAACGTCATCAGCTTCCACGACCGCGACTTCCAGCGCCTCGACGACGTCTACGCCGAGGGCATCCCGGACTTCGGCGAGATGGCCATCTTCATTGTCCGTCAGCATGTGGCCTTCGATCCGGGCTCGCCCTGGACGCTGGAGCTGCTCGTGCGCCGTCAGACCGGCCCGATCAGCGGTGTGTTCACCAGCTTCGAACTGCCGTACCAGATGCCCGAGCAGTACATCGAGTGCCCGCAGCCGACTGCCGAGGAACTGGCTGCCGCCGAGGAGGCCAACCGGCCGGTGTGGGTCACCATCTGGTACCAGAAGTCGTTCCAGATCGGCGTGATCCTGGTCGCCCTGGCACTGCTGACCGTCATCCTGTTCCTGCAGGACACCTTCACTCGCCGCCCGCACTTCATGCACTGGCTACGCCGTGGCTACCTGGTGTTCACCGTGGTGTTCATCGGCTGGTACGCCCTCGGGCAGCTGTCGGTGGTCAACGCGCTGACCTTTGTCCATGCGCTGTTCCAAGACTTCCGCTGGGAGCTGTTCCTCACCGACCCGGTGATCTTCATTCTCTGGACCTTCACCGCCGCCAGCATTCTGCTCTGGGGGCGTGGCGTGTTCTGCGGCTGGCTGTGCCCCTTTGGCGCCCTGCAGGAACTGATCAACGAGGCCGCGCGCAAGCTGAAAATCCCGCAATACGAGCTGCCGTTCGCGGTGCATGAGCGGCTCTGGGCGATCAAGTACATCGTGCTGCTGGTGCTGTTCGGCATCTCCCTGGAGTCGATGATGATGGCCGAGCAGGCCGCCGAGGTCGAGCCGTTCAAGACCGCCATCACCCTGCATTTCGATCGCCAGTGGTGGTTCGTCGCCTACGCGGTGGTGCTGCTGCTCATCAACATGTTCACCCGCAAGGTCTACTGCCGTTACATCTGCCCGCTGGGTGCGGCGCTGTCGATCAGCAGCAAGGTCCGCCTGTTCGACTGGCTCAAGCGCCGCCCGGAATGCGGCAGCCCCTGCCAGCTGTGTGCCAAGGAATGCGAGATCCAGGCGATCCACCCCGATGGGCAGATCAACCACAACGAGTGCCACTACTGCCTCGATTGCCAGATGACCTATCACAACGAAAACAAGTGCCCGCCACTGATCCTGAAGAACAAGCGCGCCAAACGCGGCAAGAAAGCCCCGGCCGGCCCAACGCTGATTCCCGTAGTGCAAGTGGTAGATCCGCAGAGCGGCACGCCTGGTCGCGAACGCTCGCAACCGATCGTTTGACCTGTCCGTACACGATAAGGAGCAACACCCCATGAGCGACAAGAGCAAGCACACCCCCGAAACGCTGGAAAAGAGTGGCTTTAGCCGCCGTGGCTTCCTCGGCGCCAGCGCATTGACCGGCGCCGCTGTAGCCGCCACCGCCTTCGGCGGAGCAGTCATGAGCCGTGAGACCTGGGCCGCGGCGGTCAAGGACGCGCAGCAGAAAATCCACGTCGCACCGGGCGAACTGGACGACTACTACGGCTTCTGGAGCGGCGGTCACCAGGGCGAAGTGCGCGTGGTCGGCGTGCCCTCGATGCGCGAGCTGATGCGCATCCCGGTATTCAACGTCGATTCCGCCACCGGTTGGGGCCTGACCAACGAAAGCCGCCACATCATGGGCGAGAGCGCCAAGTTCCTGAACGGCGACTGCCACCATCCGCACATCTCCATGACCGACGGCCAGTACGACGGCAAGTACCTGTTCATCAATGACAAGGCCAACAGCCGCGTCGCACGCATCCGCCTCGACATCATGAAGTGCGACGCCATGCTCACCATTCCCAACGTCCAGGCCATTCACGGCCTGCGCCTGCAGAAGGTGCCGCACACCCAGTACGTGTTCGCCAACGCCGAGTTCATCATTCCGCACCCCAACGATGGCAGCTCCTACGACCTGCAGGCCGAGAGCAGCTACACCATGTTCAATGTCATCGATGCCGAGAAGATGGAGATGGCCTTCCAGGTCATCGTCGATGGCAACCTGGACAACACCGACGCCGACTACACCGGCAAGTACGCCGCCTCCACCTGCTACAACTCGGAAAAAGCCACCGACCTGGGCGGCATGATGCGCAACGAGCGCGACTGGGTGGTGGTGTACAACATTCCGCGCATCGAGGCGGCGATCAAGGCCGGCAAGTTCAGCACCATCGGCGACTCGAAAGTGCCCGTGGTCGACGGCCGTGCCGGCTCAGAGCTGACTCGCTACATCCCCGTGCCGAAGAACCCGCACGGCTGCAACACCTCGTCCGACGGCAAGTACTTCATCGCCGCCGGCAAGCTGTCACCCACCGTCACCATGATCGAGATCGCCAAGCTTGATGATCTGTTCGACGACAAGCTGAAGGATCCGCGCGACGTGGTCGCCGCCGAGCCGGAGCTGGGTCTGGGCCCGCTGCACACGACCTTCGACGGTCGCGGTAACGCCTACACCACGCTGTTCATCGACAGCCAGGTGGTGAAGTGGAACATGGCCGACGCGGTGCGCGCCTACCAGGGCGAGAAGGTCAACTACATCAGGCAGAAGCTCGATGTGCAGTACCAGCCGGGCCACAACCATGCCTCGCTGACCGAGACCCGTGACGCCGACGGCCAGTGGCTGGTGGTGCTGTGCAAGTTCTCCAAGGACCGCTTCCTGCAGGTCGGCCCGCTGCACCCGGAAAACGACCAGCTGATCGACATTTCCGGCGAGGAAATGAAGCTGGTGCACGACGGCCCGACCTATGCCGAACCGCACGACTGCATCCTCGCGCGTCGCGACCAGATCAAGACCAAGAAAATCTGGGACCGCAACGATCCGTTCTTTGCGCCTACCGTGGAAAGGGCGAAGAAGGACGGCATCAACCTGGAAACTGACAACAAGGTCATCCGCGATGGCAACAAGGTGCGGGTGTACATGACCTCCATGGCTCCGACCTATGGCCTGACCGAGTTCACCGTCAAGCAGGGCGATGAGGTCACCGTGACCATTACCAACATCGACCAGATCGAGGACGTGTCCCACGGGTTCGTCATGACCAACCACGGCGCGAGCATGGAGATCAGCCCGCAGCAGACCTCGTCCATCACCTTTACCGCCGACAAGCCCGGCCTGCATTGGTACTACTGCAGCTGGTTCTGCCACGCGCTGCACATGGAAATGGTCGGCCGCATGCTGGTCGAACCGGCGTAACGTGACCGGGCGGGAGCGCACGACCGGCTCCCGCCCATCCCCCTGCCTGGAAGCTGAAAAGGAACAACGCGGTGCTCAGGTCTCAGGCGACATCCAGGCTTCAACCGCTGGCAGCGCTGCTGCTGGCCCTGTTCGGCGGGGTGGCCCAGGCGGCCCCGCAACCCATTTCAGCCCTGCCGCTCCAGGCGGAAGGGGGCAACCGCTGGCGCTTACCGGCCGGCGAATACAACGGTCGGTTCAGCATCGACCAGCCCATGCAGCTGCGCTGCGAGCCTGGCGCCGTGCTGCAGGCGCAGGGCGAGGGCAACGGCCTGCTGATCGAGGCGTCCGATGTCACCGTCGAAGGCTGCACATTGCGTGACTGGGGCCGCGATCTCACCGCGATGAACGCCGCCATCTTCATCCAGCCAAAGGCGCAGCGCGTGGTGATCCGCGACAACCGGCTGCGTGGCCCCGGCTTCGGTATCTGGGTCGACGGCTCGAAAGACGTGAGCCTGATCGGCAACCAGATCGAAGGCGACACCAGCCTTCGTTCCCAGGACCGCGGCAACGGCATTCACCTCTACGCCGTGAGCGGCGCGCGCATCATCGACAACCAGGTGCGCAACACCCGCGATGGCATCTACATCGATACGTCCAACGGCAATCACATTGAAGGCAACGTGCTGGAGGATCTGCGTTACGGGGTGCACTACATGTTCGCCAATGACAACAGCGTGATCGGCAACGTCACCCGTCGCACCCGTACCGGCTATGCGCTGATGCAGAGCCGCAAGCTGGAGGTCATCGGCAATCGCTCCGAGGGCGACCAGAACTACGGCATCCTGATGAACTACATCACCTACTCGACCATCCGCGACAACGTCGTCAGCGACGTGCGCAGCGGCGCCACCGGCGACAGCATGATCTCGGGCGCCGAGGGCAAGGCGCTGTTCATCTACAACTCCTTGTTCAACACCATTGCCGGCAACCGTTTCGAGAAAAGCGCGCTGGGCATCCACCTGACTGCGGGCTCGGAAGACAACCGCATCTCTGGCAACGCCTTCATCGACAATCAGCAGCAGGTCAAGTATGTGGCCACCCGCACTCAGGAGTGGTCCATCGACGGTCGTGGCAACTACTGGAGCGACTACCTGGGCTGGGACCGCAACGACGACGGCCTGGGCGACGTCGCCTACGAGCCCAACGACAACGTCGATCGTCTGTTGTGGCTTTACCCGCAGGTGCGGCTGCTGATGAACAGCCCGAGCATCGAGGTGCTGCGCTGGGTTCAGCGGGCCTTCCCGGTGATCAAGTCGCCCGGCGTGCAGGACAGCCATCCGCTGATGCGCCTGCCCACCGAAAAACCCCTAACCGCAAAGCAGGAACCAACGTCATGAACGCCGTCGAGATCCAGGGCGTAAGCCAGCGTTACGGCAGCATGACCGTGCTGCATGATCTGAACCTGACCCTCGGCGAGGGCGAGGTGCTGGGCCTGTTCGGCCACAACGGTGCCGGCAAGACCACCAGCATGAAACTGATCCTCGGCCTGCTCACGCCCAGCGAAGGGCAGGTGCATGTGCTCGGTCGGGCGCCGCAGGATCCCGAAGTCCGCCGCCAGCTGGGTTATTTGCCGGAGAACGTGACCTTCTATCCGCAGCTCAGTGGCCGCGAGACGCTGCGGCACTTCGCTCGGCTCAAAGGCGCGGCAGTGAAGCAGGTGGACGAACTGCTGGAACAGGTCGGGCTGTGCCACGCTGCCGAGCGCCGGGTGAAGACCTATTCCAAGGGCATGCGCCAGCGTCTCGGCCTGGCCCAGGCGCTGCTCGGCGAGCCGCGCCTGCTATTGCTCGACGAACCCACGGTGGGGCTCGATCCGATCGCAACCGGCGACCTCTACCAGCTGATCGACCGGATGCGCCAACGCGGCACCAGCATCATTCTCTGCTCGCACGTCTTGCCCGGCGTCGAAGCGCACATCAATCGGGCGGCGATTCTGGCCATGGGTCAGTTACAGGCGGTCGGCAGCCTGGCGCAGCTGCGTATTGAGGCGGGGCTGCCGGTGCGCATTCGCGCCAGTGGCATCGACGACAGCGCCGGCTGGTTGCAGCGTTGGGGAGACGCGGGCCATAGCGCACGTTCGCTGGGTGAACACAGCGTCGAGGTATCGGCCATCAATGGCCACAAACTGCCGCTGCTGCGCGAATTGCTGGGCGAGGGCGAGCCGGACGACATCGAAATCCATCAGCCATCGCTGGAAGACCTGTATCGCTACTACCTGCAGCGCGCCGGCGATGTCCGCGCGGCGGAGGGCACGTTATGAACCCGATCTGGAACATCGCCCGCAAGGAATTCAGCGACGGTTTGCGCAACCGCTGGCTGCTCGCCATCAGCCTGCTGTTCGCCGTGCTGGCGGTGGGCATTGCCTGGCTCGGCGCCGCGGCCTCCGGCCAGCTGGGCTTTACCTCGATTCCGGCGACCATCGCCAGCCTGGCGAGTCTGGCGACCTTCCTGATGCCGCTGATCGCACTGCTGCTGGCCTACGACGCCATTGTCGGCGAGGACGAGGGCGGCACCCTGATGCTGCTGTTGACCTACCCGTTGGGGCGCGGGCAGATCCTGCTGGGCAAGTTCGTCGGTCATGGGTTGATCCTGGCGCTCGCGGTGTTGATCGGTTTCGGCGGCGCGATGCTGGCCATCGCCGTGCTGGTCGAGGACATCGAAATCGGCCTGCTGCTTTGGGCGTTCGGCCGCTTCATGGTGTCCTCGACCCTGCTCGGCTGGGTGTTCCTGGCGATGGCCTATGTGCTCAGTAGTAAGGTCAGCGAGAAATCCAGCGCGGCCGGGCTGGCGCTCGGCGTGTGGTTTCTGTTCGTGCTGGTGTTCGACCTGGTCCTGCTGGCGTTGCTGGTACTCAGCGAAGGCAAGTTCAGCCCCGAAGCGCTGCCCTGGCTGCTGCTGCTGAATCCGGCCGACATCTACCGTTTGATCAACCTGTCCGGCTTCGAGGGCGGCAGTGCCATGGGCGTGCTGTCGCTGGGTAGCGAGCTGCCGCTGCCAACCGCCGCGCTCTGGCTGTGCCTGTTGCTGTGGGTGGGTGTGTCACTGCTGCTGGCCTATGGCGTGTTCCGCCGTCGTCCCGCATGACCATGAGAAGGAAACTGTAACGATGAATGCCCTATACAGAGTGTCACGCGCCCTGATCACCGCTGCGATGGTGCTGGGCCTGGCCGGTTGTAATGAGGCCGAGCAGAGCGAGCAGCTGCTTGAGCCGGTGGCCTTTCACAGCAGCGATGAATGCCATGTCTGCGGCATGGTGATCAGCGATTTCCCGGGGCCCAAGGGGCAGGCGGTGGAAAAGGGCCGGGTCCGTAAATTCTGTTCCACCGCGGAGATGCTCGGCTGGTGGCTGCAACCGGAAAACCGCATGCTCAACGCCAAGCTCTACGTGCACGACATGGGCCGCTCCACCTGGGAGCAGCCTGATGACAAATTCCTGATCGACGCCACCAGCGCCTACTATGTCGCGGGTACGCACCTGAAGGGGGCCATGGGCGCCGTGCTGGCGACCTTCGCGAAGGAAGAGGACGCCCAGCGGCTGGCCGCCGAGCAGGACGGGCGGGTGCTGCGCTTCGATGACATCGACCAGTCGGTGCTGCAACCGGCGGCCGCGATGATCTCCGGCATGACCGATCACCAGGCCCGCGCCGGCCACTGAACGACTGGCCCGCGTGGACCGCACAGACACAACTTGAACGAGGTATTTGCAATGATGGGTATCAGTATCTGGCAACTCCTGATCGTGCTGCTGATCGTGGTCATGCTGTTCGGCACCAAGCGCCTGCGCGGTCTGGGCACGGATCTGGGTGGCGCGATCAGCGGCTTTCGCAAATCCATGAGCGACGGAGAAGGCGCAGCGCCGGGCGACACGGCCAAGCACGAACTCAAATAAGGCTTTGGTGGGGTTCTTTCGTAGGCGCGAGCGTGCTCGCGATCATCGTTCGGCATCTGCCTGCTGCCGGTTTCCCGTATGA
>NZ_JAMOIE010000142.1 GCF_024448935.1 Stutzerimonas stutzeri
TGCTGTGCATCAATCGCCGAGGCCGCCCGCAACGCTTTGCCACGCGCCGCTTGTATCGATGCGTCACGAGCCAGCGCAACACCCATACGCCGCTGCCCACTGACGCCCGGCTTGCCGAACAACCGCAACGCGGTATCCGGCTCGGCCAGCGCAGCAGCCAGATTGCCGAAGCTCACCTGATCGGATTCGCGTTCCATCCGCATCACGGCCGAAGCAGACGGGCCGAACTGCCGGACCGCCAGATCGCCGGACCGCCGGATCGCCGGACCGCCGGACCGCCGGAATTGGCAGCCCAAGAATCGCTCGCGCATGCAAGGCGAATTCGGACAGGTCCCGGGGATATCAACGTTACCAGGCCGGTATCATGCGGCCTTGGTGAAACCTCGCAGAACCAGACCTTGTTGCCCTTGATGAACAGCTCGACACCAAAGATGTCGCGCCCACCCAATGCGTCGGTGACCGCCAGGGCAATTCGCTCGGCCTCGATCATCGCTGCAGCCGTCATCGGTTGCGGCTGCCACGACTCCTGATAGTCGTCCCTTTGCTGCCGATGCCCCACCGCAGGACAGAAGGTGGCCCCGCCCGCATGTCGCTCACATGGTGACGGTCCGCAACCTCCACGGCTGGGGGGTTGGCGTACCGGTCTACCGCGACGACCTCCGCACCCAGACGTTGAAGCTCGGTCACCAGCTCCTTGCCGGGCTCACCAGAACCACAGAGCAGCACGCGGGTAGCGCTGGTTGATAGCGGCGTACCAATTCGGGACGTTCCTCGTTGTACAAATAGGGAAAAGGCGATGCCCAAAAGGTGCCGCACTTCGCCGCTAGAACAGCAGACCACTTTGGAGCGCGCGCTCATGACAACGCAGCAGTACCTGTCGCCGCTCAGGATTATCCATCCGCCCCCAACGACGAATCTCGTCAATATTGCGCTGGCAGCCCGTGCAGATATCCTTGTCGTCCAGTGCACAAACACTTACACAGGGTGATGCAACCGGCTGTTCGTCTGCAGTCAATCGCCCTGCTCCGCCAGATCACGCGCATAGCGCTGGGCGTTATGTACATAATGCGCCGCGCTCGCTTCGAGCATTTTCTTCTGCTGGTCGGTCAATTCACGCACCACCCTGCCTGGCGAACCGACCACCAAGGAACCGTCCGGGATCTCCTTGCCTTCAGCAATCAAGGTATTAGCGCCGATGATGCAATACTTGCCGATCTTCGCGCCGTTGAGGATCACGGCGTTGATCCCCACCAGGCTGTAGTCGCCGACGGTGCAGCCGTGCAGCATGGCGTTATGGCCGACGGTAACGCCGGCCCCCAGCGTCAGCGGACAGCCCATGTCGGTATGCATGACACTGCCGTCCTGCACGTTGCTGTTTTCACCGATATGGATCAGCTCGTTGTCACCACGCAGCACCGCACCAAACCAGACGCTGGCCCCGGCCTCCAGGCGAATCTTGCCAATCAGCGTTGCATTTGGCGCTACCCAGCTCTGCGGATGGGCTTCAACTGAGGAATCACCCAAGCGATATTTCATGGTTATGACCTCTTCTGACTCAGATCGATATAGGACGCGGGAGGACGGCGCATTTCGATCCCGGCGTCGTATACCAGGTTGACCAACTCGACGATCATGATCGCTGTCAGCCCCCAGATTTTGTATTCGCCATATCGGTAAGACGGGACGTACCAAGCACCACCCTTATAGTCGATCCGGTGGGTCACTTCACGCGCATCCTGGCAGAAGAAACCCAGAGGCACGGAGAACACCGAGGCTATCTCCGCATCGTTGGCGCGATATTCGACGTAGTCCGGCACGATGCCGACAAAAGGCGTGACATGAATACCATGCAGCGAAATCAAGCTGCTGAGAGGCCCAACGATTTCCACTATTCCAGGCGCCAGCCCAACCTCTTCTTCAGCTTCGCGCAGTGCGGTATGGATCAGGTCACGATCTTCTGGGTCGCGCCGCCCTCCGGGGAATGCCACCTCGCCACCGTGAGTAGAAAGACCACTGGCGCGCAGCGTCAGCACCAGTTCCGGCGAGTCACTGCGGGTAATGGGCATCAGTACGGCGGCCTCGGGCATCCTGCCTTCCGGCTCCAGAAGACGCGGAGAGTAATCACGCACCCGTTGGAGAATCTTGTCCAGCATGGAACTTCTCTTTCTGACTTTGACTGGCATCATGGCATGAATCACCGAGGCGCCCAAGACAGGCCAAGCCAAAAACCAGCCGATCTGGCGCAGCGAAAGCGGACAGAGTCGACCAGGCCAATTGCTGCTGGCAAACTTTTCGCGACAGGCCGGCTCTCAGCACTAGCCAGCTCGCCGATCAAACCCGGCCGAACGAAATACGCAAACAAGGAGTGGTGATGAAATTTTGCAGCCAGTGCGGCGGCTCGGTCATCGAGCGGGTGCCCGATGGAGACAACAGGCAGCGATTCGTCTGCGCGTCCTGCGATACGATTCACTACCAAAACCCGCGCATCGTTGCTGGCTGCCTGCCCGTCTGGGATGAACAGGTACTGCTTTGCCGACGCGCAATCGAACCACGACGCGGATACTGGACACTGCCTGCCGGCTTCATGGAAAACGGCGAAACCCTGCAGCAGGCAGCCGAGCGGGAAACACTCGAGGAAGCCTGCGCCCGGGTCACCGATCTGCAGCTGTATACGCTGTTCGACTTGCCGCACATCAACCAGGTCTACATGTTCTTTCGCGCGGAACTGGTGGATGAGCGATTTTCTCCAGGAGACGAAAGTCTGGAAGTCAGGCTTTTCCGACAAGCCGACATCCCTTGGTCAGAGCTGGCTTTTCCGACCGTTGGCCGTACCCTAGAATACTTCTTCGCCGACCGGGTGCAGCGGACCTTCCCGGTGCGCAACGAAGCCATCGAGGCAATGCGGGTGGCACGCAGACAGGTCTGATGCAGTTTCGATTCAGGATTCGCCCCAATGCGCTGGCTGTTAGCGATTGTCTGCTTTAGTTTCGCCACCCTTTCCTTTGCAAACGCGGCCCCTGACCTTGACGAGGCTTTCATCGATAAGGTCTTGGTGGTCAAGTCCGAGCGCAAGCTTCATTTGATCAGCCGCGGCGTCAACATGAAAAGTTACCGCGTTTCCCTCGGCAAGCAAGCCGGGCCCAAACAGCGCGAAGGTGACCAGCGTACCCCCGAAGGCCTTTATTGGATCGACTGGCGCAAGGTGTCTGACACGTACAACCTGGCAATGCACATCTCCTACCCGAACGCCAAGGACCTGGCGCGCGCAAGCGGCGAAGGCGCGAGACCGGGCAGCATGATCATGCTGCACGGCACACCGGTCGATGAGGAGTATCCCGAATGGTACTTCCACACGCTCGACTGGACTGAGGGCTGCATCGCCCTGAAGAACGATGACATGCGCGAGATCTGGAATCTGGTGAAAGACGGCACCCTGATAGAGATTCGTCCCTGAACGGGAGCCGAGCTTGGCAGCAGGCAAGGCTGCGCATTCCCGTGAAAACCATTTCCTTGCCATTCGACCACCCATGACGAGGCCCTCTTCAGACCAGCGGTCGAATGCACCTGACGATCGTTCGACGTGAAACTTTCCACCCCGCGTGAATTCGGCGGACAGGGCGGCGGCAGCGGGTTTGTTCGTAACCTATCTATCAGAACTGCACATCGGATAGTCGCCACACCTCGAAGGCAGGCGTCTCATATGGATGAGTGTGCTTGAGCGCCTTGACGCTATCGTGGATCAGCTCATCAGCGACCACCAGTTCAACCTTCCACTCGGATACCGATTGAACCTGGCCATGCTGTCCTAGAAACGGCGTGCTGCCCTCCAGCGGGCGATACTGCCCGTGCCCTGGCACCTGCCAGCAGCAACTGTCGTAAGCGCCAATACGCCCGGCGCCCGCCGCGAAAACCGCTTTCTTGACTGCATCCAGATGGCTTTCCGGAACATAGAAACACAGCTTGTACATCAACATCTCCGCACGGAAACGGTTGGCGGAGCATGCGCTCCACCGAGTGGATTGTGTTCAGGTCCAGAGCGTATTGGGTGCCCCAGGTCAAGATCAGACGTTGGCGTCGTTGCTTGGTTCAGCAATGGCGCCATGCCTGGCGCACCCAGAAAAAGCCCGAAACGCTTGCGCGCTTCGGCTCTCTGCCTCAGTCCAACCTCAGTCTACCCAGACCCGGGCATTACGGAACATGCGCATCCAGCCGCCATCCTCCTGCCACTCGTCCGGACGCCACGAGTTGGTCACGGCACGGAATACACGCTCCGGATGCGGCATCATGATCGTCACGCGTCCGTCCCGCGTGGTGAGCCCCGTAATGCCGCGCGGCGAGCCGCCAGGGTTGGCCGGATAGCGCTCGGTGACCTTGCCATGATTGTCGATGTAGCGCAGCGCTACCGTCCCGGACAAGTCCGCTTCAAGCAGCGCTTCTTCGCTTTCGAATTCCGCGTGACCCTCGCCGTGGGCAATGGCAATCGGCAGGCGCGATCCGGCCATTCCCTGAAGGAAGATCGACGGGGAATCCTGAATCTGTACCATCGCCACACGCGCTTCGAACTGCTCGGAACGGTTACGCACGAAGTGCGGCCAGGACTCGCTGCCGGGTATCAATTCGTGAAGGTTCGACAACATCTGGCAGCCGTTGCAGACGCCAAGGGCAAAGCTGTCCTTGCGTTCAAAGAACGCACTGAACTCCTCGCGGGCGCGGCCATTGAACAGAATCGATTTGGCCCAGCCTTCGCCAGCGCCCAACACGTCGCCGTAGGAGAAACCGCCACACGCCACCAGCCCCTTGAATCGCTCCAGATTGATACGTCCCGACAGGATGTCGCTCATATGCACGTCGACGGCGGCAAAACCTGCCCGGTCGAACGCAGCCGCCATTTCGGTCTGGCCGTTGACGCCCTGCTCACGCAGGATCGCCACCTCGGGCCGCACGCCACGCTTGATGTACGGCGCGGCGATATTGTCGTTCACGTCGAAACCCAGGGTAACGCTCAGGCCCGGGTTGTCCTCTTCAAGCAGTGCGTCGAACTCCTGATCGGCACAGTCGACATTGTCCCGAAGACGCTGGATCTGATAACTCGTCTCGGACCACTGCCGCTGAAGCAGACGGCGATCACCGGCGAAAACATCTGCGCCTTCAAACCTGATTGCCACATGGCTATTGTTGACCGGCTGCCCGATGACCGAAACGCAATCGGCAAGGCCAGCCGCGCTGAACTGTGCGAGAACGATGTCTGTATCGCCCTGGCGAACCTGGATCAGCGCACCCAACTCTTCGTTGAACAACGCTGCCGGGATGTGAGCGGCCGCCTCAACAAGCGAATCGAGATTGAGGCTGAGTCCGCAATGGCCGGCGAACGCCATTTCCAGCGCAGTGGTCAGCAAACCGCCGTCGGAACGGTCGTGGTAAGCCAACAATAACCCGTCTGCGTTCAGCCCCTGGATTACCGCGAAGAAGGCTTGCAAATCCTCCGCATCGTCGACATCCGGCGCCTGACGCGCCATCTGGCCGTAGACTTGCGCCAGGATGGACGCGCCCATACGGTTCTGGCCGCGCCCCAGGTCGATGAGGATCAGATCGGTTTCGCCCTTGTCCAGATGCAGCTGCGGCGTCAGTGTCTGGCGGACATCAACAACCGGGGCAAAGCCGGACACCACCAGCGAGAGCGGTGAAGTCACGCACCTGTCTACACCCTCTTCGCTCCAGCGGGTCTTCATCGACATGGAGTCTTTGCCGACCGGAATGGTGATGCCCAACTCCGGACACAGCTCCATGCCAACCGCCTTGACGGTGTCGAACAGGCGCGCATCCTCACCCGGATGCCCAGCGGCGGCCATCCAGTTCGCGGAAAGCTTGATGTCGGAAATCTTCTCGATACGTGCTGCTGCGAGGTTGGTCAGGGTTTCGCCGATGGCCATGCGGCCCGACGCGGGCGCATCGAGCAGGGCCAGCGGTGTACGCTCACCCATGGCCATGGCTTCGCCGGTGTAAACGTCATAGCTGGTCGCCGTGACTGCGCAATCAGCCACCGGGACCTGCCAGGGCCCGACCATCTGATCACGCGCGACCATGCCAGTGATGCTGCGATCGCCGATGGTGATCAGGAAGCTCTTGCTGGCGACTGCTGGGTGGTGAAGCACGCGGTCGACCGCCTCGGACAGGTCGACCTGATCAGCCGCAAAGTCATCCCCCAGCTCGGCCTCGCGAACGGCGCTGCGATGCATGCGCGGCGCTTTGCCCAGCAGGACGTTGAGCGGCATATCGACCGGATTGTTGCCGAAATGGCTGTCGGCTACCGTCAGGTGCGGCTCGGCCGTGGCTTCGCCGACTACCGCGAAGGGGCAGCGCTCACGCTTGCAGATGTCCTCGAAACGCTCGAGGTCCGCTGCATCGACTGACAGTACATATCGCTCCTGGGATTCGTTGCACCAGATCTCATGGGGCGCCATGCCAGGCTCATCGTTAGGCACGTTGCGCAGTTCGAAACGACCGCCACGACCGCCGTCATTGACCAGTTCCGGGAAGGCGTTGGACAGGCCGCCGGCACCGACGTCGTGAATGAACTTGATCGGATTCTTGTCGCCGAGCTGCCAGCAGCGATCGATCACTTCCTGACAGCGACGCTCCATCTCGGGGTTGTCACGCTGCACCGATGCGAAATCCAGATCGGCGGAGCTGCTGCCGGTCGCCATGGATGAGGCTGCGCCGCCACCCAAGCCGATGAGCATCGCCGGGCCACCGAGCACGATCAGTTTGCCGCCGACGGAGATCTCGGCTTTCTGAACATGATCTTCACGGATGTTGCCCATGCCGCCAGCCAGCATGATCGGCTTGTGGTAACCCCGCACTTCTTCGCCTCGCGGGGTGCTGATTGCCTGCTCGAAGGTTCGGAAATAACCGTTCAGGGCTGGACGGCCGAACTCGTTGTTGAACGCTGCGCCACCCAGCGGCCCCTCGATCATGATGTCGAGCGGCGTGACGATGCGCTCGGGTTTGCCGTACGGCACTTCCCAAGGCTGCTCGAAGCCAGGAATGTTGAGGTTGGAGACGGTGAACCCTGTGAGGCCGGCCTTCGGCTTGGCGCCGCGCCCGGTAGCGCCCTCGTCCCGAATTTCGCCACCCGAGCCAGTGGCCGCGCCTGGGAACGGCGCGATCGCAGTCGGGTGGTTGTGTGTTTCCACTTTCATCAGGATGTGCACGGGCTGCTGGTTCGCCGCGTACTCGCCCGTTTCCGCGTCCGGGTAGAAACGTCCGGCCACGTTACCCGCGATGACGGCGGCGTTGTCCTTGTAAGCGGACAGCACGCCTTCGCCGTGCATCTGGAAGGTGTTCTTGATCATGCCGAACAGCGACTTCTCCTGGCTTTCACCATCGATGTCCCAGCTGGCATTGAAAATCTTGTGACGGCAATGCTCGGAGTTGGCCTGCGCAAACATCATCAGCTCGATGTCGTGCGGGTTACGCCCAAGGCCGTTGAAACGGGTAACAAGGTAATCGATCTCGTCTTCGGCCAAAGCCAGACCCAACTCCACATTGGCCTGTTCCAGCGCGGCACGGCCGCCGCCCAGTACATCGATCGCGCGCAGCGGTTTGGGTTGTGCGTGGCTGAACAGATCCGCCGCACCCTCGAATTGCTCGAGCACCAGCTGGGTCATCCGGTCGTGCAGCGCCGCTGCGACCAAGCCAGCATCGGCCTCCGAGAAATCGCCTTCGACATAGTAGGCAATGCCGCGCTCAATGCGCTGAATCTTGTCGAGGCCGCAGTTGCGCGCAATGTCGCTGGCCTTGCTCGACCATGGCGAGATGGTGCCGAAGCGTGGAATGACCAGAAACAGTCGTCCTGCCGGTTCCTGAACCGGAACGCTTGGGCCGTACTTCAACAGCCGGGCCAGTACTTGCTGCTCATCCGCACCAAGCGTGCCGGATACCTCGGCGAAATGAGCAAACTCGGCGTACAACCCGCTGACAGCGGGAACCTTATCGGTCAATTGGGCCAGGAGCTTACCGTGACGGAAGGCGGAAAGAGCGGGGGCGCCGCGCAGGATCAACATCGTCGGAACAGCCTCGGAGGGGGGAGCAGTCGGGCCGCGTATTCTAGCCCATGACGACGTCCGAGGCTAAGCCC
>NZ_JAMOIE010000143.1 GCF_024448935.1 Stutzerimonas stutzeri
GGGGTCGTCTCAGAAAACGGAAAATAAAGCACGCTAAGGCATAGCCGAACCTGCCAAGCTTGCTCCACCCTGTAGTGACGCGATCAGCGGGCAGGAAACGTTCCCCCTTCGCGCATGGCAGGCGCACACCAACTCAGACAGCACGGCCTCCATGCGCGCCAGGTCAGCCATTTTCTCGCGCACGTCCTTGAGCTTGTGCTCGGCCAGACTGCTGGCTTCCTCGCAATGGGTGCCATCCTCCAGCCGCAGCAGCTCGGCGATCTCATCCAGGCTGAAGCCCAGCCGCTGGGCTGATTTCACGAAGCGCACCCGCGTTACATCCGCCTCGCCATAGCGGCGGATGCTGCCATAGGGCTTGTCAGGCTCCAGCAACAAGCCCTTGCGCTGATAGAAACGGATGGTCTCCACATTGACCCCGGCCGCCTTGGCGAAAACGCCAATGGTCAGGTTCTCCAAATTGTTTTCCATATCGCTTGACTCCGTATATGAGTACGGAAGTAAGGTTACGCTATCCAATTTCAATTCGAAAGGACAAGCGCATGTCTGAACCAAAAACCGGGCGCGGCGCGCTCTTCACTGGAGGGCTTGCCGCCATCCTCGCCTCGGCTTGCTGCCTCGGGCCGTTGGTTCTGATCGCCTTGGGGTTCAGCGGCGCTTGGATCGGCAACTTGGCGGTGTTGGAACCCTATCGCCCCATCTTTATCGGCGTGGCGCTGGTGGCGTTGTTCTTCGCCTGGCGGCGCATCTACCGGCAGGCAGCGGCCTGCAAACCGGGTGAGGTCTGCGCGATTCCCCAAGTGCGAGCTACTTACAAGCTCATTTTCTGGATCGTGGCCGCGCTGGTTCTGGTCGCGCTCGGATTTCCCTACGTCATGCCATTTTTCTACTGATCGGAGTTCACCATGAAGAAACTGTTTGCCTCCCTCGCCCTCGCCGCCGTTGTTGCCCCCGTCTGGGCCGCCACCCAGACCGTCACGCTGTCCGTACCGGGCATGACCTGCTCCGCCTGCCCGATCACTGTCAAGAAGGCGATTTCCAAGGTCGAAGGCGTCAGCAAAGTTGACGTGACTTTCGAGACACGCCAAGCGGTCGTCACCTTCGACGATGCCAAGACCAGCGTGCAGAAGCTGACCAAGGCAACCGCAGACGCGGGCTATCCGTCCAGCGTCAAGCAGTGAGTCACTGAAAACGGCACCGCAGCACAACGGACGTCATTGTCTGGCGCCACAAACGATAAAGGATCTGTTGCATGACCCATCTAAAAATCACCGGCATGACTTGCGACTCGTGCGCGGCGCACGTCAAGGAAGCGCTGGAAAAAGTGCCAGGCGTGCAGTCGGCGCTGGTGTCCTATCCGAAGGGCACAGCGCAACTCGCCATCGTGCCGGGCACATCGCCGGACGCGCTGACTGCCGCCGTGGCCGGACTGGGCTACAAGGCAACGCTAGCCGATGCGCCACTGGCGGACAACCGCGTCGGACTGCTCGACAAGGTGCGGGGATGGATGGCCGCCGCCGAAAAGCACAGTGGCAACGAGCCCCCGGTGCAGGTAGCGGTCATTGGCAGCGGTGGAGCCGCGATGGCGGCGGCGCTGAAAGCCGTCGAGCAAGGCGCGCAGGTCACGCTGATCGAGCGCGGCACCATCGGCGGCACCTGCGTCAATGTCGGCTGTGTGCCGTCCAAGATCATGATCCGCGCCGCCCACATCGCCCATCTGCGCCGGGAAAGCCCGTTCGATGGCGGTATTGCGGCAACTGTGCCTACGATTGACCGCAGTAAGCTGCTGGCCCAGCAGCAGGCCCGCGTCGACGAACTGCGGCACGCCAAGTACGAAGGCATCCTGGGCGGTAATCCGGCCATCACCGTTGTGCACGGTGAGGCGCGCTTCAAGGACGACCAGAGCCTTACCGTCCGTTTGAACGAGGGTGGCGAGCGCGTCGTGATGTTCGACCGCTGCCTGGTCGCCACGGGTGCCAGCCCGGCGGTCCCGCCGATTCCGGGCTTGAAAGAGTCACCCTACTGGACTTCCACCGAGGCCCTGGCGAGCGACACCATTCCCGAACGCCTTGCCGTAATCGGCTCGTCGGTGGTGGCGCTGGAGCTGGCGCAAGCCTTTGCCCGGCTGGGCAGCAAGGTCACGGTCCTGGCGCGCAATACCTTGTTCTTCCGTGAAGACCCGGCCATCGGCGAGGCGGTGACAGCCGCTTTCCGTGCCGAGGGCATCGAGGTGCTGGAGCACACGCAAGCCAGCCAGGTCGCCCATATGGACGGTGAATTCGTGCTGACCACCACGCACGGTGAATTGCGCGCCGACAAACTGCTGGTTGCCACCGGTCGGACACCGAACACGCGCAGCCTCGCGCTGGACGCAGCGGGGGTCACTGTCAATGCGCAAGGTGCCATCGCCATCGACCAAGGCATGCGCACGAGCAACCCGAACATCTACGCGGCCGGCGACTGCACCGACCAGCCGCAGTTCGTCTATGTGGCGGCAGCGGCCGGCACCCGTGCCGCGATCAACATGACCGGCGGCGATGCGGCGCTCGACCTGACCGCAATGCCGGCCGTGGTGTTCACCGATCCGCAAGTGGCGACCGTGGGCTACAGCGAGGCGGAAGCCCACCACGACGGGATCGAGACCGACAGCCGCACCTTGACCTTGGACAACGTGCCGCGTGCGCTCGCCAACTTCGACACACGCGGCTTCATCAAGTTGGTTATCGAGGAAGGCAGCCATCGGCTGATCGGCGTACAGGCGGTCGCGCCGGAAGCGGGTGAACTGATCCAGACGGCGGCTCTGGCCATTCGCAACCGCATGACGGTGCAGGAACTGGCCGACCAGTTGTTCCCCTACCTGACGATGGTCGAGGGGTTGAAGCTCGCGGCGCAGACCTTCAACAAGGATGTGAAGCAGCTTTCCTGCTGCGCCGGGTGAGAAAAAGGAGGTGTTCAATGAACGCCTACACGGTGTCCCGGCTGGCTCTTGATGCCGGGGTGAGCGTGCATATCGTGCGCGACTACCTGCTGCGCGGATTGCTGCGCCCGGTGGCGTGCACACCAGGCGGCTACGGCTTGTTCGATGACGCCGCCTTGCAACGGCTGTGCTTCGTGCGGGCGGCCTTCGAGGCGGGCATCGGCCTCGACGCGCTGGCGCGGCTGTGCCGGGCGCTGGATGCGGCGGACGGCGACGAAGCGGCCGCGCAGCTTGCCCTGCTGCGTCAGTTCGTCGAGCGTCGGCGCGAAGCGTTGGCCGATCTGGAAGTGCAGTTGGCCACCCTGCCGACCGAGCCGGCACAGCACGCGGAGAGTCTGCCATGAACAACCCCGAGCGCTTGCCGTCCGAGACGCACAAACCGATCACCGGCTACCTGTGGGGCGGACTGGCTGTGCTGACTTGCCCCTGCCACCTGCCCATCCTCGCTGTCGTGCTGGCCGGCACAACCGCCGGTGCTTTCCTCGGCGAGCATTGGGTCATCGCGGCGCTCGGTTTGACCGGCCTGTTCCTTCTGTCCCTGTCGCGGGCGTTGCGGGCATTCAGGGAAAGAGAATGAGCGCTTTCCGGCCGGATGGATGGACGACGCCGGAACTGGCCCAAGCGGTCGAGCGCGGGCAGCTTGAACTGCACTACCAGCCCGTCGTCGATCTGCGCAGTGGTGGGATTGTCGGCGCGGAAGCCCTGTTGCGCTGGCGTCATCCGACGCTTGGACTATTGCCACCGGGCCAGTTCCTGCCCGTGGTCGAATCGTCCGGCCTGATGCCTGAAATCGGCGCTTGGGTGCTGGGCGAAGCCTGCCGCCAGATGCGTGACTGGCGAATGCTGGCATGGCGACCGTTCCGGCTGGCCGTCAATGTTTCGGCGAGCCAAGTGGGACCGGACTTCGACGGGTGGGTAAAGGGCGTGCTGGCTGATGCCGAGTTGCCCGCCGAGTATCTCGAAATCGAGCTGACCGAATCGGTCGCGTTTGGTGATCCGGCGATCTTCCCCGCCCTGGACGCCTTGCGGCAGATCGGTGTGCGCTTCGCCGCCGATGACTTCGGGACGGGGTATTCCTGTCTGCAACATCTGAAGTGCTGCCCAATCAGCACGCTCAAGATCGACCAATCGTTTGTCGCCGGGCTCGCCAACGACCGCCGCGACCAAACCATCGTGCACACCGTGATTCAGCTTGCGCACGGGCTGGGCATGGATGTGGTGGCTGAAGGCGTGGAAACATCGGCGAGTCTTGATCTATTGCGACAAGCGGACTGCGACACAGGACAAGGCTTCCTGTTCGCGAAGCCAATGCCGGCGGCGGCATTCGCCGTCTTCGTCAGTCAATGGAGGGGTGCCACCATGAATGCAAGTGACTCGACCACCACCAGTTGCTGCGTGTGCTGCAAGGAAATCCCGCTCGATGCCGCCTTCACCCCGGAAGGCGCGGAATACGTCGAGCACTTCTGCGGGTTGGAGTGTTATCAACGCTTCGAAGCGCGTGCCAAGACAGGGAACGAAACCGATGCCGATCCGAACGCCTGCGACTCGCTACCGTCAGATTGAGGCATACCCTAACTTGGCGTCAGACCATCCGGCGCTAAATCGTCAGAATAGAGTTGCCTTCCGAATTGATTGACATGCGCCGTCAAGGGTCATAGATTTCTTCCTGACACATTTCCCTCAGGAGGATACCTTGCACGGTCAGCGCATCGGTTACGTCCGCGTCAGCAGCTTCGACCAGAACCCAGAACGGCAGCTCGAACAGATCCAGGTGGATAAAGTGTTCACCGACAAGGCGTCGGGCAAGGACACACGGCGGCCCGAACTGGAACGGCTGCTCGCCTTCGTGCGCGAAGGCGACACGGTCGTGGTGCACAGCATGGATCGTCTGGCGCGCAACCTCGACGACCTGCGCCGCCTGGTGCAGGGCCTCACCCAGCGCGGCGTACGCATCGAGTTCCTTAAGGAGCATTTGACCTTCACCGGCGAGGACTCGCCGATGGCGAACCTGATGCTGTCGGTAATGGGCGCGTTCGCCGAGTTCGAACGCGCCTTGATCCGCGAGCGGCAGCGCGAGGGCATCGCGCTCGCCAAGCAGCGCGGGGCCTACCGTGGCAGGAAGAAATCCCTGTCGTCTGAGCGTATTGCCGAACTGCGCCAACGTGTCGAGGCTGGCGAGCAAAAGACCAAGCTGGCTCGTGAATTCGGAATCAGTCGCGAAACCCTGTATCAATACTTGAGAACGGATCAGTAAATATGCCACGTCGTTCAATCCTGTCCGCCGCCGAGCGCGAAAGCCTGCTGGCGTTGCCGGACACCAAGGATGAGTTGATCCGTCACTACACGTTCAGCGAAACCGACCTCTCCATCATCCGGCAGCGGCGCGGCCCGGCCAACCGGCTGGGCTTCGCCGTGCAGCTCTGTTACCTGCGCTTTCCTGGTGTCATCCTGGGCGTCGATGAGCCGCCGTTTCCGCCCTTGTTGAAACTGGTCGCCGACCAGCTCAAGGTCAGCGTCGAAAGCTGGGACGAATACGGGCAGCGGGAGCAGACCCGGCGCGAGCACCTGGTCGAACTGCAAACGGTGTTCGGCTTCCAGCCCTTTACCATGGGCCACTACCGGCAGGCCGTCCAGTTGCTGACCGAGATGGCCTTGCAGACCGACAAGGGCATCGTGCTGGCCAGCACCTTGATCGAGCACCTGCGGCAGCAGTCGGTCATTCTGCCTGCCCTCAACGCCGTCGAGCGGGCGAGCGCCGAAGCAATCACCCGCGCCAACCGGCGCATCTACGATGCCTTGGCCGAACCGCTGTCGGACGCGCATCGCCGCCGCCTCGACGATCTGCTCAAGCGTCGGGACAACGGCAAAACGACCTGGCTGGCCTGGCTGCGCCAATCGCCCGTCAAACCGAATTCGCGGCACATGCTGGAACACATCGAACGCCTCAAAGCGTGGCAGGCGCTCGACCTGCCTTCTGGCATCGAGCGGTCGGTGCACCAGAACCGCCTGCTCAAGATCGCCCGTGAGGGTGGCCAGATGACGCCCGCCGACCTGGCCAAGTTCGAGGCGCAGCGACGCTATGCCACCCTGGTGGCGCTTGCCATCGAGGGCATGGCCACCGTCACCGACGAAATCATCGACCTGCACGACCGCATCCTGGGCAAGCTGTTCAACGCCGCCAAGAACAAGCATCAGCAGCAATTCCAGGCGTCCGGCAAGGCGATCAACGCCAAGGTGCGGTTGTTCGGCCGCATCGGCCAGGCGCTGATCGAGGCCAAGCAGGCGGGCCGCGATCCGTTCGCCGCCATCGAGGCCGTCATGTCCTGGGATGCCTTCGCCGAGAGCGTCACCGAAGCGCAGAAGCTTGCGCAGCCCGAGGACTTCGATTTCCTGCACCGCATCGGCGAAAGCTACGCCACGCTGCGCCGCTACGCGCCGGAATTCCTTGCCGTGCTCAAGCTGCGGGCCGCTCCCGCCGCGAAGGACGTGCTCGACGCCATCGAGGTGCTGCGCGGCATGAACAGCGACAACGCCCGCAAGGTGCCCGCCGACGCGCCGACCGAGTTCATCAAGCCGCGCTGGCAGAAGCTGGTCATGACCGACACCGGCATCGACCGGCGCTACTACGAACTGTGCGCGCTGTCGGAGATGAAGAACGCGTTGCGTTCCGGCGACATCTGGGTGCAGGGGTCGCGCCAGTTCAAGGACTTCGAGGACTACCTGGTGCCGCCCGCGAAATTCGCCAGCCTCAAGCAGGCCAGCGAATTGCCGCTGGCCGTGGCCACCGACTGCAACCGGTACCTGAACGACCGGCTGACGCTGCTGGAAACACAGCTTGCCACCGTCAACCGTATGGCGACGGCCAACGAGCTGCCGGACGCCATCATCACCGAGTCAGGCTTGAAGATCACGCCGCTCGACGCGGCGGTACCCGACACCGCCCAAGCGCTGATCGACCAGACGGCAATGATCCTGCCGCACGTCAAGATCACCGAACTGCTGCTGGAGGTGGACGAATGGACGGGCTTCACTCGGCATTTCGCGCATCTGAAATCGGGCGACCCGGCCAAAGACAAGAACCTGTTGCTGACCACGATCCTCGCCGACGCGATCAACCTGGGCCTGACCAAGATGGCGGAGTCTTGCCCCGGCACGACCTACGCCAAGCTGGCTTGGCTGCAAGCCTGGCACATCCGCGACGAAACCTACGGGGCGGCGCTGGCCGATCTGGTCAACGCACAGTTCCGCCATCCCTTCGCCGAGCACTGGGGCGACGGCACCACCTCATCGTCGGACGGCCAGAACTTCCGCACCGGCAGCAAGGCCGAGAGCACCGGCCACATCAACCCGAAATACGGGAGCAGCCCAGGGCGGACGTTCTACACCCACATTTCTGACCAGTACGCGCCATTTCACACCAAGGTCGTGAACGTCGGCGTGCGCGATTCGACCTACGTGCTCGACGGCCTGCTGTACCACGAGTCCGACTTGCGGATCGAGGAGCATTACACCGACACGGCGGGCTTCACCGATCACGTCTTCGCCCTGATGCACCTCCTGGGCTTCCGCTTCGCGCCGCGCATCCGCGACCTGGGCGACACCAAGCTCTACATCCCGAAGGGCGACGCCGCCTATGACGCGCTGAAACCCATGATCGGCGGCACGCTCAACATCAAGCACGTCCGCGCCCATTGGGACGAAATCCTGCGGCTGGCCACCTCGATCAAGCAGGGCACGGTGACGGCCTCCCTGATGCTCCGAAAGCTCGGCAGCTACCCACGCCAGAACGGCCTGGCCGTGGCGCTCCGCGAGCTGGGCCGCATCGAGCGCACGCTGTTCATCCTGGACTGGCTGCAAAGCGTGGAACTGCGCCGCCGCGTGCATGCCGGCCTGAACAAGGGCGAGGCGCGCAATGCGCTGGCCAGGGCAGTGTTTTTCAACCGCCTGGGTGAAATCCGCGACCGCAGTTTCGAGCAGCAGCGCTACC
>NZ_JAMOIE010000144.1 GCF_024448935.1 Stutzerimonas stutzeri
TGAACAGAAGTCAGCCGAGGCCGTAGTAGTTGCTCGAAACCGGAGTGACGAAGGGCTGAACCTGCCACGAGCGGACAGTCGGCTGTGATCGCTGTTGGAGCGTAAAGCAGAAACTCTGCGAAGAGCGGGGGTCGAGACCATCAGGAAACCCCGAGAGCCGGTCTGGGCGCTTGGCTACCGCAGGCGACACATCAACGGAACCAAGCTCGCTGAGCTATTTGTCAGTAGGCAGGAACCGCCGTATACGGAACCATACGTAGGGTGGTGTGAGAGGACGGTGGGAGCAATCCCGCCTCCTACTCGATTCAGCGCCAGGAAGAACACGAGGCCGACTGAACCCTATGCCGATTTAAGCGTCTATGCTGCTCGCGAAATACTCAGAAGAATGGAGTCCTGCGTGTCAGGCAACCTCGCAACAAGGTCCAGCGCGATCGATACGATTTTCGCCAAACCCGCCCTCTCCGTATCGCAACATCATTCGAGGCGGCAGCCATGAGCAGCGTTCGCCTGCCCTCGGTCGACCGTCTGTTGCGCGCGCCTGCCTGCGAACCACTGCAGCGGCGCTATGGCCGCGAAGCGTTACTTGGCACCCTGCGCGATCTACTCGACGAGCTGCGCGAGCCGGTCCGTCAGGGTCAGCTCGCCGCGCTGGAGCTGTCCGAAGCCGTGCTCGCCGGACGCGCCGGTGAGCGCCTAGCCAATCAGCACCGCAGCCGAGTGCGACGCGTCTTTAACCTGACTGGCACGGTGCTGCACACCAACCTCGGCCGCGCGCTGCTGCCCGACGTAGCCATCGAGGCGATTACCTTGGCGGCGCGTTATCCGCTGAACCTGGAATTCGACCTGGCGACCGGCAAGCGCGGCGACCGCGACGACCTCATCGAAGGCCTGATCCGCGAATTGACCGGCGCTGAAGCCGTCACCGTGGTGAACAATAACGCCGCCGCCGTGCTGCTGGCTTTGAACAGCCTTGGCGCGCGCAAGGAAGGCATCATTTCCCGCGGCGAGCTGATCGAAATCGGTGGCGCCTTTCGCATCCCCGACATCATGGCCCGCGCCGGAGTGAAGCTGCACGAAGTGGGTACCACCAACCGCACCCACGCCAAGGATTACGAAGCCGCGATTAATCCCCGCAGTGGGTTGCTGATGCGTGTGCACACCAGCAATTACAGCGTGCAGGGCTTCACCACCAGTGTCGCTACAGCCGAACTGGCGAAGATTGCCCATGCGCACGGTTTGCCGCTGCTAGAAGACCTCGGCAGCGGCAGCCTGGTCGACCTCTCGCGCTGGGGCCTGCCCAAGGAGCCCACCGTACAGCAGGCCCTGCGCGACGGTGCCGACATCGTCACCTTCAGCGGCGACAAGCTGCTCGGCGGCCCGCAATCAGGGCTGATCGTCGGCAGTCGCGAGCTGATCCAGAAGATCAAGAAAAACCCGCTCAAGCGCGCCCTGCGCGTCGACAAGCTGACCCTCGCCGCACTGGAAGCGGTGCTCAACCTTTATCGCGATCCGGATCGCCTCGGTGAACGACTGACCAGTCTGCGCCTGCTCAGCCGTCCGCAGTTGGACATCCGCACCCAGGCCGAACGCCTGGCACCGGCGCTGACCGCCGCCTTGGGCGAGTCCTGGCAGGTCGCGGTTGAAGACGCACTCGGCATGATCGGCAGTGGTGCACAACCTGTGGCGCGCCTGCCGAGCGCCGCCTTGTGCATTCGCCCGCAACAGCCCAGGCGTCTGCGTGGCCGCAGCCTGCGGCTGTTAGAAGAGGCGCTGCGTGACCTGCCGATCCCGGTTCTTGGTCGTGTAGCCGAAGACGCGCTCTGGCTCGACCTGCGCCAGCTGGATGACGAGCCGGCGTTTCTCGGACAACTGCCGCACCTCGAGCAGGCGCTGGCATCATGATCATCGGCACCGCGGGACACATCGACCATGGCAAGACGTCCCTCCTCCAGGCGTTGACCGGGCAGGCCGGCGATCGCCGTCAGGAAGAACGTCTGCGTGGCATCACCATCGATCTTGGCTACCTCTACGCCGCGCTGGGCGAACCCGACCTGACCGGTTTCATCGACGTCCCCGGCCATGAACGCTTCGTGCATAACATGCTCGCCGGTGCTTGCGGTATCGATTGCGTGCTGTTGGTCGTGGCCGCAGATGACGGCGTGATGCCGCAAACCCGGGAGCACCTGGCCATCGTCGAGCTGCTGGGTATTCGCAGGGCGCTCGTCGCACTGACCAAAATCGACCGGGTCGAGCCGTCGCGTATCGCCGAAGTGCGGCTGCAGGTCGAGGCACTGCTGGAGGCCGGCCCGTTATCCGGTGCGCCGATCCTTCCGGTGTCCAGTGTGTCCGGTGAAGGCGTTGACGCGCTTCGCGCCCAATTGCTCGAGCAGGCCAGCGAAGTGCGCGCGCGCCGCGAAGACGGGCATTTCCGCCTTTCCATCGACCGGGCGTTCAGCGTGACTGGCGCTGGTGTGGTCGTGACCGGCACCGCCTTCGCAGGTCGCGTCAAGGTGGGTGACGAACTGAGTCTGGGGCCATCCGGACGCAAGGTCCGCGTCCGCGGATTGCATGCGCAGAATCAGAAGGCCCAGAAGGCCCAGGCTGGCCAGCGCGTCGCCCTCAACCTCAGCGGTGACCGGCTCTCGGTGGCTGATATCAGGCGCGGCGATTGGCTGGTGACGCCCGAACTGCAGGCTGGCAGCCAGCGTATCGACATCGAATTCACGCTACTGCCCAGCGAAACCCGCGAATTGCGCCACTGGACACCGTTACATGTCCACATTGGCGCCCAGGATGTCACCGGCCGTATCGCCCTGCTGGAAGGTGAATGTCTGGCTCCCGGTGGGCACGTGCATGCGCAGTTGCTGCTCAATGCACCCGCGCATGCCGTGCATGGCGACCGCGTGGTGCTGCGCGATCAATCCGCCCAGCGCACCCTTGGCGGCGGCCGCATCCTCGACCCCTTCGCACCGCCACGCAACCGACATCGCCAGGCGCGCCTGGCAGTGCTACGCGCGCTGGCCGGGGATACTCTGGAAGACATTTTGCCGGGGCTCCTGCCGAGCGCCCTCAACGGTTTGGACCCCGCCTTGCTGGAGCGGCAGTTCAATCGGCCGCGGCAGACCTGGCGGTTGCCAGACGAAGCGCTGGAGATTGGTACGCGGCTGGGCCCGAGACTGTTCGAGCGCGGCACTTGGGATGACCTCGGACAAAACCTGGTGGCGGCTCTGCAGCGCTTTCACGAAACCCAACCGGACGAGCTCGGACCGGATCGTGATCGCCTGCGCCGCTACGCCCTACCGCAGCTTGAGCGACCGGTCTACCTGGCGCTGCTGGAAAGCCTGCTGGCAGTCGGGACCATCGAAGCCAGCGGCCCGTGGCTGCATCTGCCCGGACACCGGGTTCGCCTGAGCGAGGAAGAAGAAGCGCTGAGGGCCCGGCTCTGGCCATTGCTCGAAGCGGCGCGTTTCGACCCGCCCTGGGTCCGCGACCTGGCCAGCGCGCTATACGTCGAGGAGGACCGCATCCGGCACCTGCTGCGCAAGCTGTCGCGCATCGGCGAATTGCAGCAGGTCGTCAAAGACCTCTTCTACCCCGACGCGACCATCCGTCAACTGGCCAGCCAGATACTGGACATGGAGCGCCAGTCCGGCGTGATCCGCGCCGCCGCCTTCCGTGACCAGATCCAACTCGGCCGTAAACGCAGCATTCAACTGCTCGAACATTTCGATCGCATCGGCCTGACCCGCCGGTTCGGCAACGAACGCAAGGTGCGACGTGACAGCGCCTTGGCCTCGGACACCGAGCTCAGGTAGGCTGTCGCACGCTTATGACCAACAGGTCAAACTTTCTTGGAAGGCAATCGCACCCGGTGGTGCGGCCGGGCTTCAAATCCTGTTTTTGCCTTATTCATCAACGGCGTATGTTGGCCAATGCTGGGCGTTGTGCGGTTCTGCCAGCTCCCGTTTTAGTTATTGCTGGCCTTTTTTGGGCAGTGGTTTCGACACTTTTTCGACAGTCAAATATTGTCAGGGTCGAGAAGCTCTATCTGTGAGCATCGGATATTCGATTTCTCGTTCCGCAGCTGTGCTATCCGCTTTCTGAGTTGTTCGCCCTGCCTGCAATCCTTCTCGGTAGTGAATATGTATGACTCTCTGACTGGCGGTTCTGCTGTATTCGGTGGATTGATAAGTGTCGCTGTAAGTATCCATGCCAGCATTTTTTATCTCCGTTTCCAAGTTCACCGCTAGTTTCTGTTGTTCAGATTAACGCTTGCCTTGCAGTTCCTGCGCTGAATGCTTCCTTCCCCGCCAGGACAGAAGTCGCTGATCCGCGATTCTTTGCCTACCACCACAATTTCTTTCTGGCGGGAAGGAGTCGCTACGGTCTGCTCAGGGAGCACGCGTGTAGCTGGAACGATATTGGTCGCGCCCTGGGGAACGTAGTTGTTGTCGTTGAAGACGGTTTGCCTGGGCTGTGGTTCTGCCGTAGCGGCTTGGGGCTGGTCTGTTTGCGGCTGAGGCGTTGTACCTTTTGCGGTCGCTTCCTTTACTACCCTGTCCCAATCCTTGGTTGCTGTCGGCTCTGCTCGCTTGATCTCGGCGACGGGAGCTGGCTTGGGTTGGACGTGCTTATCGGGGATGTCCTGGACGGTACCTTTGAGGAATGCTGATCCTGCCATCTGGAGAACCGCTAGCGTAACAACAGTGCCGATCAGGCCAGGGATTAGCTTCGCTAACCTGCGGCTTTTGCGTGGATGCCTTGTGATGTAGTCCGGGGCGTCGTTCCATTCAGCCTTCATACCTAACTTCTCCCTGTCGTTCGGGCGTACCAGCGCCTAGTCACTTCTTTGGTGATCGCTATCCCGCGCTCTGACTGGTCAAGTTTCGGTTGGCCTCGTCGTAGTCGGGGCTTGTCTGCCCGCACTCAGGGGCGACTTTTCCGCTCGCCAGCCAAAGCGCGTATTGCGGATACAGCTGCGCTAAGGCCTCGACTTCCTGGGTGCTGATTCTGGTTCGCTTGTCGTATCGCACAGTTCTCCAGCGAGTCCCGCCGATGCCGGTGTTTTTCACCAGCGTATCGATTCCCGCCTTATCCACTAGCGATCTAACGCGTTCGTCTATTGATTCCATAAAGTTCTAGTAATTTACAAATGTAATGTACAAATTACCTACATCTTGTTGTAAATTACAGATGTAGATTACGTGGATCTTTGTCAATATAGCTCTAAATAAACACCAACATAGTGCAACAAAGGCCAAGGACATGGAAGGAAACCTACCGCCGATAGACCTGCTCAACGCGCCCCCGGTGATGCCGTGGCGTCAGTTTGCGGACTGGATTCGCATGAGCGACGAACACGACGTGGTGTGGGGCTGGATTCGTAACGGCTACATCCCGTCGCACAAGGTCGGCAAGTACGTGATGGTTAACGTGGCACTGCTGGTCAAGCAGCTCATTGAAAAGGAGTCGACTGAATGACCCTCTCTACTGATCGCGCGTTTCGCTCGCTTCTTGGCGCCCTGGTCCAGGTACGTTTGAGCGGTGTTGATAGCGTTCCGGATTATCAGCGCAATGCACAATTCGGTTATGTCCAAGGCCAGCTACGGGTACTGGAAGACCTCGGCTTAATCATGTGGGATCAGTATGTTCTGCTTACTGACCTGTTGATGAATGCCTTCAGTCATTCCGGCAAGCCTTTCCCGGATGCCTGTAATGTCGGTCCGATCATGCCGACCTGGATCGCATTCGAGCGTCGCCAGTCTTCGGTAAAGCCCTCTGCGCAGGTGCTTGCTGATGAATGTTCCTGTCAAGTATCTGCGCCTGCCTCATGCCCCGAACTGCGACTGTTCTGTTTGCTGGTCAAGGATCGCGGTGGTAATTCCCGCTCCCTCCCGGTTCACACCATGCGACCAATGCCGCCCCTCGTCAGTCCTACTGGTCGATGGTCGCTTGCAAGTGATCCCGCGTTTCACTTGCGCGAAACATACGCCACCCGCCCGCCCCGCGAAGTATTGGAGCGTTATTTACCAAAGCTGAAAACCAACTCCAAAACCAACTCCGTTCGTTCCGTTTCACGAACCGTTCGAGCTGGTGGGGTGATGGCATGAGTCGTGTAACCGCTCTCGCGGTCATCCAGTGGGGCGGCTACGTGATGGACCAGCTCACCAATCCCGCTCGGCCTGTATTGGTCCAGGGCCGCGCTCCCGGCTCGTCGGATCACGCTTCACCGATCCGGCGAACGGAAGCACGGGCGGAGCGCACCCTTGACCCTGCACGAACAGAAACAGCCTCCGCTCGTGAGTGTGGGGCAGCTTCACCGCCCCGCGCTCCCGAGCCCTCGGCGGCAAGAGTGGGATGACAAGGGCAAAGCCCTTGGTGTTGATCTTAAGAGCGGTTGATTTTGCGATAAGGATCGTTACCCGAAGGGCCAAGACAAACAGCTTCATCGTTTGGCTTGGTTGCGAAGCAATAGAGCCTGGCCCGAAGGGATCGCCCAACTAGTTAAACGAGTACGGCACTTCAAGTAATAGAAATCCTGGCAGTAACAGCGAAAGCAACCTGACAGTAAATCCTAGCTTGAAGAACGCAAAACAGCGCGACCAAGCGCAAACAACTGGAGAAACACAACATGGCACGATCAACGATGGAAGTTGCATTTCTTGGGACTCAGAAGCTCGCATTCAGCCAGAACGGCACCGAAGTAAAGATTGTTAAAGTCTTCTATGGTGATGAACCTGATGGAGAAACGGAGAATGGATTGTCCATCGTAAGCATGGATGTACCTCTCGAAGTAGCGGATGAAGTATTTGCCTCTGGGGCCAACTTTGCGCCGTTGGAAACCGTGCGTATTCATTTCGAGATTGCACGAGCTGGTAAACAGAAAGGCAATAATCTTTGCCTGCATCTGGAATCGGTGAAGCCCGCCACTCAGGCCACTAGGCCCATCCAGCAACCGACCCCAACCGCCAAGCTAGCCGGCAGCCAGCCGGACCCGGCCAAAGCCAACTAAGGGGAGGGTTGGACGATGCTGATTGTTGATCGCGTTATCTGCGACTGCTGCGGAAACGACATGGGTAAGCTCATGAGCCTGCCTGTACCGCAAAGCGATCTGCTGCCAGACCTCAGCCTGCCACCCCATTTCGCCGTTTGCCCCGACTGCGAACCGCTCGAAAAAGCCGTCGATTTCCGTGAGGTCGGCGAATGAATTTCCTTGCCTGTGATGGCTACTGGTCGCAAGGCGCTGATGGCTCGCCCATCTGCTCCGGTTCTCTGGTCGCCCTCACGGTCGAGGAAATGCAAAGCCTCTACGGCTCTGCACTTACCTGGGACCAAGGTAGCTTCTCAAAAAGTGGTGGTA